>LUZK01000006.1 GCA_001603595.1 Bacteroidales bacterium Bact_19
AAACCCATCACAGTAGATGCTGCCGTGGACGCTACTATTACTCCTGCAGGTCCATTCTGTGATAATATAGATCCTGTAACATTAACAGCAAATAGTCCAGGTGGAATTTGGTCAGGCAATGGAATTATTGATCAATTTGCAGGTATTTTCTCACCTTCTGTTGCAGGTGTCGGCACTCATACAATTCAATACTCTGTAGTAAATGGAACTTGTTCTGATTCGCATAGTATTGATATTGAAGTTCAGGCAGCTCCTTTTGTTGAAATCCTAACTAGTGATAATTTCTGTGAAAATGATCCTATACAAATGTTTTTGGCGAATCCTGCCGGTGGATTTTGGGGCGGCCCCGGAATAAATCTTGTTGGAGAATTTAACCCCGCTATTGCAGGACCAGGAACTCACACCATAAGTTATCTCTATTCAATTGGTGTATGTCAGGTTGTTGTAAGTGTTGACATTACTGTAGATGAATTTATTATTGCTCAGATTACATCAGGCGATACTTTCTGTTTTAACGATAATCCAACATATTTAACAGCATCTAACCCCGGAGGTGTTTGGGTTGGCGATGGTTTAGATATAGATGGCTTGTTTGATCCTCAGGCAGCGGGTATTGGCACACATAATATCTCATACACAATTGTGAATGGATCTTGCTCAAGCACTGATAATCAAACATTAACAGTACTTCCTAATCCAGATGCTACAATAAATGATATTTTACCGGTGTGTTTAAATACTCTTCCTTTTGATATGATTGCTGCTACATCAGGAGGAACATGGAGCGGCCAAGGAATATCCGATCAAATTTCGGGGACTTTTGATCCTTATTTAGCCGGTGTTGGTGTACATACTATTTATTACGAAATTACTGTTGATGGTTGCTACTCTATTGACAGTACAGAAATTACGGTTTATGGGTTACCTGTTGTTTCAATTACCGGTTTAGATCCAGAATACTGTTTAAATTCTCCTGAAGTTATTGTAAATGTTGATCCCTTAGGAGGTATTCTGAGCGGAAATGGAATTATTGGAAACATCTTTAATCCGGCATTTGCTGGCGCCGGGACTCACTCCATAAATTATACTTATACCGACACTAACGGATGTACTAATTCTACAGAATTTGAAGTAACTGTTCACGAATTACCCACAGTTAGCATCACTGATATAAACAATCATTATTGTGAAAATAACGATATAGTTTATCCTACTTTATTGCCCGAAGGTGGAACTTTTGAAGGTCCAGGAGTTGTTGGTTATGCTTTTGATCCTTTGATTGCAGGGCCAGGTGTTCATGAATTAATTTATTATTTTTCTGATACAAATAACTGTACTGATACCGCTAGAGTAACTATACAAGTTACAGATGTACCTCAAATCAGCTACAGTCTTACCGAACCTTCGTGCTTCGGTTATTCAGATGGAAGTATTCAAACATCTGTTGTTGGCGGTTCCGCACCTTATGATTATTTATGGGGCGATCCAATAAATTCAGCCCAACCGGATTTATTTGATGTGCCAGGAGGTATGTATTACATAACAGTTACTGATTCGCTTGGTTGTGCAAAAGTTGACAGTATTTTCTTAAATCAACCTCTGCAAATTGCCATAAATACTATTATCATTGAAGATCCTACCTGTTTCCAACAAACGAATGGAATGATTGTCGTTCTTGCTGCCGATGGTTTTCCTCCTTATGACTATCAATGGAACGACCCTGGTAACACAAATTCAAATGTATTATTAGATGTTACGGCCGGAGTTTATACTGTTACTGTTACTGATAACAATGGTTGCTCCAACTCTGAAACTTTTGATTTACATGAAGTTTCTGACATTCTTGCAACGATTAATGAAATTCAATATCCTTCTTGCTTTGGCTATCGCGATGGAATGATAAGTCTTAACCTTTCAGGTGGTACAGCTCCATTAACTGTTGTTTGGAATACAATTCCTCCTTCTTCAGGAACAACTCTAAACAACATAGGTGCAGGTATTTATGAATATACAGTAACAGATGTAAATGGATGCCAAGCTCATGGAAGTGTCGAAATTTTTGAACCGCTCCCAATAGAAGCTGATTTCATTGTTACTCCAGTTAATTGCGGAGTTTCTCGTGGTTCGATAATCACTTCAACTCATGGTGGAACACCTCCTTTCACCTATGAATGGTCTAATGGTTCTACTTCTCAAGACTTGTTTAACATTCCCGCAGGTTTGCACTCTGTAACTATTACAGATGCCAATAATTGTATGATTGCTTATGATGTTGTGGTTGAAGCACTAAACGGTCTAGATGTTTCTATATATCCAATAACTTTTAACAAATGTTACAAAGATGAAATTGCTTCCCTAACTGTATCAGTGTCTTCATTCGCTGATAATATAAATTATTTATGGAACAACGGTAGCACAAACGATTCTATTTTCAACTTGCCTGCCGGAATTTACAGCATTACCGTTACTGATAGTTGGGGATGTAGTGGTTTTGACAGTATTGTTGTTACTCAACCAGAATTACTCGAAATTAATTTAACTACGTATAACATCAACTGTAACGGCTACGGAGATGGTTCGGCTTCAATTATCGTTACAGGCGGAACTATTCCTTACAACATAACATGGTTTAATGGATCAAATCAATACAACTTAACAAACCTTGAACCCGGACCTGTTTCAGTTACTGTTACTGACGCAAACGGATGTATTGTTTCTGCATCGGGAACTATTAGTCAACCTGATGATCCTTTAAAAGTTGAACTTTTCATTCAAGGCATAAGTTGCTTCGGAGCAATGGATGCTTCAATTAATGCTGTTGCAACAGGTGGAGTTCCTCCATTCAATTATTACTGGTACTACAATGGCGTTGAAGTTAATGGCTCTACTTTAAGATTCCTTGATGCAGGCACTTATAATCTAACTGTTACCGACAGAAATGGTTGTATTGTTGATACTTCTGTTGTTATTACTCAACCTCAAAGATTGGCTGCAAACTTTATAACAGGACCTACTTCTTGCAGAGGTAATCACGATGGATATATTGTTGTTAATGCCTTTGGCGGAACACCTCCATATCGTTACTTTATGTTCGACGATATCGAGGTTCTAAACTTCGTTGACAGTCTTTTTGCAGGTACTTATAGAATAATTGTTAAAGATACTAACAATTGTATGATTACAATAGAACCGATTGTTGTACCGGAAAATGACAGAAATTGTCTTAACATTCCAGCTGCTTTCTCTCCAAATGATGACGGATTTAATGATATATGGTATATTGAAAACATTCACCTCTACCCGCGTGCAATTATTCAGATATACAATAGATGGGGACAATTACTATATGAAAAGAGAGGCACCGAAGGATATTGGGATGGAACTTATCAAGGAAAACCAGTTCCTACCGGAGTATATCTGTATAATATAATACTCAACAACGAAGATGATCCTATTGTTGGAACAGTTACTGTTATTAGATAATTAGATATAAAGTTTGGAGATATTGCTATTTGCAAAATCTCTAAGCTTTTGCAAGAACCGCTAAACTTAGCTTTAAGCCCGGAACTTTTAATAATTCTTCTCCACAGGCTTCTATTGTTGAACCGGTAGTAACAACATCGTCCACAAGTAATACGTGGGTATCTATTAATTTGTTAATTTCCGTTATGGAAAATTTCCCGGAAACATTTTTCCAACGTTCTTCTTTACTCATTTTTGTTTGAGTAAATGTATATTCATTTCTTATTAACAAATGATCCAAAGCCGGTTTCTTAAGAATCTTAGAAATCCCTTGAGCAATCATATAACTTTGGTTATATCCCCTCTCCTTTTCTCTTTTTTTATGTAAAGGAACAGGAACAATAATATCAATATCGTTAAAGTTTTTTGAATCCAACATCATAGCGCCTAATTCTTTACCAAGCAATATACCGATTTGAGGCTTATTCTTATATTTTAATAAATGAAGTAAATGTCTGTATGCCGAGGCTTTTTGAAAGTAAAACAAGGCTGTTGCTTTTTCAAGTCTTAATCTGCCAGCAAAAAGATCCATAATATGATTTTCGTGAGGAAATTTACAATAATCTGTTCGCGGAAGATGATATAAACATTTCAAACACAATAAATTCTCTCCCCTATGAAGAAGCGCTCCGCATACAAGACAAGTATCCGGAAAGATTAAATTAATAAAATCTTGTATATACTCTTTTACAATTCTCAAAAACAAGTTTTTTCAAAATTAAACAAAATTTATGGAAAAATTTCTTCCCTAACATCTTTTTCTTCAATAAAAAAATATAATCCATAAAATTTAAAATTATGAGAACAAAAATCGTTTTAACAGTAATTTTACTTTACTCAATAACCTTGGTAATTGCAAAAAACAGTATCTCCGGATACGTTACCAACACAAAAACCGGAAACTCTATTCCTAACATTGAAGTAAAACTTAGCTCTGCAAATTTTTCTACTCTAACTGTAAAAACTAACAATGGGGGATTTTATAAATTTGATAATCTGAATGACGGAATTTATTTTATTTCTATAAAATGTTCAAATTATCAGTCTTTTGAAAGCAAAAAAATTGTATTATCGGAAAATACATATTATACATTTAACATTAGTCTTTTACCCGACGAAAAATTATCTAATAAAAAGGATGAATACAGATATAGCGACGTAAAACCATCAGTAGGAATTAATGCAAAAACTAGTGCTGCTTATGAGTACTCAAACTATTCCGGACAAACTGCTATGTATAATTCTTATGATGACAGCTACATCAATTATAACACTGAAACATACAATTATATTTCGGAGAATCGCTTTAAGAAAGTTATTGATAATCCACTTTCAACTTTCTCGATTGACGTTGACAAAGCAGCTTATGCAAATGTACGCAGGTTTTTGAACAATTCGCAAATGCCTTATAAAGATGCGGTAAGAATCGAAGAAATGATTAATTATTTTGATTATAATTACCAAAAACCAAAAGGAGATGATGCTTTCAGCACATATTTAGAATTAGGAACCTGTCCCTGGAACTCAAGAAATCAATTATTATTAATTGGAATTCAGGGAAAAAATATAGATGAAGACAACTTACCACCGAATAATCTTGTTTTCTTAATAGATGTTTCCGGGTCAATGGCTCCCGAAAACAGATTACCTTTATTAAAAAAATCATTTAGAATACTTATAGATAAACTCAGACCTCAAGACAAAGTAGCAATAGTTGTTTATGCAGGAGCAGCAGGACTTGTTTTACCATCAACTCCGGGTAATGAAAAAGAGAAAATAATTTCGGCTATTGACAAGTTAAATGCCGGTGGATCAACAGCAGGAGGAGAAGGAATTAGACTTGCCTATAAAATAGCTGAGGAAAATTTTATCCCAAATGCTAACAACAGGATAATTTTAGCTTCTGACGGTGATTTTAATGTCGGAATCAGTAGCACTTCCGAACTTGAAAGATTTATCGAATCAAAAAGAGATCTGGGTGTTTATCTGACAATTTTAGGTTTTGGAATAGGAAACTATAAAGATTCCAGATTTGAAACCTTATCGAATAAAGGCAACGGCAACTATTTTTATATTGATAACATACTTGAAGCCAAGAAAGTATTCGACCACGAACTCTGGGGTACTCTTTTTACTATTGCAAACGACGTAAAGATACAAATTGAATTTAATCCTGCTAAAGTAAAAGAATATAGACTCATCGGATATGAAAACAGATTACTAAATAAAGAAGATTTTAATAATGATAAAAAAGATGCCGGAGATATTGGTTGCGGACATTCAGTAACGGCTTTATTCGAATTAGTCCCGACTGATGGAGTTTCAAGAGATTCTGATGTTGATCAATTAAACTATCAGACCATACAAATAAAAAACAGCAGCGATTTAATGACTCTAAAAATCCGATATAAAACCCCCGGCGAAAAAACAAGCAAATTAATCACAAGTAAAATAGCCGAAAAAGACATAAAGACTAAGGATTTCTCCGACAAATTTCTTTTCGCATCTGCGGTGGCTGAATTTGGTATGTTACTAAGAGATTCTGAATTTAAAGGGTCTTCTACTTACGACAGCGTTTTGGAATTAGCTAACAAGGCTAACCTAAAAGACAATTATGGATATATCCATGAATTTAAAGATCTGGTTGAGAAAGCAAAACTACTGTCAAAATACGAAAAACATAGTACAAATTAAAAAATCTTGCCTCGAATATGAAACAAAACAAGTTCGAGGTATTTTTTTTTAGTATTTTTACCATAAAAAATGAAACTCATAACCTATGTTGATATTCCGAACTACGATTTTAAAATTAATTACGATTCCACATTAATATTTTCAGGATCTTGCTTTGCCGAAAATATGGGTGAAAAACTTTCAGAACGAAAATTTTACGTCTCAATAAATCCCACTGGAATAAATTATAATCCCATTTCATTAGCAAACTCCATTAAAAGAGCCATAAATCAAAATCCGATTTCCGAAAATGAGCTTTTCCTTCACGAAGGTGTTTGGCATCATTTCGACTTTCACAGTCGTTTATCAAATACAGACAGATATCAAACATTAAATCAAATCAACACAGCTATAAAAAATTTTTCGGATAAACTCAAATCAGCCGACTTTATATTTATCAGTTTCGGAACTGCAATGGTTTTTGAACTTAAGAAAAATTCTAAAACAGTTGCTAATTGTCATAAACTTCCGGCAAAAAACTTTACCCACAGAATTATTTCAACTGAAGAATTTGAAAACATCTGGGAAAACTTGCTTAAGAATCTTTTTTCTTTCAACAAAAAAATTAAAATTATTTTCACGGTAAGTCCTGTAAGATATTTTAATGAAGGTGCAATCTCCAATTCGTTTTCAAAAGCGATATTATTTACCGGATTATCAAAACTATTAAACAATTCTCTTTTTAAAAGTAAAATTTATTATTTCCCTGCATATGAAATTTTAATTGACGAATTAAGGGATTACAGGTATTATACCGAAGATCTTGTTCATCCCTCAAATTTGGCTATAAACTATATTTATCAAAAATTTTCCGAAGCATGTTTCGACAAATACACTCAAAGTTTGATAAAACAAATTGAAGAAATCTTAATGGCAAGATTGCATCGCCCATTTAATCCTGATTCAAACGAATACAGAAAGTTTTGCAGTAAAAACCTTGAGAAGATAAATGTAATTCTACAGAAACATCCGGATTTAAATTTTTCTGAAGAAATAAACTACTTTAAAAAGTTTGCCTAACAACTATTTGCAAGAACCAATATTATTATAGCAATTTTTCAGTTTTTCCAGAAATTCAATGTTAAGTCCTTTCCTAAAAATTCTGACCATATCCATAATACCATTATCTTTTACCACAAAGCACTTTGCTGCGTCGAAAGAGGCTCCTGTCCAAGAGCTTTTAAACATTTTCACTTTTGAGGCAAATTGTTCCCATGGAATATCATTATAAACAATAAAATAACCAATATCTGACAATATAGAATCAATAAACATATCATCTCCAACGGCTTCCAGTTTGAAAATTTTTGTTATTTTTATCAATGCCTCAGTGTTTTCAATATCTCTAACTTTCTTTTTGAGTGCGAAACCACAATTTTTAAATTCCTCTTGCAATTTTTTTATTTCGGAATATTCTTCAATACCTGTAATACGGACTGCTGAACAAGTTTTATTTCCAACAGTAATTTCTGCGTGTGCAGCATTGAAATCATGTGGGAATATTTTCCTTACCTTACCGGCAAACCGCAATATCTGCTCAAAATTATAGAGTTCATCAGCAACAATATAAACAAATTTAGGCTTTATATCCTGAGGAGAATCGCCATAATATCCCGGAAAAACATCAAATGATTCCAATATACAGGTATTCGGAATGGCAATTTTTTCTAAACACCAGAGATTCTCTACTTTGTTTAAGCAACCGAATAATTCGAATTTTTGCATATCTCAAATTTTTCATTAATATACGAACAAAGGACAAAAATGTTTCAAAAAATGAATATTTTCTAAAATTAAAAGTGAATTAACATTTTTATCTATTTTTATACATTAATTCGTAATATTTTCTATATTCACCTGAAACAACCTCATTTAGCCATTCTTCATTTAAAAGATACCAATCAACAGTTTTTTCGAGGCCCTGCTCAAAATTAACAGTCGGTTTCCATCCTAATTCTTTCATAATTTTTGAAGAATCTATTGCATAACGCAAGTCGTGGCCGGCTCTGTCTTTTACAAATGTTATAAGACTGGCTGATTTTCCGCGAGCTCTGTTGAGTTTTTTGTCCATTACTTCACAAAGCTTATGAATAAGATCTATATTCTTCCATTCATTATTTCCGCCGATATTATAAGTTTCGCCGGATTTCCCTTGATGAAAAATTAAATCAATTGCAGCGGCGTGATCTTCAACATATAACCAGTCCCTTATATTTTCACCCTTGCCATATACAGGTATTGGTTTCATACTTTTAATATTGTTTATGGCTAAAGGAATAAGTTTTTCCGGAAATTGATTTGGTCCGTAATTATTTGAACAATTTGATATTATGGCCGGTAATCCGTAGGTATGATTATATGCTCTTACCAGATGGTCGCTACCGGCTTTTGAAGCCGAATACGGAGAACGTGGGTCGTAAGGAGTTTCTTCAGTAAAATATCCATCTTCCCCAAGCGAACCGTAAACCTCATCAGTTGAAATATGATAAAAAAGTTTTCCGTTATAGTTATCCTGCCACAAAAATTTAGCAGCATTTAAAAGGTTAACAGTTCCAACAATATTTGTAAGAATAAATTCTTTTGGATTTGAAATGCTTCTGTCAACATGTGATTCTGCTGCTAAATGGATGATCCCATCTGGATTATATTTTTTGAAAACAGAAAATATCATCTCCTCTTCAACGATATCAGCTTTCTCGAAAATATAATTTGGAAAATTTTCAATATCCTTTAAGTTTTTTAAATTTCCTGCATAAGTAAGTTTATCAAGATTTACTATTCTGTAATTAGGATAATTTTTAACGAATCTTCTTACAACATGTGAACCTATAAACCCTGCTCCTCCTGTTATGATTATCGTTTTCATATTTTTTTCGGTAAAGATAAAAAAAATACTTATAGGTTTGTCTTTTTTCTTTCATTTTGGTGCCTTAATTTCAATAATTCAAAAAAATTATTTGATAATATCTTTTTGTGTTTAACGTTTTATTATGTAAAAGATTATTTTTAGAAAATTAAAATTGAATAACTTTGTAATAAAAAAAATTTATGAATAATCCCTTAATAAAAAAACACATTTTATTGATTGTATTTTTTTTCGGAACATTTTTATTTTTCTCTTGTAATAATCCAAATGTAAAACCTGCTCCAACTGCTCATGGTCTTGCGGGAGATATTGTTGTTGTAATGCAAAACGAAAGTTGGAATAGTGAATTTGGAGATAGTCTACGCGCTATTTTCGAGCAGGATTGTCCCGCAGTTCCTATGGAAGAACCATTGTTTGATTTACATCAGATCTCCAAGGAAAAGTTTAAAGACCAAAATTTGTATCACCGAAATATCATTTTTCTGGAAATAAATCCAAATATCGAAAAACCAAAAATAAGCATCATAAAAGATAAGTATGCAAAAAAGCAGATATTTGTAAATATTGCCGTTAGAGATCTTCCCGATTACATTGAATTATTAGAAAAAAACAAAGACGCTCTTATAAAAATATTTTTGGAAGCTGATAGAGATCGCTGGGTCGAAACCATTCAAACGCACTATAATAAAACAGTAAGTAAACAACTTAGAGACAAATACAACATTTCGGTAAAAATCCCAAAAAATTATCAATTATACGAATATCGCGACACCTTTGCATGGATGGGGCATGAGACAAGAGATTATACAATGAATATTATTTTTTATTCATGGACTTTGACAGATTCCTCATCATATTCACCGCAATATCTTATTGCCATGCGAAATTTAGTTTTAAAGAACAATGTTCCGGGACAGCTGCAGGGAACCTACATGACTACCGAAACAAAATATGATTACCCAATAGTTGAAGTTATTAATCATAATTATCTGGAAACTGCAATTATGCGAGGATTATGGAGAGTGCAAGGCGACTTTATGGGCGGGCCATTTGTCGCTTACTATAAAAAAGATATTCCGAGAAAAAGAATGGTTTGTATGGAAGGTTTTGTATTTTATCCTAATAATGAAGTTCGCGACAAAATTCGATTATTGGAAAACTCATTATACACTTTTGACTTGCTTAAATAACATTAAATATTTTTTTAAAATTATTGAAAATCATTTTATTTTTGTAAAAAAAATATCATGAATTTAAATAAAGTATTACTTATTGGAAGATTAGGAAGAGATCCTGAAATTAATTATTATAAACCAGATTCTCCTGTTGCTAAATTCTCTTTGGCAACTTCAGAATATTATTTAGGAAAAAACGGCGAAAAAATAGAATCAACAGAATGGCATAATATTGTTTGCTGGAACAATCTCGCCAAATTTGCCGAAAAATACCTTTCAAAAGGAATGCTTGTTTATTTAGAGGGTAGAATAACTACAAGAAAATGGGAAGCTAATGATAAGACCACAAGATATTCCACTGATATTGTTGTTCAGGATATAAAAATCCTCGAAAAAAAATCTGAATCAAGAGAACCTGAAATGCAGCCAAATCAACCTGTAGCTGAAAATCAGCCAATTACATTGGGAAATACTCCATCCACAGAACTGGAAAATGGAGTTAAAATATCAGAAGATCTAGATTCAAACATTGATTTTAAAAATGACCAAGATACTGATGATGATCTTCCGTTTTAATTAAAATTTTACAGCCTTGGACCCTGAGCCGTATTTAAATACCGCAATATTTCTTAATATTTTCAACAATGCTGACACGTTAACCCTAATCAGCATTTTTGCTACTGCTATATTATTAATATTTTCCGGACTTATTAGCGGATCTGAAGTTGCTTTCTTCAGCATAAACAAAAATGAACTAATAAAATTAAAATCTTCTAAAAGTAAAAATTGTAACCTTATTTTAAAAACTCTTGATTCCCCAAACTACTTGCTGGCAACAATTTTAATTGCAAATAATTTTATAAATATCGCAATAATCATATTATCAACATATATCACCACAAAATTCCTTAAAGGAGTTGAAAATAAAGTTTTAATTATTCTAACTCAACTTGTAGGTGTTACATTTTTAATTCTTTTAATCGGAGAAATTTTTCCAAAAATTATTGCAGGTAAAAAGCCTGTTCGATTTGCCAAAATAATGGCTTTGCCAATTAGGATTTTGTATTTTATATTCTTTCCTGCCAGTTATATACTGGTTAATTCAACAAAATTTGTTAACAAAAAAGTTGAAGCAAAACATAAGTCAAATATTAGTATCGAAGAGCTTTCGCATGCTATAGAATTAGCTTCCGAAGAATTAAAAGAAGAAAAAGAAATGCTAGAGGGAATTGTTAATTCAACAAACCTCGAGGTAAAAGATATTATGACACAAAGAATCAATGTTTTTGCAATCGAATATAACTCATCTTTTCCCGATATTCTCGATAAAATAATTGATGCCGCATATTCCCGAATACCTGTATATGCAGAAAACCTCGATAACATCAAAGGAATTCTTTACATCAAAGATTTATTACCTTATATTTATTTAACAAATAAAGAAGATTTTAGATGGCAAAAACTTGTTCGTACCCACTATCTTGTTCCGGAAACAAAAAAAATAAATGAATTATTAAAAGAATTTCAAACAAAAAAACTACATATTGCTATTGTTGTTGATGAATATGGAGGTGTGAGCGGAATTGTAACTCTGGAAGACATACTCGAAGAATTTGTGGGCGAGATAAACGATGAATCCGATTTAGAAGAGAAACTTTTTGAAAAAACTGCTGAAAACGAGTATATCTTCGATGCAAAAACATCAATTGTTGATTTTTGTAAATTACTCGACATTGATTACAAAGATTTTCAGGAATTAAAAGGAGAATCAGACAGTTTAGCCGGATTACTGCTCGAAATTTATGGTGAGATTCCAGAAAAAAATAAAACAATAAATGTTCTTAATTTTGAGTTTTCAGTTGTTGCCGCGGATGAACGAAGAATTAAAAAAATTAAAGTTAAAAAAACTCATGAATAAAATTTCAATTTTAATACTGATATTGTTGTCGGCATTAATACTCTCTTGTGGACAAAAGCCTTCGACACCAAAGCCCAAAGGCTATTTCAGAATTGATTTTCCCAAACACGAGTATAAAATTTATGACGACGATTGCCCATTCAAATTCGAGTTGCCGGTATATTCATTCATTATTAAAGAACGGGAAGAATATTGCTGGATGGATATTTATTTTCCTATATATAAAGCTACTATTTACTTAACCTATAAACAGGTGAATAACAATCTCGTAGAATTACTCGACGACAACCATGAGTTTATTTATAAACATACCGTAAAAGCTGATGCAATTAATGAACGCAGGTTTGAAAACGACTCCTTGCGAGTTTATGGTTTTTATTACGAACTCAAAGGAAATACTGCAACGCCGGTTCAATTTTTTTTAACAGATAGTATAAATCATTTTATCCGTGGTTCTTTATATTTTAGCACTTCGCCAAATAAAGACTCATTAAAGCCGGTCATTGATTTTATTTCCGAAGATATAATTCATTTTATGGAATCATTCAGATGGAAATAAATAATGTTTATAAAAAATACATTGACGAAAACTCTGTTTTGGCAATCACTAAAATTGACAAAAACGAGCACAAACTTAGAAATATCTGCAATTTGAGTGATGTTGATCTATTTTTGCTTGAACATTCCTCCTCGACACAAAGAAGACTTGAGATTTTAAATGTTAGGTTTTTATTAAAAGAGATTGGAATTTCAGAAAATATAACTTACAAAAATAGAAAACCGATTATCGAAAATGGATTTATCAGCATTTCACATTCCGATAAGTATGCAGGAATAATATATTCTCGCAACAGTCAGTATAGTATTGATATAGAAGAACTTGACGGTAGAATTCTTCGTATCTCAAAAAGAGCTTTCAACGACAAGGAACTTGATATTTCTAAAAATGATATTACTGTTCTAAATCATTTTTGGAACGCCAAAGAATGCGTATATAAATTAGCCGGGACAAAAGGGATTGAATTTAAAACTCAAATATTACTCGAAGAATTTAACAATACGAAATCTGCTATTTTCAGCTTAAATACAATTTCAAATAAAACTTACTTTAAAATTTATTTTGATTCTTTTGACAATCATACATTAGCTTATGCAAAAATTTTAGAAGAATTATAATTGAAAGAAATTTTACAATTTTAATAAATTGTCATTTTTCCATCTATCTACTTATAATGCAATAACTTAACACTCTTTAAAATACAAATTATAAACTCAAACCCTTTCCCCAACCAACCAACTACCTAACCAACTAACTAACAAACCAACTAACTAACTGACTAACTGTCCAACTAACCAACTAACTAACTGACCAACTAACCAACTAACTAACTGACTAACTGACTAACTATCTAACTAACCAACCTAACATCCCCTCATCCCCTTTTTAGATTTTTTCTTTTTCTTTTTCACCGGATTTAATTTATTTTCAACAGCACATTTAATGTGAGCATCTAGAGGCATATCATAGATTGAGAGAGCGTCTTTGCCACCGCTAGCCCATATTAAGTCAAAACTTTCAAGAGTTATATTCATGGGTAGGAATTGATTTTGCCATTTTGCACCGGCTTCATAAATACAGTGTATAATTCCATTCGGAGAAACTGCTAAATCAGAATATCCTGCAAACCCGGGGTCTATTACTTTTGAAACAGGGAAAGTGTTTGCTTCGTCATAACTTATCCTTAAAGTAAGATTTGATCTTTGGCGTTTGGGAGCAGCTTTAAAATTGGAAGGACGTTTTGCCGTCCATGGGATCATTCTGGAATCCGGATTAACAAACAGAATTCTATTTTTCTCCTGATACGGTATCATTGAAAAACGAATAATTGATGCATGACAAATTGGTTCAAAAAAATTATCGGAAAAATAAGGCTGAGACCAATTGCTTATCCCATCAGGGCTTATACTAACAAGTCTTCGGTAATTTATTGATTCATTTCTGATATTAAACATAACTTCTCCTCCCATTAATTCAACAGCTGCAGCCTCATTCGGGAAAATAAGAGTATCATTATGAGGAGAGATTATATCACCTACAAGCCAGGATTTTCCGAAATCATCACTATATAAAACAGATGTTATGCTTGGATAATGTGCCAATGTATTGCTGTTTGGATCTGTCAAAGTGCTTGATGACAGCCAAATTGGAACAATGATTCTACCGTTGCGTAATTGTATTCCATGTCCCGGACCTGTAGCAACAACTTTCCAGTCATATTTTGATCTAAATTCTTCGAAAGCATCAGAAATATTTACCGGAACTGACCATGACAAACCTTCATCATCACTAAAAGTATAAAATACTTTCTGATAATTTGTAACATATAATAAATGAATTCTGTTAGTATAGTAATCTACAATGGGAACAATATTCGATGTGTGAGTTTTGTTCTCATTAAATAAGACCCGGGGTTCAGTCCATGTATTTCCACCGTCGTAACTGGCCCTCATAACCACAGAAGAATCATCCCAGTCACCTCCTTGTCCCTTTCTTCCTTCTGCGAATGCCAATATATTTTTTTGTGATGTGCAAACTATTGATGGGACTCTGTAGATATAAAAACCAAATGTTCCAGATTCAAATAAAATTTGTTTTTTAAAAAATCCTGGTTCCTGTCCACTTACGAACTGTAAGAAAACAAAAAAACAAAAAAAACCTATTATCTTCATAAAATTGTTTTTACAAAAATAATTTATTTTTATTTCTATGGCTATAAAACATTATCAACTTTTGATTTTTTTAAAAAAATTGTTTTCTTTGACCTAAAATAAATTCCAATGGGTTTAAAGAAAAACAAAAATGCATTAGTAGTCATTTTTATTCTTTTTTTGGCAATTTTGGTAATCACAATTGTTATACTAAGAAAACAAACGAAGGAAGAACACATTCCTGAAATAACAGAGTCTGAACCAGAGTTGAAATACGGCATTCCTGTTGATGATTGGATTATAATTCAAGACACTGTAAGAAAAGGTGATTATCTTGGTACTATTCTAAACAGATACGGCATTAGCTCGCATAAAATTGACAAAATTGCAAAAATGTCTTCAGACACATTTAATACAACCTCGATAAGTATTGGAAGAATTTATACTGTATTTGCCGACACTATAATTGATTCTATTCCTCAGGCTAAAATTTTCGTTTATGAAAACACAAAAACAAAGTACACTCTTTACGATTTCAGAAATCCTGATACAATAATCATACGTAAGTTAGAAAAGAAAGTTGACACAGTTAGAAGGAGTGCAACAGGAGTTATTAAATCTTCGCTCTGGAATGCTGTTGTTGACAAAGGTTATTCTTGGGATATAGCCTTAGCAATGACTAAAGTTTTTGGCTGGTCGGTTGATTTTTATGCTCTACAAAAAGGAGATTGGTTTAAAGTCATTTATGATGAACTCTTTGTTGAAAATGATCGTGTGGGTTTGGAAAACATTAAAACCGGAATTTTTTATCACAACGGCAAAGAGTTTTGGGCAATTCCTTTTGTTCAGGATTCTATACTAAATTTTTACGATACTGCCGGTAATAATCTTCGAAAAACATTTATGACCGCCCCTCTCGAATACACAAGTGTAAGCTCCCGATATTCTTATGCAAGAATGCATCCTATTTTTCATCAGGTAAGAGAACACCTTGCTGTTGACTTTACAGCTCCTATGGGAACTCCGGTTTATGCATCCTCGGATGGTGTTATCGAAACAAAAACTTTTGATACAGGGGCAGGAAACTATGTAGTAATCCGTCATAACAGCGTTTACAAAACTGTTTATATGCACCTTTTGAAATTTGGAGATATTCAGCTTGGACAACATGTTACTCAAGGACAAATTATTGGATACGTTGGCAGCACCGGATGGTCAACAGGTCCTCATCTGCACTACGAAATTCATGAAAACGGCCGAAAAATTGACCCTCTCAGCTTTAAACCCCCTCCGGCCGATCCTGTGGACTCCGTTCATAGAGAAAGATTTGATAAAGAAAAACAATTCTGGATTAAGGAGCTTAATAAAATAAAATTAGAAGATAAATAGCAAAAAATTTCATTAATTTATTTTTACATATATTTATTTTCAGCTTTTTTGTATTTATAAAAATCACTTATGTTTAAAAACACTTGTGTTTCATCTTGTGTATTTTTAGAGTTTTTATGATAATTTTTTAAGAAAATTTTGTTTTTGTTTTGCCTAAAATCAGTACTTAGCAATTCTTTTTAAAAACATAAACTAGAAAATTTTCATCTTTATTAAAATTACGCAGAATTGAAGGTTTTTGTGATTTTTAAAACTCTCAAATAAAGGTGAATTTTACTCCTCTATATTTATACTTATTACATTTTTTAATCGCCTTTATAATGTAAAATCAAAACTTAATTTATTTTTTTTAATATTTAATCTAAACATTAATTATCATGCACTTAAACCTATGAATATTTGCACTTTATATCATCGTATTTTATCCAAATATCATTACTCTTCTGCAAATTTGACTTTTTTTCTACACCATATTAATTTTATATAAAATATTATACCGATTAACTGAAAGTTATATGAAAAGAATTTTAAACATATTTTCCGCATTTATTTTAGCTTCTATTATTTCGAATGCACAGTCTGCAATGTTTTATTTTTATGAAGACTTTGAAAATCAAGAAAATGCAAACTTATGGACAGTAAACATATTATCCGGTAATGCCGTATGGACAAGGTTAAACGGTTTAGCCTACGGCAATTACAGTTCTGTGGATAATGAAAATTATAACATGAATTTCCATTCATACAATTACAATGCTGATTCTGCCGAATTAATTAGCCCGATAATTAATCTCTCAAACTCAGAAAATCCTGTTCTCAGTTTTTATTTATTGAATCCTGCATGGTCGCTTGATCAGGATACTTTAAAAATTTATTACAGAATTAATCCCCAAAATAATTGGAACCTTTTAGCTATAATTTTTCAAAACTTACAAGCCTGGACTGAATTCAAATTTGCAATTCCTGATAATTCAGAAACAATGCAAATTAAATTTCTAGGAATAAGCGGATACGGTTACGGAATTGGTATTGATAATATATTAATATATGAAGGCACCAATTGTGATGAAAATAAAAATGTTTTAATTGAAAACATAAAAGAAACATCAGCAAGAATCTCATGGTCGATAAATCCTGAAATATATTATACTCAAATTGAATACGGAGTACAAGGATTTTCGATAAATTCCGGTATTAGAATAAACAATATTTCAAATGATTTTGCCGACCTGAATAATTTAATACCCGACACATATTACGAGTTTTATTTAAGAACTATTTGCCTCGAAGGTACCGGAGATTGGCAAGGACCATTCTCTTTTAGAACTACCTGTACAATTGGATCAAATTTACCGTATATCGAAAGTTTCGAAAATCCTGAAAATCCACTGGAATGCTGGCAAATATCTTATGCCAATAGTAATCATCCAGCTGATAATCAAATAATTGTTTGCAACGACGAAGCTTATCACGGAACAAAATCATTCAGATTTTCTTCCATAGCTGCGGGAAATCCTTATGATCAATATCTTATCAGTCCTTTATTGGATTTACCGGCTAATACAGAATTAAGTTTTTATTACAAGGCTTTAGAAGGTAGTCAGGAACTTGTTTCCGTTGGATTTTCATCAAATTCACAAAATTCGTTAAGCTCTATTATTTGGATATCAGATATTACCGATGCTGACCAAAACTGGAAACAATTCAGAACTATTGTCCCCGAAAATGCAAAATATTTAGTTTTTCACTACAAGAGTGTATTTCAATATTATTTCTATATTGATAAAATCAGATTTGGATTTCCGCTTAATTGTGCTCAGTCGGAAACTCCCCATCTGGAATTTGCTGCAGAAAATTTTGCCGTTATTAATTTTAGTATTGATGAAAATACTCTTTTTGCTGAGTATGGAACTCATGGTTTTACTAAAGGACAAGGAACAATAATAAACATATACGATTCTATTTTTTATCTAACAAACCTAAATCCATTTACGGAATACGATGTATATTTAGTTGGAAATTGTGAAGGAATGCTTATTTATTCCAATCCTCTGACTTTCACAACCAAAGGAATTTGTCCTGAAATTCAAAACATCCATTGTGCCTCTTTAACCTATAACAAAGCTGTTATTCAATGGGATGCAACTCTTGAATACACTACTTATAATCTTGAATACGGTATTAGCGGATTCGAAAAAGGAACAGGGACTCTAATTTCAGGGTCTTATTGCAACAATATTACCCTAACTTCATTAACCCCAGAAACTACTTATGATGTTTATGTTCAGGCATTTTGTCAGACTTATGAAACTTTTTCAAACTGTTCGGAGGTATTTACATTTACAACTCCTTCAAAAGATAGCACAGATGTTAACAATCCTGATGATCCCGAAGAAGGTGATTTCATCTTAACAAATTTAGAAGACCCTCATTTTGAAACAATGAACAATGACACAACTAATAATTTCAGAAAGATTAAAACAGAAATAACTTTAATAAATCCTCAAAACTATTTCTGCAACCAAACCTCCGTAACAACCAATTTTGGAATTACACTTACTAACATTGATTCTTTAATTATACCAAAAGGAACAGAAATCTATTTTTTGTTTGAACAGAAAAAAAATATACCCGGAATTTTCTTTAAATACACCACAGTTGACGACATATTACCTCAACATTCTGTAAATATTGATTATAACTACACTGTCAATTTTGAGGATAATTATTACAAGAAATATTACATAAATCCTGTAAGTGATCTTCTTGAATTTTCGATGAAAATTAATTATTTTGAATTTACATCAATATCTCAAAACTTAAGTTTCGAAAACAATAATATAATTACTTCCGAATTTCCGGTAGATGTAAAACCTGTTTTTAATGTTAATCCAAATTTTGTTAAAATTCAAGAAATAATATGGTCGGATAATTACAGTGATTTAAATAGGCTCATTTACTATCCCGGAGAATACAATTTAACTGTAAAAACCGAATACTGCAGCTCTTTTTCGTCATTATCAGTAATTTTTAAAGATGATGAACAAAATCCCGATAACAATAATCAGGAATTTAATATAGAAGTATATCCAAATCCCGATAATTCAGGATATATTATACATGCTAATAAAACTCCTAACAGAATTCAGGTTTTTGATTCTGCCGGTAAACAGATTTTAGATGTTATTACCGTAGAAAATTTCCACAATTTGATTACAAATAACTATGCACAAGGTATATATTATGTGAAAGTATTTTCAAATAATGAAACAATGACAACCAAAGTGTTTATAGAATAAAACTTTATGATAAAAAAATGGGGAAATATTGCGGTTGGAATAATTCTATCTATAAACATCAATGTTATAGGTCAAACAACGTTGAGCAATAACTTTTTGTTCCCAACAGAAATAGAACTAAGCGAAACTAATATTTTTGAATTTTCAACAAATTTTGATAATCCTCATTATGTTCAATCAGCCCCGTCTTGTTCGAGAAATTACGCAGGTATTGAATTTTATTTTTCCTTTACAATAGATGAATCTTATTTCCCTTTAACAATTACTTCTGAATTTAAAAATTCTGTTGATCACGGCATTTCTCTGTATCTTGATTCTGAATATTCGCAAGAAATTGAATGTGGTCAAGCAATAAGTAGTTCCATTTCTTTAAGTATGATTGACACTTTAGTTTTTAACAAAAAAGTTTATGGTCGCATATGGATTAACGACTTTAGTGATATTACAAAAATAAAATTGATTTTCAATAATTTAGCAAATTCTTATGCAAAAGTTCCTGTAATTGGAGTTCAATCAATGACTCCGGAACAATTAGTTAATAATGTTTTGATTTCCGGTTGTGTAGAGGCTTTCAATATTCAATTTACAGGACATCCCGAAGCAATAGGATATTTTACCAACGGAGTTCCAGGGCTTGATTTTAACTCGGGAATTATTCTTTCAACCGGAAAGGCTGTTAATGCAGCAGGACCTAACAATTCTCCGGCAAAATCAACCAATTTTCAATATCCGGGAGATGCTTTATTGAGTTCGATCATTAACAGACAAACTTTTGATGCTTCTATTCTAGAATTTGACTTTATTCCGGCAGGAAATACAATTTCTTTTCAGTATGTTTTTGGTAGCGAAGAATATGAAGAATATGTAGGCGGACATTTCAACGATATTTTTGCATTTCATATTTCAGGAGGGCCTGAAAATTATAGCAATAAAAATTTAGCTATTATTCCCGGCACAAATAATACTCCGGTAAGTATAAATAATGTAAATCACATTATAAATACTCAATATTATAGAAATAATGACAACTGACCACACCTGCAATTTGACGGATATACTGTTACATTAACAGCATCAACGAGCGTTACACCCTGCGAAACTTATCATATCAGATTAAGCATAGCCGACGCGGCTGATGCTATTTTTGATAGCGGTGTTTTCATCAAAGCTGGTAGTTTTGTCAGTGGAACAATGCCTCTTGTAAAAAATGTTAATGACTGGTTAATGGTTGATAAAACCTACGAAGGTTGCGAAAATAATTTGATTTTTGCTAGAAGTGACAATTATTTCATTGAACAACCAATAACTTTTAATATAACTATATCAGGGTCTGCAACTCCAACAGAAGATTATTCTCCTTTACCAACTCAAATAACAATTCCGGCAGGACAGGAATATATTGAAATTCCATACACCGTATTTGCAGATGGCATTTTTGAAGGAGAAGAAGAAATAAAAATTAAAATTTTTACCGGCTGCCAATGCGGAATAGAATTTTATGAATATACTGTTAGAATTTTTGATGAAATAAATCTCTCGGGAATAATTACCGATAATTCACCTAAATGTTCAGGGGAAACAATAAATGCAAATTTAAGTATAAACAATTTGCCCGAATATTATCAAATAGTTTGGAATACCGGACATCAAAACACAACAAATATTTCTTTTTCGGCTGAAGAATCATTTATGCTGAGAGCTGAAATTTTTTATCCTTGCGGAGTTGAGGTTATTGAAAAATGGATTGAAATTTTGCCTCGACCACAAGCAAACTTTTTTACTAACAGTCCTGTTTGCGAAGGACAAGATGTTGTTATGTTGGCAAGTAATGGCATTTCATACCTCTGGAAAGGACCAAACGGGTTTAATTCCACAGAACAATCTGTTATTCTCACAAATGCACAACATCTTCAATCAGGGACTTACGGATTAACCGTTACCGGTGAAAACGGATGTAAATTCGTAAAATTATTTGATGTCCAGATTAACCAGTGGCCAAATCCACAACTCAACGAGAATTACCTTTTCTGCGAAAGAGATAACATTAATATCAGCACGGGAAACTTTTATAGCTATTTTTGGTCAGGACCAAACAATTGGTCCTCGCAAAATAATGCACTGATAATAAATCAATCTATTCCCCAATTATCGGGAACTTATTATCTTACAGTAAGCGACGAAATTGGTTGTACCGGAAGTTCTCAAACTAACATTAGCATAAATCCCTCCCCGACTGCTTCAATAATTGCTTCAGAAAAAATTTGTTATCATGATAGTTTTACTCTTTCTGGAAACATATCAGATATTAATTATTGGATTCTACCAGATGGAAATATAATAAATTCTGATTTATTTTTGATTAATCAAGCAGAGTTAACACATTCCGGAACCTATACTTATCATCTGCAAAATAGTTTTGGTTGTAGAGATTCTGCTTCTGCAACAATTACAGTAATATATCCAGATGCTACTATATTAAGCACCGGTCCTTATTGTGCAGATGGCAGTGTCATTAGTCTTCAATCTCAATTTGCCGGAGGCATATGGTTAGGCGAAATTATTTCAGATGCAAATTCAGCCAGTGTAAATACCCAATCATTAAATACGGGATTCTATCAAGTAGTTTATTATATTGGCTTCCCGGGTTGCGAAGACTCTGATACTGTATTAATTTATTTCGAACAAATTCCGCAAATTCAGTTTGAGGTTCCTCAACAAATCTGCAACTCAGATCACTTAATACAACTCAATGCTTATCCTGAAGGAGGATTTTGGGAAAACCAGGGAATAATTAATCCTACCGAAGGAATCTTAAACCCACAACTTTGCACACCCGGAAGCGTATATTTTACCTACACATTTAGCACAGCGACCTGCAATTTAAGAGACAGTGTTAACATTCAAATATTAAATTCTCCGCAAGTTCAGATTACAAATGCTCCCGAACATCTTTGCGTTAACAGTAATCAAATTTATCTTACTTCGAATATTTCCGGTGGGATTTGGTCAGGTACGGGAATTATGAATGCAATTACTGGCCGATTTAACCCTTCAGTTGCAGGAGTTGGAACTCATACAATTTATTATACAGTTCAAAATGAATCCTGCATAGCAAAAGATTCTGTTTTAATTACGGTCGACGACTTTATTCAGGCTTATGCTGGCAATGACATAAGTATATGCAATAATATTGATTTTTACAATCTTCCTCTTGATTCAAATTCATTCTGGACAGGTCCGGGAATTTTGGATTCTTCAGCAGGAATTTTCAGTCCATCATTATCAGGAACAGGAACTTTTCCGTTAGTCTTAACCATTACAAACGGAGCATGTATATCAAAAGATACCATAAACATTAACGTTATTGATAATGACATAGTTCAGGTAATTTATCCTCAACAAGTATGCATGTATGATGGCTCAATTTTTCCACAAATGAACAGTAATAATCTTACATTTTCAGGAAATGGAATTATAAATTCAAATACTGGTGAATTTAATCCGGTAATCGCCGGAGAAGGAACCCATCAAATTATATTTTATTATTCTAATGGAGAATGTTATTTTACTGATACTCTGTTAATAAACGTTTTACCAGCTCTTAAACCGGAATTTTCATATCAATCTGTTTTATGCAGCGATGACTTACCTGTAATTTTAACACCAATTAACCCAGGAGGAATCTGGTCTGGAGACGGAATCATTGACCCTGAAAATGGAATTTTTGACCCATCTCAGGCCAATAATATTAATATAATTTCCTACTCAATTTCTAACGAAATTTGCATATCTGTATATACTGCTACAATCTATGTTTACGAAAATTCATTAAACTTTGAACTTTTAAGTCCTTCTCAGTTTTGTATGTCCGATGAAGAATTTGAATTACAGGTTTTGCCTCCGGGTGGTAATTTTATCGGTCCCGGAATCATAAACAATAAATTCGTACCTTCTTTAGCAGGCAGTGGTGAACATACAATTACATATTCCTTCGGTAGTGGCAATTGCTTCGTCTCAATTGATTTTACATTATTTGTTGGAGATGAAATCTCGATAGATGTAGAATTACCACAAACTATCTGCAAAAACTCTGACCCTATTTTGCTTCCACTTTCTTTCGAAAATATTTCCTGGTCGGGAAATGCTGTAATAAATAATATTTTTTATCCTTCCATTGCAAGCACGGGTAACAATACAATTTATGCAAATATTGTTATTAACGGATGCAATAAAACTCTTGATTATAATATTTTTGTTAAAAACGTTACTGAACCTATTATAACAAACATTTCGTATGCTTATTGTCAAAATTACGGTTATATTTATCCTGACTTTTATCCAGAAAATGGAGTTGTGAACAGTACAAGTCTTGATTCTCTAAACAGAATAAATACTTATGACTTAAATCCGGGAATTTATCAGATTAATTATACAGTAGAAAATGACGGGTGCTCTTCGAGCAGTTCTCACATTTTTGAAATTTTACCAATACAAACACCTGAAATTGTTTTACCTTCAGATAATTATTGCCTTAACTCTGCAGAAGTGTCAATTCATGCTATTCCTGAAGGCGGTTGGTTCCAAAATATAGAAATCTCCGGGAACTCATTTTTCCCTTCAACTTTCGGTATCGGTGAACACACAATATTGTATGGATACTCTGCTCCCAACGGATGTACCTCATACACACAAAAACAAATCACAATTTTTGAGCAACCGGAGATTTCTTTTGAAATTTTAAATCCTGTTTCTTGCTTCGGTGCTAATGATGCCTCCGTTAAAGCAATTACAAATGTACCAGCAGAGATTTTCTGGATTGAAGAAGACAGTATAATTTCCACAATACTTTCAAATGCCTCTGCAGGTTGGCATAAAGCTATGGCTATTTCAGAGTTTGGATGCACAACTGTAGATTCCATTTACATAGACTCACCTACCCCGCTTAATATCCAAATTTCAGGAACTCAACAACTGCAATGTCCCGAAAATGATAATGCTATACTTACAGCAAACTGCTACGGCGGAAATGCTCCATACAATTATCAATGGAATACGGGACATATCAATCCAACAATAACTGGGCTTTCTGCAGGTGAATATTCACTTACAGTTACCGATAACAACCTTTGTTCAGAAATTGCCTCATTCACCATTTTACCGCCTGACACAATTCAAGTGGAAATTTTCTCTAAAAATCCCAAATGTTACGGCTATTCCGACGGAGAAATAGAAATAATTACAAATACTCAAAACTCTTCGATTGTATGGAATGATAACAACTCAACTTCGTTTTTAAGAGAAAATTTAATTGCTGCAAATTACTCTTTCGAAATTACCTACAACAATGTTTGCAAATATAACGGTGAAGTAACTTTAGCACAACCCGAAGAAATAAAAATTCTTGCTACTGTTACAGATGTAAATTGTGAAAATAATTTTGGCAGCATTTTAATATCTGTAACAGGAGGTACTGAACCTTATGAATTTTTATGGAACAACGGTGAAAATTTGAATTTTTTAGAAAATATTCCCGCCGGTGTTTATGAATTAAGCGTTACAGATTCGAATAATTGTGTTGAAGATACAGTTATTACAATTCTTGCAAATGGTAATCTAACGGTAAACATTCAGGAAGTTTCGCCGATTAAATGTTATGATGGAACTGATGGAAAGTTAATTGCCGTTACGGAAAACAATGACGTCGAATATTTGTGGAGTACCGGCGAAGCATCTCAACAAATTTCTGATTTGCCCGCAGGTACATACTCTGTAACGATTTCCGACACAAAAGGCTGTACCGGAACGACAGAATATACACTACAAAATCCGAATCCTATAATTAGAGAAATTAATACCACTCCGGTAAGGTGCTTTGCAGAAAATAACGGAGAAATCAGAATTTCGGTAAATTTACCTGAAAGCGAATTATTCTGCATTTGGAAAGATGGTGCAGTTGGGTTGAACAGAGAAAATTTATATTCAGGAACATATTATTTCACCATTTCGGACACGAATGGATGTTCGGTTTCTGATAGCGTTTTTATTGAAGAGCCAGAAGCCCCGTTAAGCATTGAATTTTCTTTTAGTAACCCCAAATGCCATAATTCAAATGACGGACAAATTAATGCTTTTGCTTCGGGAGGAATTCCACCTTATTATTTTGAATGGAAATTTAAAGAGTATTCATATAACGATTCAAAAATTATAAATTTGCCCGCCGGAACTTATTCTTTAACTGTTTCTGATTCAAATGATTGCAAAACAGAAACAACAATCACCCTTGAAGAACCCGAACAAATAAAAATAAATGCAATTAGTTTTCCTGTAAGTTGCAACAACAACCCTGACGGTAAATTAATAATAAAAGCTACCGGTGGTTTGTCTCCATATATTTACCGGGTCAACAATAGAATATACAATGATTCTATAATCGAAAACTTGCCTCCGGGATTGTTTACAATTAAGTCTATTGATAGCAACAATTGCAGCTCCGACGAAATATCAGTATCAATATCAGATTCCGAACTTGAATGCCTGATAATACCCAATGCTTTTACCCCAAACGGCGATGGAATTAACGATACTTGGGAAATTCAAAATATTGAACTTTACCAAGATGTAACTATTCAGGTCTATAATCGTTGGGGACAAATTGTTTACGAAACATGTTCTCCTTCTCAAAAATGGGACGGAACATCCAATTCACATCCTTTACCATCAGGAACTTACCTTTATATAATCTTTTTAAACAACGGAAAACATAAAATTCAAGGTTCTGTTAGCATTTTAAAATAATTTTCAGAAATTAATTATATTTTCGTATATTTGAAGATAAATTGACCCTTGAAATAATTGTTTATGACAAACAGAAAAAAAATTATTTTTTTTTATATATTTTTATTAACATTTTTATCATCGGCTTTCATTTTTTTTATTCATTCAAGACCAGCTGTAAAAGTAAACTATATTGAGCGTTCTGAAACTTTTTACAACAATTTCTCAGCATTAAATAAACTAATTAATTATAACTCCATTTTAAGAAATAATATTTTTTTGTTAATTAGCGATAACGAATATTTTTATTCAACTGATAGCATTCTTAAAAAAATACATTATTATTCCTTATCAATGGATTCTGCACTGAATCAATTGCAAATCATAAAACAAACTGAATTAATAAACATTAAAAAAGACCTCGATTTGCATTATAAAAATATCTTAAATTTGTATTACAACGATAAAAAGCAAGAAGCACTTAATAAATTTGTTGAAGTATTCAATCCTATTAGTTTAGAATTAACGCAAAAATGTTATTATTACTTGAACATAGAAATAAAATCACATTCGGAATTTCTGAAATCCATTGAAAAAGGAAAACAAGATTTAATATTTTACATTATTTTAATACTTTTTTTA
>LUZK01000150.1 GCA_001603595.1 Bacteroidales bacterium Bact_19
GTTAATAAGTTAATCAAAATAATTTAAAAAACAATTATTACTAAAACAAAATTTAAAAAGTTAAAAATGTTATTTTTTGTTTTTATATTAAAATAATTAATAAATTTGAAAAAATTATTTATT
Organism: Bacteroidales bacterium Bact_19; assembly: GCA_001603595.1. Classification (GTDB taxonomy): domain Bacteria; phylum Bacteroidota; class Bacteroidia; order Bacteroidales; family ML635J-15; genus Bact-19. The sequence goes on from LUZK01000150.1 coordinate 124, forward strand.
CACCAAAATTATTTAACTTTAATATTAATATTAAAAATTAAAAAAATGAAAAAAATTATTACTTTATTAATTGGATTTTGCTTCGTTTATTCATTAAATGCCCAAACATGTGAATTTTACATTCCATCGCAAATTGGGAAAAAAATCACAACTGAATATTACGATAGCAAATCAAAACTAACCGGTTACGGAACCTCCGAAGTAATTTCTGTTAGTGAAACATCAAATGGAACAGAGATAGTTATTGAAGTTGAAAATTTTGATAAAAAATCTGAATCTTCAGGAAAAAGCCGTTTAAAATATTATTGCAGAGGCGATGTTTTCGAAGTTGACATGAATTCATTTATCAGTCCCGAACAGATGGCTGGTTTTGAAAATATGAAGATAGAAACACAAGCTCATAAGTTGGCGTATCCATCTGTATTAGTCCCAGGAATGAAACTTGAAGATGGCTTTGTTGAAACCGTAATTTATAATGAAGGCATAAAAATAATGACTTTGAGAGTAGATGTAACCAATATTATTGTTGAAGCTGTTGAAGAAATTACTGTTCCTGCAGGAACATTTACAGCTTATAAAATCAGCTCAGACATTACAAGTAAAACAGGTTTCATGACCATGAATTTTAAATCTGTTCAGTGGATAGTTAAAAATTTAGGTGTTATTAGAAATGAATCCTACAACAAAAAAGGTAATCTTAATTCATACTCAATCGTTTCAAAGATTGAATAGTCTGTTAAAAATCTTGTAAGAATTAATTGAAAAATTTAGACACCTTTTCCCTGAAAAATGATTTTTACGGTGTAAATTAAAATTTTGAAGTCAATAAACAAAGATCTATTTTCGATATAAATGATATCGTATTTTAATCTTTCAATCATTTGATCAACATTTTCTGCATAACCGTATTTAACCTGCCCCCATGATGTAATACCGGGGCGAACAGATAATAAATGAACATAATGAGGAGCTTTCTGAACAATCTGATCAATAAAAAATTGACGTTCAGGCCTTGGACCAACTAAAGACATATCACCTTTAAGCACATTATAAAACTGAGGGAGCTCATCCATTCTGGTTTTTCTTAAAAACCTTCCAAAAGAGGTAACTCTGTTATCATCCTTGCTGCTCAATGCAGGTCCGTTCTTTTCAGCATCAACATACATTGACCTGAATTTATATATTTTAAAAGGTTTTCCACCCCTGCCTACTCTATAATGACTATAAAGTATTGGACCGGGAGAGCTAAATTTAACTCCCAATGCTATAAATAAATAAAGCGGAGATAAAACTATTAAGGCAAGAATACTGAAAACAATATCTATTACACGTTTAAAATGTTGTTGCCAAACAGGCATAATATTGTGATTTATCTCAATCAAAGGCATACCGAAAATTGCAGACATTCGAACCTTGCCTATTAAAATATCGTACATATCCGGAATAACTTTTATAACCGCTTTAACTCCTTGCAATTTATTAATGATGTTTTTTATTTTACAATGCTCTGTAGATTCTATAGCTATTACTACTTCCACTACTTTATTATCGCTGATAATTTGTTTTATATCCTCAATTCTCCCTAAATGCGGAAGATAATCTTCCAATAAATATCTTTCTTTATTCTCAACACTAACAAAACCAATAAATTTCATTCCTGACGATACAGGTTGATTTTCAACTTCTTTTAATAGTTTTATTGCCTTTTTATTATCTCCAATTATTAAAGTATTAAATGTCAGTTTCCCTTTATGTACTTTTTTATTGGTAATTGAAGTTATAACTAATCTTGGTAAATACGTTGTTATAAACTGCAATAACAATAATAGAAAGAATAGTTGATAATATTGCTTATAAGTACCAACCCAATCATCAAGAATAAGAACAAAAAACAAAATAAGTACACCAATCAAAGAAGTGATAAAAGTTTGACCCAGCTCCTGAAGTCGTGATTTCCGAAAAACAACTTTATAATAGCCACTAAGCAAATGCAGAATAATCCAATAAACAGGTAAAATAATTATTGCCAAATAAAATTTATTGTCAAATTCCAAAGGAATTTCGTAACCAAACTTTTGAGGTTCGATATAAATTTTGCGGAAAGAATAAAAAATAGTCCAGGTTAGAATTACCGCCAAAACATCAAATAAAATATACTTTGCCAACTGCCTTGTTTGTTGCATCTCAATTCACCAAATATAAAAGTTTAATATTGTCAATATATACCTCTGTTTTCAGATTTTGAGCATTTTCGGGTCTGGAACAGGTGAAATACAATCT
>LUZK01000061.1 GCA_001603595.1 Bacteroidales bacterium Bact_19
GAAAATAATTTCAATCTACTTTAAGTTTATACATCACAAAACTACAACTACATTCTTGAAATTAAGGAAAACACAATGATATATATAAAAAAAATGAATAGGAATTCAAAATCCTTAGAGAATTCCAGTTCATTTGAGAAAATAAATTTTAGATTATTTGAAAAATACATTAACACTAAAAATTTTTATCTTTAATGTATAAAAATTAAAATAATTACAAAATCAAATATCAATAATCTTACTTTTAATTCAAATATTTTTTAGTAAGAACACCAAACAAATTTCTATCTAATTTCAAAACTACACTTGTCCACTGCCAATTATATAAGATAAAAATCTTAACAACATAAATTTGAATATGAATTTAAGAAATAAAAATTTAAGAAATTAGAACAATAAAAATTTTATTGGAACTTTTCAAATATTGACTGAATTTCAACAACAGATTCCGAAAAAAAGTTCAAAATGCCATTAAAAAACTTCATTATTATTTTCCAAATTAATTTTATTAAATTATTAAAACTTTGCTATAAATTTTTATGATTAAAAAATTCAACAACATAATTTTGAATATGAATATCAAAAAGTAATTTTTCTCTCTATTAAAAAATACCTCCCATTCAATTATTCCAGACGGAAAAATTTAACAACACAATTTTTAATAAGACCCTCTATTGATTTGAGAAAAATTAAAACCAATTTTTTTCCACATTATTTTGTATCAGAGCATAAAAAATAGCATTTTGCCCCTCTTTTCTGTTAAAAATTCAACAACATAATTTTGAATAAGAATATCAAAAAGTAAGTTAGTTTTCAACAAAAAATTCCATTATCTTCTTTCACCTATGACTTTTGATCAAATTAAATCATACAACTAGGATTGAAATGAATAATATTTACATGCAAAAAATCCCGGAAAATAAACCCCGGGATTTTCTATTTTTTCTAAAAAATTTTAATTCCTATTTTTAAAATAATCCTGAAATATTGCCTTGGTTGTCAACGTCAATAAGTTCGGCAGAAGGAACTTCGGGCAATCCCGGCATACGCATAATATCACCTGCTATGGGCACTACAAAACCGGCACCTGCTGCTATTTCAATTTCACGAATGTTTACAATAAATCCCGTTGGCCTGTTTCTCAAGTTTTGATTATCAGAAAGAGATTTTTGTGTTTTGGCAATACATACAGGCAACTTATCCAGTCCAAGATCAGAGATAGTTTTTAAATCTTTTCGAGCTTTGAGTGAATACTCAACTCCCGCAGCACCGTAAAGTTTTGTAGCTACAGTCTCAATCTTTTTCTCGATGCTCCATTCAAAATCATACAACGGCTGGAAACAAGTCTTGCAGGCATTTGCAGTATCAACAACCAATTGTGCAAGTTCAAGAGCTCCTTCTCCACCCTTACCCCAAGCTTCGTTTAAGGCAAATTTTATATTTTTGGATTTCAGAAATTCCGATAACACAGCAATTTCTTCAGTTGAGTCTGTGTTAAATTTATTGATAGCTACAACAGGTTTGAAGTTAAAATATTGTAGATTTTCAATATGTTTTTCAAGATTTGCTAACCCCTTTTCTACGGCTTTTGGATCAGGTTTTTCTATTTCTTTCAATGATGCACCTCCGTGATATTTTAATGCTCTGATTGTAGCAACTAACACAGCAGCATTAGGCGTTAAATTTCCATACTGAGATTTGATATCAAAGAATTTTTCAGCTCCAAGTTCTGATGCAAAACCTGCTTCGGTAACAACATAATCGCTGAGTGATAGAGCCATTTTAGTAGCAATCAGAGAATTTGTCCCTTGAGCAATATTTGCAAACGGACCTCCGTGTATTATTGCAGGAGTATTTTCAAGTGTTTGAACAAGGTTGGGTTTTATTGCATCTTTAAGCAAAGCTGCCATTGCTCCCTGAGCATTGAGATCTCTGGCAAAAATAGGCTTCTTGTCGTAAGTATAACCAATAAAAATATTTCCGAGCTTTTCTTTGAGGTCATTTAAATCTTTTGCAAGACAAAGTATTGCCATTATTTCACTAGCAGCTGTAATATCGAAACCTGTTTCGCGAGGAATTCCCTGGGCAGTTCCACCAAGTCCGATAACTATATCACGCAATGATCGGTCATTCATATCCATAACGCGTTTCCATTTTATAGTTCGCGGATCCAAACCCAGATTTCTCTCTCTACTTTGTAAATTATTATCTATCAAAGCTGCTAGCAAGTTATGTGCTTTTTCCACTGCAGCGAGGTCGCCGGTAAAATGCAGGTTTATGTCTTCCATCGGTATCACCTGAGCATAACCTCCTCCGGCTGCTCCCCCTTTTATACCAAAAACCGGTCCTAATGATGGTTCTCTAAGCACTACTGTGGTTTTATATCCCAATTTATTCATTCCCTGAGCAAGACCTATGGATGTAGTTGTTTTACCTTCCCCGGCAGGAGTTGGGGTTATTGCCGTTACAAGGATAAGTTTGTTTTTATTAACTTTTGATTCATCTATAAGACTTAATGGCAGTTTTGCTTTATATTTTCCGTAGGTTTCAAGAAGGTCTTCATCAATTCCCAATTTCTCAGCAATTTTCACTATTGGCAACATTTTAGCCGCTCTTGCAATTTCGATGTCTTTATTCATAGTAATTAAGTTTTATTTTATCAAATTTAACATAAAAATATAAAATTTGTTTAGTGATAAAAGTTACATTAAAAAAAAATATTATAAAAATTCGAGTTGTTAATAAAAGTTTGAAAAGATTTATGAATATAGAAAAGTAAAATACTACAAAGCAAATAACCCATTACGACCTAAACAGTAAAAATCCGACCCAAAAAATACTCAACAAAAAGTACATTTAAGAAAACAACCTAAAAAATTACTGAAGATAATTTGCATTTTGTTCAAGGAGTTTATTTTCGCATTCTAATTTTTTTGTCCAAAAATCATAAAGCAGGACTTGTCCTGAAGCAAAGTCTCAGGTAAAGCTGTTTGATAGACGCGTATTATTTTTGCTTAATGTTTGATTGATTTTAAGAAAAATCTCATAATGCGACGAGCTTTTTCTTTTGTTACTTTTTCTTTTTAAACGGTGGTCTCAACCCGGATTTTAGATTAAAATTTCTTTTAATCACAGTGTATTGGGTTTAGAAAGGAATACGGGCTAGTCTCGATTTGTTGGGGAAGAAGAAAAGTAAAATAAAACAAAACGAACAATCCACTCCAAGCCGTACAATAAAACTTCAATTAAAAACATTTTAAGCAATTGGGAAATAATAAAATTTCTAAGTGTGTGCGTTCGGCTAAACAATCCCACTGAAAAATATAGAAATACGGGCGTTTCGAGAGCCTCAACGCCCTCATGTTTCTGCCTTCAGGCAAATTTGGCATTATATAATGCTTAATCTTGGTTTAAAAATTTACTCGTGGCTAATAATTAAATATTCACTTTTTTTAATTTTAATTTATCATTTGCAAAAGTTCGCAATCTTTTCCAATCAATTAGAATAAAAAGCATTAAATACTGAAAAGGCAAGCCAGGTGTTCTGTAACGCACTATCGAACCGGTATTTGGGGTATAAACTCCAACCAGAACATTCAGAAATAAAACAAATGTTAAACAAAACAAAATTACTCTCCATTCATTATGATTACGAGGCTTTTTAAAAAACACAACACTCAATAAAATAAAAATCACAAACAAAACAATCTCGGCAAAAGAAAAAAGCAAAAAAACTGTACGTACCTCCCCGGGAAAAGGTCGAAACATAGAATTGATAAAACCTATAGGTACAAGTTTAACAAAACTTTCCAGATTAGGACTTAGCCTTGGCAATTCGAAAGTGCTGCCTTTGTCTTCGAGCAAAGAAATATAATTTATAAAATCGTTTTGTTTGCCCGATAAGGTATGCAAAATATCGTAACCTATAATTTTTCCGCTAAAAATTACAAAAATCGCACTGAAAACTATAATTGCAAAAAATAAAATTATCTGTTGCTTTAAATTAAACTTTTTAGACACAAACAAGAAAAACAAAGCAGGCAAAAATGCCGGAAGCGCATATACTTTTGAGGTAAACATAAGTGCGGCAGAAGCAATAAAACCTATTAAAGTGAAAATATTGAATTTTTTATACAGTTTTATTGCAAACCACATTGTAAAACCAATTGCAAACATCAACAAACCTTCCTTTAGCAAGCCCGAAGTCCAGAAAAGACAGGAAGGTACCAGAAAAGCTGATATTATTTTTAAATAAGGATTAAGTTCGGGAAAAATTTCATCGAAAGATTTGTATAAAACAAAGCAACCAAGAAATGATAAAAATGCCATCACAAGAATATGTATGTAAACATTTCCGGCTGAAAATAAACAAACTATTGCGTTAAAACGCATAATTGTACGGTTATCGTTAAAAAGTCCATAGCTGAATTCTCTTGTCCAGTAATCTGTTTGGTCGTAATATTTTTGCAAATGGGATTGTTTTCCTTGAATGCCTGTAATTAATCGCAGATAATCGGTAAAATTTTCATCTGCAGCTTGGTAAAGCACTTTTCCACCTCTGAAAAACTTGTGAATATCGGCCATTGAAGGGTCGTACAAATAAGTATAGACAGCATAGACACTAAAACCTCCAAGAATCTTCAAAAAAAATAAGACAATAAAAACATTCCGTTTGAAATTTTTGTCCTTGATTTTATAAAAGAAATATGCAATTGCGGCAAATAATAATATTGTTAAAATAACAGCAAATGTTTTCATTAACTTGAAATTTACATAATTAAATCAATCAGCATTTGGTGCATAACTTAATCAATTAATTACTTATAGGATTGTGATTATTCAGTTTTTTCCCGTTAAGTACTAGTAAATATTTTTCGAAATATTTTTCAGCCATAATTTTTGAATTAAAGTTTTCACGAGCATATTCAGAAATGAATTTTCTGTTGTAGTTGTCAGCGTTTTTCAGTGCCTCAGCTATTTTGTTGTAGTCGTTTGACAGGAAACCGAGATCCTCATTTACAAGTTCGGGCAAAGAACCGCGAGGAGTTCCAAAAACCGGACATCCAAAATACATACTTTCAGTAATTGCAAGTCCAAAAGGTTCGTCCCACAAAACAGGAAAAATTAATCCTGCGGATGCTTTTATTAAATTATTTTTCTTTTCTCCACCAACCATGCCATAAAACCTCACGCGAGGTGATAAAGTTAACCTGAATCCCATTTTAAAATTAATCCGTTTCCCTCCCATCACAACAAGTTTTGCTCCTGCTTTTTCTGTAATCTTTATTGCACCTTTCACATTCTTAACTCGCCACGCTGCATTACCCAAAAAATGAAAATAATTTCGTTTAGCGGAAAAATCGGGCATTCTATAATCATCCCAATCCAATCCGTTATAGACGTAACTTTCCGAATTATGTCGTTGAGCATGATTTCGCGAAACAAAAACTGTGTTAACATCGAAAACCTGCCCCGGATTAGAATTACCATGTATTGTTACAATATAAGGTTTGGAAATTTCTTCGTGTATGGGAAAATTAAAATGAACGATATCGGTATCATCAGGAATTTGTGAATTTAAACTCTTATTCTTTTGAAGAGGTATTACATCGGCGAAATCACAATTGGATCCCTCAGCAACCAGAAACCGGACTTTATGGCCCATTTTAGTGAGTTCTTTAGCAAGGTACCATATTACTCTCTCGGTGCCGCCATAGAGTAAAGCCGGAATTTTAGAGGGATTTACAATTAGAATGTTCATTTTTTTGCTTTTCTTTTAATTTCTACTCCAACAGCGTCAATTTTTCCACCCATAGGAGGATTTATCTTTTTGACTTTAACTTTTGCTTTTTGGAGTTGCTTAAATTCATCAAACAGCACATCCAAAATATTAGAAGCAATTTTTTCTATAAGATTTGATTTAGTATTCAAAAGAATTTCTCTCACTAAAGCATAAGCTACCTGATAATTAAGAGCATCTTCGAGCCTATCGGAGATTTCAGCTTTACGAGTGTCGGCATACAATACCAAATCAACCAAAAATCTGTTGCCTGCAGTTTTTTCTTCTGGATAGTGTCCGTGAAAAGCAAAAAACTCCATTCCTTCAATAAATATTTTGTTAGTTTTCATAATTATCTTTCAAGTTTTCCGCGATAAAATGATAAAATCATTCCAATAATACAAATAAATGATAAAATTAAAAAAATAAATTTTTCGGCTCTGAGAAAAATTTCATTTTCGATTTGATTTACGGCAGTTTTACCGAAAAATACCACAAAAAATATGGCGACAATTGACATGCTGAAAATTTGTCCTAACACACGCATAGTAGCCGCTGTTCCCGAAGCCTGACCATAATATTGCTTTGAAACCGAACTCATAATAGTATTCATGTTTGGTGATGAAAACAAAGCAATTCCAAATCCGACAATAACCAAAAGAGCAATAATGAAAAAGATAGAAGATGTTTCGGTAAGAAAAGAAAATCCCAGTAATCCGATTGAACAAAACAACATGCCCAAACTTGCAAGATAACGCGGTTGAATTTTATCAGACAATCTGCCGGTAATTGGCGAAAAAATAGCCATAATAACAGGCTGAAAAACAAGTATCATACCTGCTTCGCGAGGACTTAAATGTTTAACTTTCTGTAAATACAAACTCAACATAAAAATTATTGCAAAAGTTGCACTGTAATTTATCAATGCAGCTAAATTAGAAAAAAGATAAATCCTATTTTTGAAAAAAAGCTTAACTTCAAAAGCAGGAAATTCTGATTTTTTCTCAAGAAAAATATAAAAACTAAGTAATGTCAGCCCAGTTAAAAACAAAATCCACCCATGAACTTTAGGGAATTGAGTTGTTGAATAAATCAACAAGGGCAGACCCAGCAAGAAGAGAATAACATTTCGAAAAGTCTGTTTATTATAATTTACTGTTTTAAAATCTTTTGTATTTTTTTGCAAAATTGAGAATGCAGGAAATAAAATTACTGTTCCGATAGCAGCAGATAGAAAAAATAAAGTTTTCCAATCTAAATAAAAAGTTATAATACCACCTAAAATAGGACCAAGAGCTAATCCGAAATAAACTGCAGAAACACTTATCCCCAGTACTCTACCTCTTTTTTGGGGAGGAAACTCAGAAACCAGTATTGCAGGTCCGGTTGTACTTACGAATGCTGCTCCTATCCCTTGAAAAAACCTAAAAATTATTAGTTGTGTCCCCGAAAACGATAATGCACAAAGCAAAGATGCAATAGAAAATATTACCAATCCTATTTTAAAGATAATTTTTATCCCAACAATATCACCAAGTTTTCCAACAGGAAGCAGAAACATAGCGGTAGATAACAAAAAGGCTGTTACAATCCAGCTTAATTGTATAGAGTTCAACAAAAAATCTTTTTCGATTTGCGGCAAAGCAATATTGACTGCGGAGCCTAAAAAACTTCCCAAAAAAGAGCTAACTGCCACAAGCAGCAGAATACTAAAGCTATGTTTCATATTTATAAAAGAATAAAAAAATATCTATAAAAAAACGCAAACATACAATTGAATTCCATAACCTTATCAAAATTTTTGAAAATATCTTATTTTTATTTTGTCATAAAATCTAAAAGTTATAACTTGCACGGTTAAAATTTTAGATAAAACATGGGACTATTTTCATTCTTACAACAGGAGATTGCAATAGATTTAGGCACCGCAAACACAATAATTATTCACAACGATAAAGTTGTTGTTGACGAGCCATCAATAGTTGCCCTTGACGAACGCACCGGAAAATTGCTGGCAATTGGGCATAAAGCCAGACAAATGCAAGGAAAAACTCACGAAGGCATAAAAACCGTTAGACCTTTGAGAGATGGAGTGATTGCCGACTTTAATGCTGCAGAACTTATGATTCGAGGCATGATAAAAATGCTAAACAAAAATCGTTCATGGTTTAACCCTTCATTAAAAATGGTTGTATGCGTTCCTTCTGGCAGTACAGAAGTTGAATTGAGAGCAGTGCGTGACTCTGCCGAACATGCCGGTGGCCGCGAAGTTTACATGATTTATGAACCCATGGCTGCAGCTTTAGGTATTGGTATGGACGTAGAGGCTCCACAAGGAAATATGGTCGTTGATATAGGTGGCGGTACAAGCGAAATTGCAGTTATTTCACTCGGAGGTATTGTTTGTAACAGAAGCATTCGTATTGCCGGAGATGAATTAACAGATGATATTCAGGAATACATGCGACGCCAACATAACGTAAAAATCGGAGAACGTACAGCCGAAGAAATTAAAATTAATGTGGGGGCTGCAATTCCAGATTTAGATAACCCTCCTTCGGAATACATTGTCAGAGGACCTCACCAAATGACAGCTCTCCCTATTGAAATTCCTATTACACATCAAGAAATTGCTCATTGTCTCGACAAGTCAATTTCTAAAATCGAAGCTGCAATTATGAGCGTTTTGGAATTAACCCCTCCCGAACTTTATGCTGATATTTACTCAAAAGGAATTTATCTTGCAGGAGGCGGAGCATTGCTTAGAGGACTTGATAAGAGAATTTCAGAAAAAACTAATATCCCCGTACACGTTGCCGAAGACCCGCTACATGCTGTAGCAAGAGGTACAGGAATAGCTTTGCGTAATATTGATAAATTTGAATTCCTTATAAGATAAATACATTATATGAGTAATGAAAAATCTTATAAGATTCATAATCAATAATGGCTTTTTTCTGACGTTTTTACTCATACAAATTTTTTGTTTTACACTTTTATTCTCATATAATTCTTATCATCGTTCTTTCTTTTTTAATTCTTCAAATGTATTGTCAGGAATTATCCAAGAAAAACATTCAAATATTACTGAGTATTTTTACTTAAAACATGTTAACGATAGCCTTATTGCAGAAAACGAAAGACTTAGAAACCAAATAGAAAAATATCGTCGCGAAGAAATTCCTCCTATATTATCAAGTGGTTTTTCATATATCGCAGCTAAAGTTGTAGGAATTAGCGTTAATAAAATTGATAATTACATAACCATAAACAAAGGGAAAAATCATGGAGTATACAACGAAATGGGAGTAATTAGTTCGAATGGTCTTGTAGGTATAGTTATAAGTGTATCTTCAAATTATTCCACCATACTCCCATTGATAAATCCTCAAACTAAAATTAGCGTTAAAATCAAAAAAAATAATTATTTTGGTTCATTATCATGGATTAAAGGAGAAGCAAACTATGGATTAGTTACAGAAATTCCGGGCTATGTTCAATTTGAAGAAGGTGATGAAATTGTAACCAACGGTTTTTCTGCTATATTCCCGGAAAATATCCCAGTTGGCAATATTGTTTCTTCGGAAATTGACCCTACTACAAGATTTCATAAAATAAAAATAAGATTTAACACCGATTTTTATAATTTACATTACGTATATTTGATAAAAAACAAAAATTTTGAAGAACATAATCAGATCATCAGTGAATTAGAAAAGAAAAATGATTAAACGAAGAATTTTCTACATATTTTTTCTTGCCATTTCAGTATTAGTTCAAGTACTAATATTCGACCGCATTACATTGAGTTCTGTTTTTCTGGTACAATATTATGTGATTTTTGTTTTATTATTACCTTTCAACTTAAACAAGTACTCTGTTCTATTTCTAGCACTACTTTCCGGTTTGTTGGTTGACATATTTAACTCCACACCAGGGCTACACAGTAGTGCTATTGTATTTATGGGATATTTTCGCAATTTCTTTTTAAACATATACAGTCCTCGTGACGGATACGATCAGAATAAATTACCTGGAATACAATCATACGGAACAGGATGGTTTATACGTTATTCTTTTTTCCTGATTTTAATTCATAATTTTGTTCTTTTTATACTAGAAGCATTCAGTTTAGAAAATTTTGGGCAAACATTGCTTAAAATATTTGCAAGTACAATTGCTACTATTGTATTTATAGTTCTAGGAAATATTATTTTCTTTAAAAGAAACAAATGAAGAAGTACGACAACAGAAAATATTACATATCGGCAATTATTCTTTTTTTTATTTTTGTTATTGTATTTAAATTAATAAATCTCCAAATTTTTGATGAATCATTAAAAATATCTGCCGAAAATAATTCTCAGCGTCGTATTACCGAATATCCTGCTCGAGGACTTATTTATGACCGCTACGGCAATCTTTTGGTTTATAACGAAGCTGCCTACGACCTAATGCTGATACCAAGAAAAATGAAAGAATTTGACACGCTGTCACTTTGTAGAGATTTGAATATAGACATCAGCGATTTTTATGCAAGATTGGAGAAATGTATCTCTTTTTCTAGTTTCAGACCATCGGTGTTTTATAAACAAATCACGGCACAACAATACAGTACATTACAAGAACATCTTTTTAAATATCCGGGATTTTTTGTCCAAAACAGAACACTCAGAAAATATACTTCATCATTAGGTGCTCACATTCTTGGTGATATTGGAGAAATTGATAAAGAAACTCTGGAAAAAAATCCATATTACACCGGAGGTGATTATATAGGGAAAAGCGGTGTTGAAAAATATTACGAAACCGTACTACGTGGTAAAAAAGGCGTTAAAATTTTTTTGGTTGACGTCCATAATAACATACAGGGCAGTTACATGAACGGAAAATACGACACCCTTGCCATTCCCGGAAAAGATTTATATCTTACAATTGATTCAGCACTTCAAGCCTATGGTGAAAGATTGATGAAAAACAAAGTTGGAAGCATAGTAGCTATAGATCCCAACAATGGAGAGATTTTAGCCCTTGTTTCAAGTCCTACTTACGATCCACAATTATTAGTAGGTAGAAATCGCGGTAAAAACTACGACAGTCTATTAAATGCCAAGTCAAAACCACTAATCAACAGAGCAATTTCATCAACATATCCTCCCGGCTCTATTTTTAAGATTGCACAGGCATTAGTAGGATTACAAGAAGGAGTATTAAAGCCAAATACATTTTACCCTTGCGATGTATCTCTTGTTGGGTGTCACGGGCATCCTCCTGCTCAAGGAGTTGCCAGAGCAATTCAATACTCTTGTAATCCCTATTTCTATATGGTTTTTCGTTCGTTAGTCCAGCGAAAAATAGAAAAAAGTATTTTTAAAGATTCAAGAATCGGATTACAATTATGGAAAGAAAAAATTACCGGATTAGGATTCGATAAAGCATTTGATATTGGGCTTCCCGGGGTAAACAAAGGACAAATTCCCGGACCTGATTATTATGACAGAAAATACGGAAAATATCGTTGGGCATTTAGCACTATTTATTCGCTGGGGATTGGACAAGGTGAAGTTTTGGTTTCACCGCTGCAAATGGCAAACTTTTGTGCTATCATAGCAAACAAAGGTTATTATTATAATCCGCATATTGTAAAGCAAATCGGAACGGATTCTGTTGATAGAAAAAATTATATGAAAATATTCACTCCATTCGATAAAAAGCATTTTGATGTAATTATTGAAGGAATGGAATATGCAGTTAATGAAGATTACGGAACCGGTCGTAATGCCATAATATCAGGAATGCGAGTATGCGGTAAAACCGGAACTGTCCAAAATCCGCATGGGAAAGACCATTCGGTATTTATTGCGTTTGCTCCAAAAGATGAACCTAAAATTGCAATTGCAGTTTATGTTGAAAATGCCGGGTTTGGAGGTGTTTGGGCAGCCCCTATAGCCAGATTGATGATGGAAAAATATTTACTCGATTCTATTATAGATCCGGATATAGAAAAAATAATATTTGAAACAAAAATTGATGCAGAACAGTAGTATTTTTAAAAGATTAGATTGGATCAGTATATTGATTTATCTCCTACTTGTTTTGATAGGATGGGTAAATATATATTCGGCTGTTTATGAGGAAAGCCATAGCAGCATAATAGATTTGTCGCAAAAATACGGGAAACAACTTATCTGGATTGGAGCTGCTTTGTTGTTAGCCTTGGTTATCTTGATAATTGACTCTAAATTTTATACTTCTTTTGCCTATGTTCTGTATGCAGTAGGTATTCTATTATTATTTGCAGTACTTATTTTTGGAATTGAGATTAATGCTTCCAAATCATGGTTTCAATTTGGAACGTTTAGAATGCAACCGGTAGAGTTTACAAAAATTACAGTTTGTTTGGCCCTTGCTCAAACAATGAGTTCAAGATTTTTTTCATTTAACGAAATTAAAAGCATTATTAAAATTGGGATAATTCTTTTTTTACCGATTTTACTAATATTTATACAAAACGACACGGGTTCGGCTCTAGTATTTTTTGCTTTTATTTTTGTCCTTTACCGTGAAGGCATGAGTAAAGAATTATTTTTTACAGGATTCGTCCTCATAGTTTTATTTTTACTGGCAATGCTTACGAATCTCGAAATTCTTTTACTTGTAGTTTTAATTGCATCGGTAGTTATTTACATCATTTCCAATACAAGAACACTGCAAGCTCGGATAATGCTGTACTTGTTTTTGTTGTATTCTTCGTTATCTTTGATTTTTTATTTTTATTCTGACATTTTTACCGAAAAACTTTTACTCTTAATAATCATCAATATAACAATAAATTTATTGACAATGTTAATTTTGTATTTCACGTCAAGAAAAAAAATTATATTGCTTTATTTTTTAATTCTTTTAGGAGTTAGTGCTTTTGTTTTATCCGCTGATTATATTTTTAATAATATTTTGCAGCCTCATCAACAAAACAGAATAACAGAATTTCTTGGAATTACTGATGATCCTTTAGGAATTGGCTATAATGTAAATCAATCAAAAATTGCGATCGGAAGCGGAGGATTAACCGGGAAGGGTTTTCTTCAGGGAACACAAACAAAATACAACTTTGTCCCTGAGCAAAGTACCGACTTTATCTTTTGTACTATTGGAGAAGAATGGGGATTAATTGGATCTTTAACAGTAATAACTTTATATACATTTCTGATATTAAGAATTATCTTCAGATCCGAAAAACAAAGAACCTCGTTCTCAAGAATTTACGGATATGGAGTAGCTTCGATACTATTTTTTCATGTTGCTGTAAACATTGGAATGACTGTAGGACTTACTCCGGTAGTGGGGATTCCGCTACCGTTTTTAAGTTATGGAGGGTCATCACTTTGGGCATTTACTATTTTGCTTTTTATTTTTATAAAGTTAGACTCCGATAGAACAGAAAATTTAAGATAATAAACTCAATTATATGGCACAAATAATTACAAAGATTGAAAACAAAGATGCTACAGAAATTTCAGATATAAAAACCAACTATCCTGCCTTATCTGTATTGGTTACAGTATTCTTTTTCTGGGGATTTATTGCAGCAGGGAATTCAGTTTTTATTCCATTTTGCAAGCATTATTTTCATCTCGATCAATTTCAAAGTCAATTGATTGATTTTGCTTTTTATCTTGCTTATTATATAGGAGCCTTGTTTTTGTTTGGATATGGAGTATTTCGCAAAAACGACCTTGTAGGAAAATTAGGGTACAAAGTATCAATTATTTATGGACTTTTATTTTCGGCATTGGGTGCAGTTTTTATGATTTTTGCAGTTGAAATCAACAACTTCAATGCAATGTTGTTAGGACTTTTTGTTGTTGCGTTGGGTTTTTCGCTTCAGCAAACTGCTGCTAATCCATTTGCCATAAGTCTGGGAAACCCTGCAACCGGAGCTTCACGTATAAACCTCGGAGGAGGAATAAATTCATTTGGAACTGCAATAGGTCCAATTATAGTAGCCATAGCTTTATTTGGCAGCACAGCACCCATAACCGACGAAAAAATAGCTTCGTTACCATTAAACAAGGTTGTGATATTATATTCATTTGTTGGAATATTATTTCTTCTTGCAGCTGCATTATTCAAATTTTCAAAAAAAGTACCTGCCGGAATAAGTTCAGAACCTGTAGAACCTGCAAAAAAAGCATTGACGGCTATGATATTAATGACAGTTTTTCTAATCGGAATGTTTATTCCGGTTTTTAAGTCATACAATTTATCAAATGCCGATCTCAAATTGACAGAACTATCTAAACTAGAAACTTACAGAATGTCGTTTTTAACCGGAGCTTTATTGATAGTTCTCATTTCTTTGTTTTTAGTTAAATATTTTTCAGGAAAGAATCCCAATGGATGGGGAGCAATGCGATACCCTCAGCTTGTGTTGGGAATGCTTGCAATTTTTGTTTATGTGGGAGTTGAAGTTGCAATAGTAAGTAACTTTGGGGAATTACTTCACAAAAAAGATTTTGGCGCTTACAAAGCCAGTGAAGTTGCTCCTTTCATCTCAATGTATTGGGGAAGCTTAATGATAGGAAGATGGACGGGTGCAATTGCCGTTTTTAATTTAAAAAATAAAACCAAAAAAATACTAACGGCAGTTGTTCCATTAACAGCTTTTTTTGTAGTACTCGGGGTAAATGCAATTTCACAATATAACATAAAACCGTTGTTGTTTTACATAACTTTAGTTGCAGTACAAATCGCGGCATTTTTCTACACAAAAAACAAACCTGCAAAAACATTGATGACTTTTGCACTGCTTGGTATAATTATGATGCTCATCGGCATATTCAATACCGGAAAAATTGCTGTTTACGCCTTTATGAGTGGAGGATTGTTTTGTTCTATTATGTGGCCTGCAATTTTCAATCTTTCATTAGCAGGATTAGGAAAATATACAACTCAAGGATCTGCTTTTTTAATTATGATGATACTTGGAGGTTCTATAATTCCACCTATTCAAGGAAAACTTGCCGACTTTCTGCAATCACAATCGCATCATGATGGTTTTGGTATTCATAATTCTTATTGGATCGCAGTTTTATGCTTTGGGTATATTTCATTTTTTGCTTGGTATGTAAGAAAAATTTTGATTAAACAAGGTATTGATTACGACAAATAAAATTAAGCCCATAATCAGCCACAATAATGTATTTAACGAATTATAGAGGGCGGATCCGGCTGTGCTGTAGACCGTGGGTTCAACTCCGCTCAAAAACCTAGAAGAACAACTAAGCTCTCTCATCTTAGGTACTTTTCTTAAGCACTGTGAAGAATGACCGGACTCCTATATTCATAACACTGAGGTATGCATTCATAAGAGCTTTTCGAGAACACTTCTACAAGCTTATTATTGCACCTCAACAACTGAATATGTATCCAATGGGTAAATTACTTATTTTTTTTGAAATAATATAGTTTTTGTGTTAGAATATTAGGTTGATTTTAAAAAGCTTGTCTATTCTATAATATTTACTTTTCATTTTAGATAATTTGCTTCTAACTTTTGCATGTCCTCTTTTCCCTTCTTATTTCCATTTTAAATCAGCCATCAAAATTTTTCTATAAGATTCATTATTCTAACAGGTTATAAAACTAAAAAAGCTGCCTAAAAGACAGCTTTTTAGATAATCTTGAAAATATTATTTTTTCACTTCTTTTCTTTTCATCAAATCGTAAGCGATCGGACTTGCTACGAATATTGAAGAATAAGTTCCAACAAAAATACCAAGCAACAATGCAAAAGTAAATCCTCTTATAACCTCTCCTCCAAAAATGAAAATTGCTACTAATACAAGTAAAGTGGTAAGAGAAGTTATAATTGTACGGCTGAAGGTTGTATTCATAGCATCGTTCATGATTTCTTTGTTCGAACGATTCTTATATAAACCGAAGAATTCACGGATACGGTCGAATATAATTACAGTATCGTTAATAGAATATCCAACAACAGTTAGAATTGCAGCTATAAATGCCTGGTCAATTTCCATATTGAAAGGCATGATACTGTAGAATAAAGAGAATGCTCCTAAAACAATGATTGTATCGTGAACAAGAGCAGCTACTGCCCCAAGTGAATACTGCCATTTTCTGAAACGTATCAAAATATAAATAAACATTAAAATAAGTGCAATGGTTATTGCTACAATTGATTTAGCTGTAATATCTTTAGCAACGGTAGGTCCAACCTTTTGTGTATTTTGACAATAATCGGCAAAGAATTCATCAATTGTAGTATTTTCAGGTAAGAACTTTTTCAGTCCAACATAGAGCAAAGAATCTGCGAGATTATCTGCATTATCTTCATTGATTTTAAATTTAGTGGAAATTTTCACCTGATTACTTGTGCCAAATGTTTTAACAGTAGGTCTTTCTCCATAAACAGATTCAAGAGATTTAGCAATTTCTTCGGGAGAGAAACTTTGTTTAAACGCAACAACATAATTTCGACCACCGGCAAAATCAATCCCAGGATTTAATCCTCTTGTTGCAAGAGAAAATAAACTTATTGCGATTAAAACTCCGGATATAACATAAGCGATTTTTCTTTTTTCAATAATTTTAAAGCTAACATTGTTGAAAGCATTAAAAGTAATTTTATTTCCGAAAGTAATTTTTCTTTCTCCATTCATCATCCATTCAAGAATAATTCTCGAAATAAATAAAGCTGTAAACAAAGATGTAAGTATCCCGATTATAAGAGTGGTAGCAAAACCTTTAACCGGACCCACACCAAAGTTAACTAGAATTATACCGATAATAATAGTTGTTATGTTAGCATCCAAAATTGCAGAAAGGGAGTTTTTATAACCATCAACTAAAGCAGATTTAATGTTTTTACCTGCACGTAATTCTTCTCGTATTCTTTCAAATATGATAACATTAGCATCTACAGACATCCCAATTGTAAGAACAATCCCTGCAATACCGGGCAACGTAAGGACTGCTCCCAGTGATGCAAGCACCCCCATAATTAAGAATAAATTAAGAATCAAAGCTATATCGGCAGCAACACCTCCATGAGCATAATAAAAAATCATGAAAATGAATACAATAATGAAAGCAATGATAAAAGAATTTAGACTGGCATCAATTGCCTTTTGACCAAGTGAAGGTCCAACAATTTCTTTGGATAAAATATGTGCAGGAGCCGGCATTTTACCAGATTTAAGAACGTTAGCAAGGTCAGTAGCTTCGCTTAAAGTAAAATTACCTGTAATTTGGCTCCTACCTCCTTTTATTTCGTCATTAACAACAGGCCATGAATAAACATATCCATCTAAAACGATTGCTATGCTGCGACCAATATTTTCTCTGGTAATTCGAGCCCATTCAACAGCACCTACTCCGTTCATGGCCATAGTAACTTCGGCAGTAGCTCTGTTCTGTCCAAATTCTTGTTGAGCATCGGTAATCACATCACCACCAAGAACAGCACCTCCGTCCTTACTACGTTTTAGGGCAATTAACTGGTAATATCCCGGAGCCTTAGGTAATGGTTTAAAACTCCATGCAAATACAAGATCTTTAGGGAACAATCTTTTTACAGACTCTCTGTTTAAATCGGCCATAATTGAAGCCATATCGGATTCTTTTGCAAATCCAACAACAGGACCGTAAATTTGATATTCATTTACTTGGGGTCTTAATCTTTCGAATAATGCAGAAGAACTTGTAATTTGAGAATTTTCATCTTTTTTCTCTTCTGTATTAGCAACTTCAACTGTCTTGGTTGTATCTTCATTTTCAACCATTACATCTTCGTTAATAACATCAGTGATTACTTCCTGAGGTTTTTCTTCGGTTACTTGTTCACCTTTTAAAAGCTTTGCCTCAGTGTCTCGAATGTTAGCCATAATAACATTTGCTTCAGAAAGTTTGTCATAAATTTCATCCGCATTATAGGTTTCCCAAAATTCCAAAACGGCAGCCTGACGCAATAAACCTTCTACACGTTCGGGTTCTTTAATCCCCGGCAATTCTATATGGAATACTCCTTTAACAGCAACATCACGCTGAATGTTTGGCTGTACAACTCCGAAATGGTCAATACGCTTTCTGAGTACATCAAATGCATTGCTAATTGCAGCTTCGTATTGTTCGTCCAAGTATTTCAGAACTTCTTCATCAGTAGACTTGATGTTAATTTTATCTTGATTGCTTGTTGTAATAAATAAAGAAGCTAAGCTTGGAGAATTCGGTTTTTTAATTTTATTATAAGCCTGTCCGAATTTTTCAATAAAATTTTGACCGGTTTGATTTTTTGTTACAGTTCTTGCTTCTTCCATAGCAGCATTAAATGTGCTGTCCATTGGATTGTTGCATAAACTGCGAATTATTTCTTCAGCCGAAATTTCCAACGAAATATTCATACCCCCCTTCAAGTCTAAACCAAGATTCATTTCTCTTTGCTTACATTCCATGTAAGTATATTTGAAGAAAACTTTTTGATTAGACATCGAATCAAGATACCTTGTCTTTAAGGAATCAATAATTCTAAGTTTTTCTTCTTCACCTACGTTTAATTTTAATGCATTAAATTTAGCCTCAGCAAAATTTAATGCTTTGCTTTCAATTCGTCTTGCTACAAAAGTGAATGATAAGTAATATAAACTTATCAAAACAAACAAAACTGTTAGAAAAATAATCGCTCCTTTGTTACGCATGTCAATCAAATTTTATTATATTCAACTATTTCAAAATTTTAGCTTGCAAATATATATTTTTTTCAAATAAAAGAATAAATATTTATTAGGTAATTTTAATTTCGGTTAAAATTAGCTCCAATTTTTTTAAATCAATTATTGAGTTGTGTAATAATAGAAAATCTGAACCCAATATTCCTATAATTTTTTTAAATCCCATAGAGGTGTATAATTCATTTACATGATCCATAGGAGTAAATAAACACAAAAAGTTTCTGATTTTGTATCTACCAATAGACAGATAATCAACTTCTCCTATACTAATATCTGAAATCAACGAATTAAACCCTGATCCGCTATTTAGAAAATCTGCATTTTCAAAATTCATTTTTTCAAACAACGGACTATTGCGGTCAAAAACTGTTGAGGATGCACCTGTATCTATCAATAGCCTTACTTTTTCACCCCTTATTCGTGCATTAACATAAAAATGATTCCCTCCATTTCTAATATTCAAAACATTTATCTTTATGCGATATTCTTTTTGTTTTTCCATAGTTTTCATTACAAATATTTTTCAATAATCTGACGATATGGATTAAAATATCCGTGATACATTTTCGGATATTCTCTTTTAATATTATCAATTAAAATTCTTATGCTGATCTCATTCGAGAATTCATTGATGTTAAGTTCTTCGCCTATAAAATCGGGATCTATATTAAAATTTCGCCATTGAATCATATTAAAATTAAGATTTTCGATTGCCGACTTTAATGCAGAAATTTCCTCAGGATGATTTGTATGTCCCGGATGTACAAAATAGTTTATTGATACCCATTTACCCGACTTTCTTAAAAGTTTAATTGACTCTATAACATCTTTAAACTCATAATTTATTGGAGAATAGTACCAATTATAATAATCTTTTCTAAAACTGTTCATACTGATTCTGGCACTATCCAGTCCATTTTCTATCAATTTATCAATTTTGTCGGCTTTGCTGCCGTTTGTATTTATATTTATTATTCCTGCTTTTGTTCTTTGCCTTATCAGTTTAATTGCTTCAGCAATTACATCTCCTACCAATAAAGGCTCTCCCTCGCATCCTTGTCCGAAACTTACCACCGGATTAGAAGCAGTATTTAAATGATCTATAGCAATTTCTGCAATTTCCTCCGGTGTTGGCACAAAAGAAATTCTATTTTGAGTTGAGCAAAATCCACTGTCCTTAGGTTGATATGAAATACATCCTCTACACCGACTATTGCAGGTTGGAGATGTTGGCAAAGGTGCTTCCCAACGATTTAAAAAATAATTTCTCGCTGCCGGACAAAAATAAACTGTAGCACAATGTACAAGATGTTTAACAAGACGATTCGCTGGATATCTTTTTTGAAATTGTTTTGTCCCCGCAATAACTTTTGATTGATTAAATTGAGAGAAATCCTGTCGAATATCAGGATCAATTCTCACGGCTGTAGTGTAAAATTTACCTTTTAACCAGCCAATTGCAGTATATGCAAACAACGGTAAAACAGGAGCATCATTCTTTTTTACAAATGCAGCAAGCGACGTATGAGTATGAGCAGGTGCAACAAAAGCAGCTACAGCATATCCACGCTTAGACAATTCAACTTTATTAGTATTTGTATTGAGTCCAACAGGAATCCTACCAGGTAAGAAAAAAAAATCACTGCCTTCAGGCAAAAGAATAAAGTCTTCTTTATTCAATATTTTTATTTTATTTAACTCCCTTCCAACAACCCTCAGAGTCTTATCTTCCTTAATATTTCCACGTTCGTCGGCAACAAGTATATACGGTAATTCAGGCATAATATTTTTTTGCAAATTTCTAAAAAAACCTGAAATAAACTAATGATTAAAAACAATTATAACAATTTTTCCGTACTTTTAAAGTATCTTACTTTAATTATACCTCAACTTTTTATACAAAACTCCAAGCAATCGAGCAAATTTAATTAACAAAAATTTTTGACGATGAATGAATAAAATTAATTCGTTTTATCTTGCTTAAAACTCATAAACTCTCGTATTTTTTTGTCAAAATACGATTTAACCTCCTTAAAACTGTGGCGATGATCTACATCCCATTCTGTTATTTTATATACCATACAGTTATCGGGAATAGGAACTTTTTCTGTACTTTTCCACGTTCGCTTATTCAAATCTATTAACAAAACTTGTGTGGCAAAATACACAAATTTAAAGTAGATAACTTCGAGTCGCGTATATGTAAACCAAACTTTTCGTCTGTTCAGAAATGCCTCCGACAAAGGATCAAATATCTTATGCTTACTATAAGAATAATAACCAGCATACATCTGTAAATACTTCGTGGACACTCCCTTCAGTGTCTTATTGATAAATCCCTTCAACTCATTTCGGATAACAAAATATTTTTCTTCTATCCTTTTGTTTGTATCTACTACAAACCTATGTATGGCAGCCTGTTCTTTGGCAAACCTCCTTAATTTCTCCTCTCCCGAAACATTGTAAATAACCGATTTCCTCCCTATTTTATCCTCAAATGCTGGACAATAATCACTAAAATTTATATCCCCTACTTTTACCAATTTCATCTCTGTATTTTTCCCATCACTCAATGATATCAACCGACAGGTAAACTCCCTGTGCTT
>LUZK01000062.1 GCA_001603595.1 Bacteroidales bacterium Bact_19
TATTATTTTTCCTGATAAAGTTAAAATTATACTATCGAAAAAGAGCTATATGTTTATCGGAAATTTTAACAATTAAATAATAATTTCAATAAAATTTTAATTTTATTTCCGATTATTTTTTGCAATTTTGTCGGTAATTAATAGTTTTTTAATTTTAAAAAATAAGTTTATGAAAAAAATTACAATTTTACTACTGTTAGTAGCATTGTCATTAAGGTTTTTCGCAATTTCGGATGAAGGAATGTGGCTGTTGAATAAAATTTCGCAGCTCAATTACGGCGATATGCAAAAATTAGGGTTGAAACTTACTGCTGAAGAAATTTACAGCATTAATAATTCTTCATTAAAAGATGCAATTTTTCAGTTACAGACCGAAAACGGATCGGGATTTTGTACAGGTGAAATCGTAAGCAATCAAGGACTTTTGTTTACAAATCATCATTGTGGTTACGAAGCAATAACGAAATTAAGCAGTGTCGAAAACAATTATCTTGATAATGGTTATTGGGCAAAAAGCTACGAGGAAGAAATATATTGTCCGGGAATTAGAGTAACCAGAGTTGTAAGAATTGAAGACGTAACTTCAAAAGTATTAGCTGAAGTTACCGATAAAATGAGCGAAGAAGAACGCAATAAAAAAATTTCAAAAGCGATCAAAGATATTGAAAAAGAAGCTATAAAAGATACTCATTACGAAGCTTCTGTATCTGAAATGTTTCAAGGGAGCGAATATTATTTGTTTGTTTACGAAGCTTTTGGTGATGTTCGTTTTGTTGGAGCTCCTCCTTCTGCAATAGGTAAATTCGGCGGCGATACCGACAACTGGATGTGGCCTCGCCATACCGGCGATTTCTCTGTTTTTAGGGTTTATATGTCACCCGATGGTAAACCCACCAAATCCTACAGCAAAGATAATGTTCCTTATCAACCTTTACATTATTTACCAATATCTATTGCCGGAGTAGAACAAGGGGATTTCACTATGATTATGGGATATCCGGGTCAAACTGAAAGATATCTTTCTTCTTATGGAATGATTTATAAACGCGATTATTTTAATCCTACTGTTGTAGCTTTATTGGATAAGCACATGAGTACGCTAAAACAAGATATGGATGCTGACATTAATGTAAGACTTGCTTATGCTGATTCTTATGCTTCTGGAATGAACGGACACAAACTTTTTAAAGGCGAAGCTCTTACTTTGAGAACTA
This sequence comes from Bacteroidales bacterium Bact_19, assembly GCA_001603595.1. Classification (GTDB taxonomy): domain Bacteria; phylum Bacteroidota; class Bacteroidia; order Bacteroidales; family ML635J-15; genus Bact-19. The sequence goes on from LUZK01000062.1 coordinate 1,215, forward strand.
CTGATGCTATCCAACAAAAAGAAAAATTAGAAGCTGATTTTAGAATCTGGGTTAATGTAAACCCTGAAAATCGCAAAAAATACAGCGATGCTCTTGATAATCTAAAACAACTTTACGAAGCATTTGGTCCTGCTACCAATGACATTATTTATCTTTCTTTGGGATTGTTGCAAGGTGGACAACAAGTAATGAAAGTTCAACAATTCAGCGGACTTAAAAGATTACTCGAAGATCCTAAGAAAAATTCAGAAATGATAAAATCCACAATTGAAAGTATGCGACCTGAAATAGATGGAATGTTCGATAAATATTTTCCTGCAACAGACAGAAAAGTTTTCACAGCAATGTTGAAAATGTATATTAAAGACGTTCCTGCCGAAAAACGTAATAAAGTTTTCAAAGATTACATTTTCAAAACTTTCAAAGGCAAAACTGAAGAAGAATCAATAGATAAATTCATCGATGCCGTTTTCACTAAATCTATTTTTACTGATAAGGCAAGAATGGAAGTATTCCTAGCAAAACCAACATTAAAGGCTCTATCTTCAGATCCTTTGAATGCCTTTGTAGAAAATGTTTTTGGAGATATTCTTAATGTTCAAACGGCTTATGTTAACACAAGCAAACAAATTGATGTGAATGAAAGAATTTTTATCCAAGGATTACGCGAATTCCAAACTGAAAGAAAATTCTATCCCGATGCAAATTCTACTTTAAGATTAACATACGGGACCGTACAACCTTACTATCCGCGTGATGCAGTTTATTATCATTATTTGACTTATGCTGAAGGTATTCTCGAAAAAGAAGATCCTTCAAATGATGAATTTATTGTTCCTGTTGAATTAAAAGAGAAAGTCCTTGCAAAAGATTATGGCAGATATGCCGATAAAACAGGGAATCTTCCGGTATGCTTCTTAAGCAACAATGATATTACCGGTGGAAATTCCGGTTCTCCAATTATTAATGGAAAAGGTGAATTAATAGGTCTTGCTTTTGACGGAAACTGGGAATGGTTGTGCAGCAATTTGATCTACAGTCCCGAATTGCAGAGAACTATTAATGTTGATGCAAGATATGTTCTTTGGGTAATTGACAAGTTATACAATTGTCAACATATTATGAAAGAATTGGACGTTAGAAAATAATAAAAATTATTATAATTATAAAAATGCCCGGTTAAACTTTAATCGGGTATTTTTTGTAGAATTATAACTTTTATTTTACTATATTTGCTTAATTAAATGTTACAGCTATGAAAAAAATTACAATTATTTTGGTGTTAATGAGTTTTGTAATGGTTGGGGTTGCTCAAAAAATTGAGACAAAAGAAACTAACGGGAGATTCGGAAAGGAATCAAAAAATGCAATTCAAACCACCATTTTTTACTCGGATATTAAGACTGTTGAAAAGGAAATGATTAAATTAATGAAATCATACAAAGGAAAAGTGTCAAAGAAAAAAGGAATAATTTTCGGAGATAATTTAGTTATTCCAACAATCAGTTCTAATACCATTGACATGTACGTTACGCTCACAGACCAAAAAGATGGTGGAATTGAAGTTTTAGCTGCTTTCGACCTCGGAGGTGCTTACCTTAATTCAAGCATGCACCCCGATCAATTTCAGAGAGCTTCGAGCATGATTAGAGATTTTGCATTCTCGTTAACCGAAAAGTCTTATGCCGGGATTGTTAAGGGTGAGGAGAAAAAATTAAATGATGCAGAAAAAGATTTCGAAAAACTAAAAAGCAAAAAAGAATCTTTAATAAAAGAAAATGAAGAATATAAAGCAAGAATTCAAAAGAACGAAAATGAAATTGAAAAGCTTTCTAAAGAAATAGACGATAAAGAATCTTCATTAAAAGAAATGCAAAAAGAATTTGAAAAGCTTAAAAAAGAAGGAAATAAAATAAAATAAAAAAAGAGGCAATAGCCTCTTTTTTTGTTGACTCGCAAGGATTCGAACCAAGAACTTAAGGCTCAACGCCTTACGTGTTGCCATTACACCACGAGTCAATTCAAGTTGTCCGACTAGGATTCGAACCCAGACTGACAGAGCCAGAATCTGTAGTGCTACCATTACACCATCGGACAAATAGTAGCGGTGCAAAAGTAACAATTTTTTTTATCAAATATATTTTTAATCAAAAATTTTTGAAATTTTATGTTGAGCAATATTGTATTATGATAAATACAGCTTTAATCAAAATTGTATTTCATAAAATTTTAACTACTTCAATACCAATGTTTACACTAATATTGTATTTTTGAAATTCTAAAATTATTTTCTATTGGTGAAACTTATTGGAATTAACGTGAAAACAAAACGAATTTTTACTTTAATGCCTTATTTTACGGGTTTTTTTGTTTTTATAATATATTTAATTACTTTATCTCAAACTGTTAATTTTTGGGATAGCGGAGAACTTATTGCTTCGGCAGCCACTTTGCAAATAAGCCACCCTCCTGGAGCTCCATTGTATTTGTTAATAGCCAGATTGTTTGTTATTTTTTCATTTGGCCTTTTTTCTAAAGCTCTGGCAGTTAATTTGGTATCTGCTGTTTTTGCTGCCATAACTGTTAGTCTAACTTATTTAACGGTCGAATTAATATCTTATAATCTTCTGAAAAATCATTTTTCCAAAATCATAAACATTAAGTTTCACCAAATTATTATTGTTCTATCTGCTATTTTAGCTTCTTTAGGCTTAGGCTTTTCTAAAACTTTTTGGGATATTGCAACCGTGGCTGAGGTTTATTCAATGTCTATGGCTTTTACAGCTATTATAGTTTATTTGGGGCTGAAAATTTATTATTCAGGAAGTTCTGTTAATACCGAAAAATATATTTTGACATTAGCACTTATGCTTGGACTTGCAGTTGGAGTTCATCAGTTGGTATTACTTGTTTTACCTTTTATTGTCCTGATTGTTTGGCTTAAACGACAAAAACTTTCCTGGAAAAGTAAAATTATCGCTTTAATCTCTGCAATATTTTCAGTGCTTGTTTTTCAATTGTTTATTGAATTTTTGTTATGGACGGCATCTAAATTTGAATTATTTTTTGTAAATAGCTTGAGTTTTGGTTATAATTCAGGGTTAATAGTATTTACAATATTATTATTCTTGATTTTATCTGCAGGAATTTATTATTCGGGGATTAAGTTAAAACGAACTTTAAATCTTATATTAACCTCAATAATGTTTTTTTTATTGGGATTTTCAATTTATGCTATTGTTATAATACGTTCTGCAGCAAATCCTCCTCTCGACCAAAACAATCCCGAAAATATCTTTAACTTTATTTCGTATTACAGTAGGGAACAATACGGCGAAAGACCTTTACTTTATGGGCAGCAGTTTAACAGTAGTCTTGATAAAATTAATCCTTACGTCAAAGGTCAGGAGATTTTCGATACAATTGCCGGTAAGTATAAAGTAATTGCGTTTAAGCCCAAAGCAAATTACGTAAAACGCGACAAACGCTTTTTGCCTCGAATGTGGAGTAATATTCCGGCTCATGTTGCAGCATACAGAGAATGGACAAAATATTATTCCGATAAAGTTCCACCTGCTGATGTGAATTTTAAATTTATGTTTCGCTATCAGTTTTCGCACATGTATTTCAGATATTTTATGTGGAATTTTGTAGGAAAACAAAACGATTTTCAGTCCCATGGAGGTCCCATTAATGGAAACTGGATTTGTGGAATTTCGTTTATTGACAATCTGAGGTTGGGAAAACAAAAATACTTACCACAAAAGTTTGAAAATAATCCTGCCAATGATGCGTATTATTTTTTCCCCTTGATTTTAGGCTTGATTGGAATAATAAGTCTTTTTATTAAAGATAAAAAACTTGCGTTAAGTTTAATTGTGCTTTTTATTATGACAGGAATAGCAATTGCTTTTTACCTAAACCAACATCCTTATCAAGTACGCGAAAGAGATTATTCGTTTATTGGGTCTTTTTTTGCTTTTTTTATTTTGACAGGAGTTGCTGTTCCTTTTATATTTTCATATCTCAGGAAATATCTAAACTCCGATATTCGGTTTTATTCCTTAGGAATATTTTTAGTGCTTTCTGTTCCGGGACAATTCTTGGTAAAAAACTATAATGATTCTGATAAAAAAAGTAATAAAGTTGCTTATGAGTTTGCTTACAATTTGTTAAATTCCTGTGATAAAAATGCCATATTGTTTGTTAGCGGTGATAATGAAACTTTTCCGCTTTGGTATTTACAATATTGCGAAGGTATCAGAACCGATGTATCAATAATTAATATAAGTTATTTAAATACCGATTGGTATATTGACCAGATACGAAGCAAAAGGTTTCTTTTTCAACCAATACTTAGGCATCTGACAAAAACTAATTACATTTCTGGGCAACGTGAATATTTGTTGATAAAATCAAATCCTGTAGCATTTCTTGAGGATATTTATTATGAAAATTTAAATGAAATAAATTCTGATTTTTCAGAAATAGTTAAATTTTTTGACAATATTTTAATTAAAAACGGATTTGATAAATCTCGTCCTGAAGAATATCAAAACTTTAAGGATGTGTATTCCAAGGTACAACCTTATGCATCAAATCCTGATTTTCTTGAATTTGCTAGCATAATTTTAAGCCTTAAGTCCGAAGAAAGATGCCAAATGTTTGGAATTCCTTTTGATGAGGCCAAAGAATTAAACAGAATGTTTGATATTTTTATAACTAAGCAGAAATCTTATCCTATTCCTTTAAACGCATGTTTAAATTTTGTTTTTTCCGATGATAAATCCACAAAAATTGACACAAAACTTTATGATTATCCCATAGATTATTTTCCTGCAACAAAATTGAGCCTAAGCATAAATAGAAACACGTTAAAAGATTATGTAAAGAACGAGCATTTTGATGAATCAAAAATTGTGAACCGAATGGTTTGGGAAATAAATTTCGAAAGTATTACCAAAGGAGAATTGATGATTTACGAAATAATAAATTCTAATTTATGGCAACGTCCCATATATTTTTCTTCGTTGATGAACTCAAGAAATTTTATGGGATTGGAAAAATATCTTTTTCTGGAAGGTTTAGCATATAAACTCATGCCTGTTGAAACCGAAATTTCTGTCTCAGATCCGGTAAATGTAAATGCTTTGTCAATGTATGAAAAAGTTTTTAACAAATTTATTTTCGATAATCTTAAAAAACAAAACACATATTACGACGAAAACACTCGCAATATTTTAATAAATTATCGTAACCATTTTTCACGTTTAGCCCGAAGCTTGTATTTTGAAGGGGAAATTAAGAAATCCGAAGAGGTTCTTGATTTCATAGTTGAAATTTTACCTGACGAAAAAATACCTTATGATTATTATATGAATGGAATAATACACGGCTATTACAGGATAAACAAACATTCAAAAGCAAGTGCAATAGGAGAAAAAGCTTTAAAAAATGCTTTCGAAGAAATTGAGTATTATTCAGGATTTGATAAAGATAAAACATTCAGTACAAACTTATATGCTCAAAGAGCATATAAAACAATTGAAGAAATTTATATTCTTTCTAAAACATATAACGATCAAAAATTGTTTAGTTTAGCAGAGAGGTATTTGTATAAGGCAAAACGAATCGGTAATTTTGAACAACAATGAATTTTGGTATCAGGAGCATAAGACATCCATACAGGTTTTTTAAATGGGCCATTTGTAGAATTACCCATACTCCAAAAACTCTTTATATAACTTTTGATGATGGTCCTGACCCTAATACAACAGAAAAAGTTCTTGAAATTCTCAGAGAATTTAATGTAAAAGCTACTTTTTTTTGCACTGGAGAAAATGCCGAAAATTGCGAATATTTAATAGAAAAAATTCTTGAAGAAGGACACGTAATTGGAAATCATGGCTATTCTCATTTTGATTCATTTAAAACAAAATCTAAAATCTGGATCGAAAATGCCTTAAAAAATTCTCCTGTAAGTAATAGTATTTTCTTTAGACCGCCCTATGGAAGAGTTTTTCCTTTACAGATTAGAAAACTTCGCTCAAAATACCGATTGATTTTCTGGGATGTTATGACTTATGATTTTAAGCTCGAATACACTCCCGAAGATGTAAAGAAGATTATAAAAAAATATGTTCGAGATGGGTCAATAATTGTTTTTCACGATAACATTCTCTCTGCACCAAGAATGATTCCGGCATTGAAGTTTCTTATAATGTATTATAAAAGGAAAAATTACAACTTCGCATCCATAAATCTATAATTTTAATCAGTTGGTTAGTTAGCAAGTTAATCAGTTAATAAGTTAAACAGTTTTTGGGTTATGTAGTTTGGTAGTTTGATAGTTTAGGTAAATTTGTTTAGAGCAGAGGGAATAATTTATTGGATATTCAACTACTTAAATGTTTTATTAAGACGCGACGAGCTTTTTATTTTGTTTTTTTTAAGCGACTGCAAAAATAAAAGTAAATATAAAAAAACACTTAAACTACTAAAACTCTTTCGAACATTGTAATTCTTAACTATTTGCAACATAATTAAATGAAATATTGCTTAAAAATATATGCATATAAGATTGCTTAATTTTTTTAATGTCAATGTAATCTCTTTACGCAATACTTTATTTGTTTAAATTACTAACATTTTAAAATGTCAAAATTCAAAGTTTTAATAATCAAATAATTATAATATTTTTTATTTTTGCAAGAATTAATTTCATTTATGGATTTACAAAGCATAAAGCAAAGATTTGGAATTATCGGAAATTCTCCAGAACTTAATCGGGCATTGACAATTGCTTTGCAGGTTGCTCCTACAGATTTATCTGTATTAGTTACCGGCGAAAGTGGAGTAGGTAAGGAAAGAATTCCGCAAATTATTCATTCTCAAAGTTTGCGTAAACACAACACATATATTGCTGTAAACTGTGGAGCTATTCCCGAAGGTACAATTGATTCTGAATTATTCGGCCATGTAAAAGGTTCTTTTACAAGTGCACACAGCGACCGTAAAGGATATTTTGAAGAAGCTAACAACGGTACCATTTTTCTCGATGAAGTTGCAGAATTACCAATGGCTACTCAAGTCAGACTTTTAAGAGTTCTCGAAACCGGAGAATTTCTTAAAGTTGGGTCCTCAAAAATTGAGAAAACTAATGTCAGAGTTATTGCTGCTACTAATGTGGACTTAAAACAAAGAGTTTCCGAAGGAAAATTTCGCGAAGACCTTTATTACAGGCTAAATACTGTTCCTATATATATGCCTCCGCTACGTAACCGAGGCGACGATATACATTTACTGTTCAGAAAATTTGCACTTGATTTTGCAGAAAAATATCGCATGCCGGCTATAAAATTAACCGATGATGCCATTGAATTATTAAAATCTTACAGATGGCCCGGGAATATTCGTCAGCTAAAAAATGTAACCGAACAAATCTCTATAATCGAAAAAGAACGTTTTATAACAGCTGAAATACTTCGTAAATATCTTGAAGGAATAGATAATACTAACTTGCCGGCACTTGCAAAATCATCCCCATCGGATAGTTTTGCCTCCGAAAGAGAATTGCTTTACAAAATCCTTTTCGATATGAAAAAGGATATGAACGAACTTAAAATGCTTGTAAATAATATAATAGCTAAATATCCGGAGGTTGTGGATGATCAAATTGCTCATACTTTTAGCGATTTTGATGATGAAATTAAAATTAATAATTTAACAACCTTTGTTAAAAAGGAAGATACTTCAAAAACAATATTTACTGAAAAAGCCGAAGAAGTTGAAGAAGTTTTATCTCTTGCCGAACACGAGAAGGATTTAATTATTAAAGCATTAGAAAAAAACAATAATAAACGTAAACTTGCTGCTCAGGAATTAGGAATCTCTGAACGTACGCTTTACCGAAAAATTAAAGAATATGGTATTAATACTAAGAAATGAAAGGAAAATTTTTTGATATATTGTTATTACTTGTATTGCTTGCTTTGATTTATTCCTGCAGAGGTGGTTATTCTTTTACCGGAGCAGATATTTCTGCTGATATAAAAACGATCAGCATAAGTTATTTTCCTAACCGAGCTACTCTTGTTCAACCAAATTTGAGTAATGTATTTACCGAAACTTTAAAAGACCGGTTTAATTCTCAAACCAATCTTGAGATGGTTCGTTCAGACGGAGATTTAATGTTTGAGGGTGAAATTGTGAATTATACCGTTTCTGCTCAGGCTTTCACAGGAAATGAAACAGCTGCACTAAACAGGCTCACAATAACTGTGAAAGTAAAATTCACAAATACTAAAGAACCTCAGAAAAGTTTCGAAACAAATTTTACAAGATATGCCGATTTTGTCAGTACTGTTAGTTTAAGTGCTGTTGAGGAAGAATTAATCCGGCAAATTTGTGATGAACTTGTAACTGATATTTTTAATCGTGCCGTAGCTAATTGGTAATAAGGATGAATAAGGATACTTTTTATAAATATTCCGAAAACATTAACAGCCTTGATGAAAAGTCCTTACTCGATATCAAAGGTTTAATTGATGAGTATCCTTACTTTCAGGCTGCATGGATGCTTTATGTGAAAAATTTGAATATTATTAATGATGTCCGTTTTGAAAGTAAACTAAAACTTGCTGCTGTTCACATACCAGAACGTAAACTTCTCGCAAAAATAATTCTTGAAGACTACAATCCATTATTTTCTGAAATAAATACCACAACTGACAACATAACTCTTGAAGTCTCTGCTGAAAAAACACAGTCTGTTCATAATGATGTTACTGGAGATATTCAAAATTCAGAGTCTGTTTCTGTAGAGTTTTTCCAGGATAAAAAGGAAAATGATCCTGCTGCCGATGTTTTAACGGCAGAGGATCTTATTGACAGTGAACATATTTCGGAAATTGAAATTATTGATGTTGCGGATGTACAAACTGATATTCCTGGATTTGTTTTTGAAACTTTGCAAAATGAACCATCGGAAGATAATTCAGAAAATATCATTAGCAGGCAACCCGAAATAATAGTATCAAATAATCAAACTGTTGAAAACAAAGAAGAACAGCAGGTCTTAGTATTAAACTCAGCAAATGAAATTGCCGAAGATTCAGACAAATTTAATCAAGAGAAGCTTGACGAAAAATCACAACGCGAAAAAGAATTACTCGAAATAATAAATAAAAGATTAAGTGAATTAGGGGTAAAACCTGTTGAACTAAAAAGTTCGGGAGATTCCGTTAGTGCGGATGCAGAAATTGAAAAAATTGAGGAATCAGAAAGAAAAACTGATGATGGAAACCTTGAATTAGATGCGATTATCGAAATTCCCGATAATCTTGAAATTCAAGAATCTTTCTCCCCTACGGAATATTATGACCCTGGTTTTGAATTTGCTGAAGAGATTAATTCAGAGGGAAATCCTAGTTTTAAACAAGAACCCAAGCACGAAAAAAAAATAATTGAAAAACCAGAAAAAAATAAATTAATTGATAAATTTTTGGAGAAAAATCCACGAATAATTCCGGATAAAAATTTTGTTCCCCAAAATCCTGTAAATGTTGAAGCTGTGCTAACGGAGAGTGATGAACTTTTTAGTGAAACTCTTGCAAAAATTTACCTTAAGCAAGGGCATTACGAAAAAGCTTTATTAAGTTACGAAAAATTGTGTTTGAAATATCCCGAAAAAAGTATTTACTTTGCAAGTCAAATTGAAAAAATTAAAGAATTAATTAAAAATAAAAAGTAGTTATGTACACGTTTTTTACAATAATGATTTTGATTTGTGCTGTTTTACTGATTTTAATAGTATTGGTACAAAACAGCAAAGGCGGTGGTTTAGCCAGTGGTTTTGGTCAAGGAAATCAATTGATGGGTGTTAAAAAGACAGCTGATTTTCTCGAAAAAGCAACTTGGACATTAGCGATTGCTTTGATAGTTTTCAGCTTACTAGCAAGTTTTTCTATTCCTCATAAAAAGGAAGACAAACCCGCTCCGATTGAACAAAGCATGCCTAATACTCCAACTGCTCCTCAACCACAAGGAAAATAATTTTTCCCTTAAAACAATATAAACTGGTTTTGATTTTTTCGAAATCAGTTTTTGTTATTTTGTGTTTATGAAAAAAGTTTTGATAATCTCTTATTACTGGCCACCTTCGGGTGGTATCGGAGTTCATCGATGTTTAAAGTTTGCGAAATATTTTAGAGATTTTGGTTGGGAACCTGTGGTTTATGCTCCACTAAATGCACAATATCCATATTTTGATGAAACTAATTTTAAAGATGTTCCGGAGGGAATTACAATAATTCGCAGAAAAATTTTTGAACCTTTCGATTTGTTTAAAAAAATCTCCGGTAGAGAAAAAACTGATTCGGCTAATCCTGTATATGTTAGAGATAGAAAACTAAAAGCCATAGATAAATTTGCAATATGGTTAAGAGGTAATTTTTTTATTCCCGATGCTCGTTGTTTTTGGATTAAACCTTCTGTCAGGTTTTTAAAAAAATATCTTAAAGAAAACCCGGTAGATGCAATTTTTACCGATGGACCACCGCATACTAATACTGTAATTGGGTGTCGTCTGTCTAAAAAGACGGGGATTCCATGGCTTATGGATTTCCAGGACCCATGGACTCAGGTTGATTATTACAAGATGCTGAAAATCGGTAAAATTGCAGATAAAATTCATCGTAAACTCGAGCAGGAAGCATTTCGAACAGCAGCAAAAACAACAATTGTAAGCCCTACCTGGAGAAAAGACCTCGAAAGCATTGGTGCAAAAAATGTTGATGTTATTTATTGGGGATATGATGAAGATGATTTTATTAATCTGAACCCTGTTCCTGATGAAAAATTTACGATTATTCATGCCGGCCAGCTTGGGTTCGACAGGTTCCCGAAAACATTTATTGACGTGTTGTCAGATATGATAATAACTGATAAAAAATTTGCCGAAGATTTGTCAATAAAATTTTTGGGTACGGTTGATTATGATATCTCAAAATATATAATCGAAAAAGGATTGGAGAAAAATTATTTACCACCGCAAATAGTACCCAGACCTCAGGCTTTACAACAAACGTTTAATTCGCATTTATTATTATTGCCCTTGAATATTGCTGAAAACTCAAAAGGCAGAATTCCCGGGAAACTTTTTGAAAATTTAAGGTCCGGCCGCCCGATTTTGTGTTTAGGTCCAACAGATAGCGATGTCGCAAATATTATCGAAACTTCAAATGCCGGAAAAACCTTCGAATACGATGATTTTAACGGAATTAAAAACTATGTCTCAGAGGTGTATTCAAAATTTTTAAACGGAAATAACAGCGTACAGGTTAAAGATATTGACTGCTATAATGTCAAAAACCTTACGCAAAAACTTGCTGAATATTTGAACCAGATTTCTGACCTCCGAGTTTCCCCAAATCCCAAATAAAATTATTAACAGTTATTTTTATTTAATTTATCTCCGAAAGGATGAAATCTATACTCGAACTAGTTTGCAAAATGTTTTAATCGTTTATATACAATAAATTATTTTCTTTAAGTCAAACGAGTAAGGTCAGAATTTTTTTTGCAAATAAGCTGTTAAATTTCTTAGAAATTTTTTAAGTTTGTAAAAACTTTTATCATGAAAAATTTAAATACGATTAACGATATTATTGATTTTGCAATTTCGAGAGAGCAACGTTCAATTGAGTTTTATTCCAGATTGGCAGAAGATGCTCCTAATACTGAATTGAAAAATGTATTTCTTGTGTTAATTAATGAAGAGACCAAGCATAAAGAACTTCTCGGGAAAATAAAAAGGCAAAAAAATTTCAAAATAAATTCTGAGGATTTAGAAAAACTCGAGATAGCAACAAATGTTTTCGATGATAATGCAAACGAAGATTCATTATCTTTAAAAGATGCCATGCTAATTGGCATTCGGAGAGAAACAGCCTCTTACAATTTATATAAAAAACTTTCCGAGGCCTCCGATAACGAAGAAATTAAAAATATTTTTGAAGCTCTGTCAAAAGAAGAAATGAAACATAAACAACGTTTCGAAAAAGAAATTGAAAATTTGTAAAAAATTAAAACTTAAGATTTAGAAATTGTTTGGAAAAAGAAAAAAATATTCTTCGCTTACCGACGAGCAATTGATCGAGGAATATAAATTGAATCATGACAATAATTGTGTGGGAGAACTTTATAAAAGATATACCTCATTTACATTTGCAATTTGCTTAAAATATCTCAAAAACAAAGAACTTGCCCGCGAAGCTGTTCTCGAAATATTCGAAGAATTACTCGAAAAACTGCTTTTTCACGAAGTTAAAAATTTTCGTTCTTGGTTATATACTGTTGCAAAAAATCATTGTCTTCTTAAAACCAGAAATAAAAAACTGAATATTGAATTTGTAGAAAATTATGAAAAACATCAGAATGATTTTATGGAACAAGAAAAAATTTTGAATCCTGAATATATTGTAAAAGAAGAAAACATTCAGAAACTTGAAAAATGTATTATGCAACTTAAGCCCGAACAAAAATGCTGTATCGAATTATTTTTCATACAAGAAAAATCATATAACGAAATTGTTGAAATTACCGGATTTTCATATAAGGAAGTTAAAACGCATATTCAAAATGGTAAACGAAATTTAGAAATATTACTTAAAAAAATAGATGAAGAAAAAAAATAAAATATGTTATGATGAAAAACAACTTCTCAAATATTTAAACGGAGAAGTTGATAAAGAAACATCGCACCAAATCGAAGAACATATTGCAGATTGTGAGATTTGTATGGATGTTATGGAAGGCTTGCTTATGATTGAAAATCAGGAAGAACTTGAGCATCATACACATCAAATTAATAAAGAAATTGATAAAAAAATATTTTCACTTAACCAACAACACAGTTTTTTATACAGATACAGAGCTATTGCTGCAGTATTTTTAATTGTTTTTGTTTCGGGAGTTGTATTTTTAATAAACAGATTTACAGAATCAAAAAATGACATTATTCCTGTTAATATTGCCGAAAGTAGAATAGAAAATTCTCAGATGCTCGAAAATGAAGAAATCACGGAAATTTTAAATGATAAACAACCTCAAGAGGAATTAACAGCAGAAAATAAAAAGAATATATTACTCCCTAATTCTACCCAAAATTATGATAGAACCGAAAAAAATATTGAACAGTCTCAAATTACTTCAATGGGGTTTTCTGTTCCGGCAGAGGAAAGTTACAATGTTAAAGAGGAAGCTTCAGTTGGTGAAATAAAAGGAATTGCAGATGCAGATTCAGGGTTCGATACTTATACAATAGTTGCCGAAAAGAAAAAAGATGAACAGCTTGATACAAAAATAAATTCAAATTATAATCCATCTGTTCAAAAATTATTTAAACCTGGTGGCAGAAATAAAACAAGCTCAAGAGACAAATATTCAGAAAATGAAGAAACAAAGGCTACTCAAAATGACGAATTACAAAATGTAAATGTAATTACTACAACAGCCGATAATTTAATCCCTCCGAGATTTAATTATCAAGACATGAGTTTTGAGAATTATGTGTTCTCAAAAATAGATGAACAAATTCTGAGAGATTTACAAAAAAATGTTGTGCTTGTTTCCTTTATCGTAACAAAATCGGGGCAGTTGATTAATCCTAAAATTATTGAAGGGATAAATGCGGATGTAGATTCTTTAATTATTAGCATAATCAAAGATTCTCCCGAGTGGATACCAGCCAAAATGAATAATGAAACTATCAACAAAGAGCTAGTTTTGAAGATTAATCTGAAAAAATAGATGTAAAATTATCCCACGTTACTCAACATTTTTAGAGTATCCATGTTGAGAATTTCGATGGTTTTATTGTTTATAGCGATAATGTTATCTTTTTTGAGGTCAGAGAGCACTCTAACGAGATTTTCAGTAGCCAGACCGGAAAATTCTGCAAGGTCTTTTCTGGTGATAATCGGATTGATAGTATTTGATTCAAAGACTTTTTCGGCAAGGTAAATTAAGGCATCACAAACTCGACCGATGGCTTGTTTATTTGCAAGGCATCCGATTTTATCGTAAATATTTTGCAAAGAGTTACTGTAAAGTTTCATAACTTCAATTGCAAAATCATTGTTTTTCCGGAGAATTTGATCAAATTTCTCCCTTTCCACAAGACAAATTTTTGATTGCAGCAAAGCCTGAGCACTGAAATGATAATAATTCTCTCCGTACAAACTTGATAATCCTAATATTGCATAAGGCTTAGTAATTTTAAATACATGATTTTTATAATGTGGACTTTCAACGAAAGCTTTTACCAGCCCATCTTTTAAAATCATTATGAATGTTGCAAAAGAACCTTGCTTACAAATATTTTCTCCCTTTTTAAATTCAATTTGAACTTTTGTAATTTCTTCAATTTCTTCGTCGTTGAGTTTAAGCCTTTTCAGGTAATTCAGAAAGTTCTGTTCGTTGTCGTTAATTTTTTGTTTATTGTGAATGCTGTAGCTATATAATTCTTTTAATTTCCGGTATGACAGATATTGATTAAGTTTTTCGGTAATGGTTTTAAATAGTCTCAATTCTTCGTTTAGAAAAATCCCTTTTTCTGCTCTTACACTTTTTATATAGCATAAAGTTATTTCTCCTGAAACCAGACCTTCCACAACTAAAGGATGACTTAATTTTAGTTCGGTTTTTTTGAAATTTTCAGATTCTACAATTATATCGTTAAGCTGAATTTTTACTTTACAAATCTCAGAATATCTCCAACCGGAGGGAATGATGTTGCAAAGTTGTTGAAAAATATTTTCAATGTCAGAATTGAAATCACGAAGAATTTCATCAACACGGTAAATACACTCAAGTTCCTTTTTCCTCTCGTTAAGGTTTTTAAGAACATCATCAATATCTTCGTTGAAATAAGTGTTGTCCATTTTAAAAAATATTGTTGCAAAGATATTAAAATAAAAAACAATACAAAAGTCATTGATAAAAATCAAGAGCTAAAATAAAAAAATAAATTAGTAAAAGTTTGAAATTTATATTCAATAAATGATAATTTTGAATACTGAAAAAATAGATTTTATTTTAGATGTTTAACATTAAATATTAAAAACATGAACGTAGAAAAAATCATGAACGACCTGGAAAAAAAACATCCGGGTGAAGTAGAGTATCTACAAGCTGTTAGAGAAGTTTTGGAATCAATTGAAGAAGTTTACAACGAAAATCCTCAATTCGAAAAGTTGGGAATTATTGAGAGAATTGTTGAGCCTGACAGAGTTTTAACTTTCAAAGTACCATGGGTTGACGATCATGGAAAAGTTCACGTTAATATAGGTTATCGTGTACAATTTAATAATGCAATCGGACCATACAAAGGCGGTTTGAGATTCCACCCGAGTGTTAACCTTTCAATTTTGAAATTCTTAGGTTTCGAACAAATCTTTAAAAATTCTCTTACTACATTACCTATGGGTGGTGGTAAAGGTGGTTCAGATTTCGATCCAAAAGGTAAATCCGATGCTGAAATCATGCGTTTCTGCCAGAGCTTTATGTTAGAATTGTGGAAGATAATAGGTCCTGAAACTGATGTTCCTGCAGGTGATATTGGCGTTGGTGGAAGAGAAATTGGATACTTGTATGGCATGTATAAAAAATTAGCTCAAGAACATACCGGAGTATTAACTGGAAAAGGATTGAAATGGGGTGGTTCATTGATTCGTCCGGAAGCTACCGGTTTTGGTTGTGTTTATTTTGCTCAGGAAATGTTAAAAACCCGTGAGGAATCATTCGAAGGCAAAACCGTTGTTGTTTCTGGTTTTGGTAATGTTGCATGGGGCGCTGTAACAAAAGTGACTCAACTTGGTGGTAAAGTTGTTGCAATTAGTGGTCCTGATGGTTATGTTTATGATAAAGACGGAATCTCAGGCGAAAAAATCGACTACATGCTTCACTTAAGAGCAACTAACGAAGACATTGTAAAACCTTATGCATTGAAATTTGGTGCTGAATTCCACGCAGGTAAAAAACCCTGGGAAGTTAAATGTGATGTTGCTTTACCATGTGCTACACAGAACGAATTAAATAAAGAAGATGCTGAAATGTTAATCAAAAATGGTTGCATTTGCATTTGCGAAGGTGCTAACATGCCATGTACTCCAGAAGCAGTAGAAGTTATTCTCGAACATAAATTATTATTTGCTCCGGGTAAAGCTGCTAATGCCGGTGGTGTTGCAACTTCAGGTCTTGAAATGTCTCAAAACTCAATGAAATTATCTTGGTCTAGAGAAGAGGTTGACCGCAGATTACATGAAATTATGTGCAACATTCACGAAGCTTGTGTTAAATACGGGAAAGACGAAACAGGTTACGTAAACTATGTTAAAGGTGCTAACATTGCAGGTTTCCTCAAAGTTGCTGAAGCAATGGTAGAACAAGGTATTATCTAATAACAATATTTCCCTTAATCATTAAATCCCCGCTTTTTTTAGTGGGGATTTTTTTGTTTTATATTAAGAAAAAGTCTTATAAAATTATACTTTTAGGCTAACTAAATGTTTTTTTTATTGTATATAATTCACAACAAAAATTACAACAAAAGGAATAAATTCATTAAATTTTCAAAACAATATTATGCTTTTTACGCAACAATTTTCTCAAATTACGCTATGAAATTTTAAAATCTTCGTTTACATTTGCAATAACTAATATTTTCAACTATGAGCGAAAATACGAATAACCCCTTTGAACTTCTGAAAATTGATGAAAATGAATTGCAGGATACTGAATTCGAGAAGTTGATGACTAAAAGAATATTAAAGGTGCTTTTAATATGCAATAATTATGATCATTTCATGCTCGAAGAAGATGGTAGGATTGACGAACAGATTTTTAAAGAATACATGACTCTGGGCTTGAGATATCCACCAATGTTTATACGAGTTGATTCTGCTGAGGCTGCTTTTCATAGACTAAAAGCTAAAGATATTGACCTTGTCATTACAATGCTCAATATCCCAAATGCTAATGCTTTTGAATTGTCAAAAAAAATAAAGTCTAAATACAAAAAAATTCCCATAGTTATTCTAACCCCATTCTCCAGGGAAATTTCACAGCGAATCGAACGCGAAGATTTGAGTGCTATAGATTACGTTTTTTGCTGGCTTGGAAATCCTGATATCATGCTTGCCATAATAAAGCTGATAGAAGACAAAATGAATGCTAATCATGATATTCTGGAAATGGGAGTACAAACTGTGATTTTAGTCGAAGACAGCATAAGATACTATTCCAGCATTTTGCCTACTTTGTATAAAATATTTTTCATCCAGTCTCAAAGAGCAGCTATCGAAGGAGCTAATGAATTCCAGCAAAACCTCAGAATGCGAGGACGTCCTAAAATTCTTCTTGCAACAAACTATAATCAAGCTGTATCGCTTTATAATAAATATAAGGAAAATGTTCTTGGTGTTATTTCTGATGTAAGATATAAAATCAATCGTCACACCGATAAACATGCAGGAGTAAAGTTATGCAATTATCTAAAAGAACAAGATGTTCACTTGCCTTTATTATTGCTTTCGTCGGAAGGAGAAAACAAAGAACTAGCTTCCGAAATCGGAGTAGATTTTCTTGGAAAATATACAAAAAATTTCTCCTACGAACTCAGAAATTTTATAATTAAAAATTTCCATCTCGGAAGTTTTCATTTTTATTGTCCTGTAAAACAAAAAGTAATTGGAACTGCATCAAGTTTAAAGTCTTTTCAGGAACTTATACTCAAAATTTCACCCGAATGTTTGGAATATCACGTCAAACGTAATCATATAACTAAGTGGTTTAATTCACGAAGTCTTTTTTCTCTTGCCCGAAAATTTAAGTATCTTACAGTAGATGATTTTAATACCATTGAAGATATTCGTCAGTTTATTTATATGGCGATATCTCAATACCGTTTAAATTCAGGACGAGGCATAATAACGAAGTTTGAACAAAATACTTTCGACAATTATTCAATTTTCACTCGTATAGGGGATGGATATATTGGTGGCAAGGCAAGGGGTTTAGCTTTTTCGGATTTATTGATAAAAAAATATCGTTTACGAAAGAAATATCCCGGCATTACAATTACTATACCTCGAACTACAATTCTTTGTACAGATATTTTCGATGAATTTATGGAATCAAATAATCTGTACGAAGTCGGGTTATCGAATTTATCTGATGAGGAAATTTTAAGAAGGTTTGTCGAAGTTCGATTGCCAAACAGAATTTTCTCGAGTTTGTACTCATTTATCAGTTTGACGAACAATCCAATCGCAGTAAGGTCTTCGAGTCGGTTGGAAGATTCTCATTATCAGCCGTTTGCCGGTGTGTATAGTACTTACATGGTGCCAAATGCCGGAGATGACAAACATCTTACAATAAAAATACTTACCGAGGCAATTAAGAGTGTATATGCCTCGGTATTCTTTAAAGATTCCAAAGCATATATGACAGCAACTTCAAACGTAATTGATGAAGAAAAAATGGGAGTTGTATTGCAGGATGTTTGCGGAACTGCTTACGGAGATAGATTTTATCCCACTTTTTCGGGCGTTGCCCGGTCAATAAATTTTTATCCCATTGCTCCCGAAAAAGCAGAAGAAGGAATTGTAAATGTTGCTTTAGGACTTGGAAAACATATAGTTGATGGAGAGAAATCCTTACGTTTTTCACCACGGCATCCCGAAAGAATAATACAGCTTTCAAGTCCCGAAATGGCTATGAGAGATACTCAAAAAACTTTTTATGCATTAAAACTCGACCCACATTTATTCACTCCTTCAATTTTTGAAAATATTAATATGATTAAACTACCCATTGAGGAGGCTCATAAAGATGGAACTTTAAAATATATCGGCTCTACTTACGATTTTCAGAATAATATTATCAAAGATAATGTTAATTATGATGGAATTAAACTGGTAACTTTTGCAAAGATTCTTAAGTACAATACTTTTCCATTGTGTGACATTCTTAACGAATTTATGGAAATCGGTAAGAAAGAAATGAATAATCATATTGAAATAGAATTTGCAGTTAATTTTCCAAAAAATCCAAACGAAGATATTGTTTTTAGTTTGTTGCAAATTCGTCCTATTATCGAAACTGACCAGAATGTTACGGTAGATATTGATAAAGTGAATTTATCCAGAACCATTTTATTTTCTGAATCTGTTTTAGGAAATGGAATTTATGGCGGAATCAGAGATATAATTTATATAAAGCCTGAAACATTTAATTCTCTGAATAATCCAAAAATGGTTGATATAATAGATGGTTTAAACCGCAAGTTTATCAAAGAAGAAAAAAATTATATTTTAATTGGTCCCGGTAGGTGGGGCTCATCTGACTATGCTCTTGGTATTCCGGTGAAGTGGTCTAATATTTCAATGGCTCGCGTAATTGTAGAATCTGGCTTAGCTAATTATAGAATTGACCCCAGTCAGGGAACTCATTTTTTCCACAATTTAACTTCATTCAGGGTGGCATACTTTACAATAAATCCTTACATAAACGATGGTTACTATGATGTGGATTTTTTAAATTCAATTCCGGCAGTTTACGAAGACGAATTTATGCGGCATGTTAAATTTAAAGAGGAACTTTTAATAGAAGTTGATGGTAGATTAAGCAGAGGAATTGTGCATAAACCCAAAAATAATAATTAAATTTGTTACAAAAATATTACTTATGGGGAAAATATTGATTATAGATGACGAAAGGAGCATCAGAAATACTTTGAAAGATATACTGAGTTTTGAAAAACATCATGTTGATACAGCCGAGGATGGAATAATCGGATTAAAAATGATTGAAGAAAACGAGTATGATGTTATCTTTTGTGATATAAAGATGCCTCAAATGGACGGGATTGAAGTGTTGGAGAAAATTATTGAAACACATCCTGAAATTCCCGTGGTAATGATTTCGGGTCATGGTAATATTGATACTGCTGTTGAAGCCATTAAAAAAGGAGCTTTTGATTATATTGCAAAGCCATTGGATTTAAACAGAATTATGGTTACCTTGCGGAATGCTTTGGATAAAAATAATCTTGTCGTTCAGACAAAAACTCTGAAAAGCAAGGTTGATGTTCGTTATCAAATGATTGGAGAATCACCTGCAATAAAAAAGGTTAAAGAAATAATCGAAAAGGTTGCACCTACTGATGCCAGAGTTTTAATAACGGGTGAAAACGGCACGGGAAAAGAGGTTGTTGCCCGATGGATTCACGAAAAATCAAATCGATCAAAAGCTCCTTTTGTTGAAGTGAATTGTGCAGCAATTCCTTCCGAACTTATCGAAAGCGAACTTTTCGGGCATGAAAAAGGTGCATTTACTTCGGCAATAAAACAACGAAAGGGCAAATTTGAACAAGCAGAAGGTGGAACAATTTTTCTCGACGAAATAGGGGATATGAGCCTATCCGCTCAAGCTAAAGTATTGAGAGTGCTTCAGGAAAATAAGATATCGCGTGTCGGTAGCGACAAAGATATAAGCGTAAATGTTCGTGTAATTGCTGCTACTAATAAAAACTTACAGGAAGAAATAAAAAAGGGAAATTTCCGCGAGGATTTATATCATCGTTTAAGCGTAATTTTAATAAATGTTCCCCCGCTTAATGAACGTCTCGAAGATATTCCTTTGCTGGTAGAGCATTTCATTGAACTAACCTGCAACGAACAAAATGTTGCAAAGAAAAAAATTACCGACGAAGCAATTGAAGAATTAAAGAAAATTAAATGGACCGGAAATATCCGTGAGCTTAGAAATGTTATCGAACGCCTTGTAATATTGTGCGGACCTGTTATTAATGCCGAAGATGTAAAAATTTATGCCAGACCTTTATAACAACACACGAAAAGAAAAAGATTATTTAGGAGAACTTGATATTCCTGCTGATGCTCTTTATGGCATAAACGCTCTTAGAGCATACCGAAATTTTGAAAATTCGGAAAAATTCGATATAGATTGGTATAAAGCAGTTGGAACAGTAAAGTTAGCATGTTATCAAACCTACAGAAAGTTAAAGAAAAATGTACTTGCAAATATTCCTTCCGAAATAATAAAAATTGATTTTTTCGCTGATGAAGTAATTGATGCCCTGGAAAAAGCTGCTGGCGAAGTTTCCGAAGGAAAACATTTTGAGCATTTTATTGTTCCTGCAATTCAAGGAGGGGCAGGGACAAGTATAAACATGAATGTAAATGAGATTATTGCTAATCGTGGACTACAAATTTTAGGATATAAACCCGGAGATTATTCCAAAATTGATCCGTTTATACATGCAAATGTTTTTCAATCCACCAATGATGTTATTCCAACCTCGTTAAAAG
Organism: Bacteroidales bacterium Bact_19; assembly: GCA_001603595.1. GTDB lineage: Bacteria > Bacteroidota > Bacteroidia > Bacteroidales > ML635J-15 > Bact-19. The sequence goes on from LUZK01000062.1 coordinate 22,607, forward strand.
TTGCGGTTTTGCAGCTGCTTAATTCTCTTGAAGAAGAAATTAATAAAACACGTTTTTTAGCCGAAGAACTCGAACGAAAATATAGAAATGTACTGAGAATGGGATATACTCAGTTGCAGGCAGCTGTGCCTTCGAGCTATGGCAAACTTTTCAGTACCTATAACGATGCCTTGTCGCGAGACTGGTGGCGAGTCTCGAAATGTTTCGAACGAATTAAAACTGTTAATTTAGGTGGAGGAGCTATTGGTACCGGCATTGCAATACCTAGATATTTTATTATGGAGGTTTCCAAAAACCTTCAGCACATTACAGGATTGCCAATTACACGAAGTGAAAATATGTGTGATACAACCTCTAATCAAGATAGTTATGTTGAGATTCATGCAACCTTAAAATCCCATGCTGTAAATCTTGAAAAGCAAGCATCCGATATTAGACTCTTAGCTTCCGATATTTCGAGGGAAGCCTTGAAAATACAACCTCGACAGGTGGGGAGCTCTATTATGCCGGGGAAAATAAATCCTGTAATTTCCGAGTTTATAATTAGTATTGCTCATAAAGTATATGCAAATGATATTCTGATTTCCAATCTTTGCGGACAATCTTGCCTCGAACTCAATGCTTACATGCCTTCAATAGGAAAATCACTTATTGAGAGTTTAAAATTGTTGATAGCAGCTAACCGTAGTTATCGCCAATTTTTGCTTTCGGGTATTGAAATTGACAAAAATCTTTCTTTAAACTCAGTTTTGTCGAATCCCTCCATCACCGTTGTTTTAGTTCCAATTTTAGGTTACAGAAAAGCCACGGAATTTGCTATCATTATGAAAAATTATGGGATTGATATTGTTGAATTGAATAAAAAGTTTAATTTTGTTGATGAAAAATTATTGGAAAGTTTATTAAATCCCGAAAATCTATTGAAAGAAGGTTTTTCGTTTAAAGAAGGATGATATGAGAATAAATGAAAAAGACAGATTTGATAAGATAAAACAATTTCTTAAGAGGACCCGAGAGTTTCAGATATTATTTTTTTTGTTTGCATTGTTAGGGATACTGATATATATTTATTCCAATAATATTGATTCTGATAGCGAATTTTTATCTTGTGATTTTGAAAATTTTGATGTTTCAAACGAAAAGATAGATTTTCGAACAAATAAAATTCTAAATACATTAACAATTAAAAATGCATCTGTAACAGATGAGGAGGCTTTTTCAGGGAAGCATTCCATCAAAATAATTAACAGTGAGTTTGTTAATCTCTATGCAATTAGAGGTGTGCATCCTAATGAATTATATTCTGTAACAATATTGCGAAAAGGAGGTTCTGCAGGATTGGTTGTACAGGAAGATAAGGCGGAAAATCCTGAACTTTACAAATTTTCCAATCATATTTTAGATACACTCCCCAATGGATGGGGAAGGATTTCTGTGCAAATTCGTATTCCAAATAATTTTAAAGGGAATGTTTTAAAAATTTATATATGGAATCCTAAAAAAGAACCGGGATATTTTGATGATTTTAGTATAAAAAAGATTAAAAAAAATAGAATGAGTTTTCCTGAGTTTAAGGATATTGAACCATTGTATATTTTTATCGAAGATAAAGAATTTAATAAACTAAGGAAAATAAGAGAAAAAGCTTTTGAAAGAGGAATTTTGATTACAGAAGAGGGTAGCTTTGTTAGAGCACTTATTGTATATGAAGGGCATTTTATGCGTGCTAAGATAAGGTTTAAAGGCGATTGGCTCGACCACCTTGAAGGAGATAAATGGTCGTTTCGAATTAAACTTATTGAGGATGCATGGAAAGGAATGACTACTTTTTCTATTCAATCGCCTGATAGCAGATCTTATTTACTTGAATGGTTATTTCATAAAATTGCCCTTGACAAAGGAATTCTCACTACAAATTACGGTTTTGTTCCGGTTTATATAAATAATAGTCCTTATGGAATTTATGTTTACGAGGAGCATTTTGATAAAATTTTATTAGAAAGTAAAAAAAGAAGAGAAGCTCCTATTTTGTCATTAAATGAAGAAAGAATGTGGAATAGAAGAATATTGGATTTAAATAGCCAAGAAGAATTTTTATTAGCATCTGCATATCCCGAAGCATTCAAAATGAGCACGACTATGGGAGATGAAGGATTATATAATTGTTTTATAATTGGACAGAATTTGCTAGAATCATTCAAACAAGGTGAATTAACTGCCTCTGAGGTTTTTGATATCCCAAAAACGGCAAAGTATTTTGCTTACATGTCTAAATTTGGAGCTTACCACGGAGCTATTTGGCATAATATAAGGTTTTATTATAACCCGGTAATTTCCAAACTTGAACCGATTGCTTATGATTGTTATTCAAATTGGGGTATTAATAATTGGGGATTAAAAGAGATTTTAGGATATTATCAAAAAAATGATAATTTTACTTTTATCTCTGGTTTATATTTAGGCTTTTTTGAAGATGATAATTTTAGAAAACAATATTATAAAGAATTACAAAAACTCCAAGGAAATATTATTCAAGAATATTATAAAAAGTACGAAAGCGAACTTACATATTATGAAAATTTAATTAAAAGAGAATATCTTGGATATGTTTTTGACAGAGATCATTTAATTAAACATTCTTTTGTTATTGATTCGATTTTTTCTAAGTTGAGCAATGATATTTCGGATAAAAATTATATTGATTTTATAAAAAACAAAAAACTGGCTGTAAAGAGTAAGTTTAACAGTGATATAAAAAAAGAATATTTTTCAGATTATGTGAGGTTTTATAAAAATTCAGATAATGAATTAGGCGTAATAGTAAATTATCATTTTAATATTGATATTATTGGTTTTGGTGATGCCGATAAAATAAGAAAATCCACAAAAATTGAATTGAAAAATAAGTTAAATACTAATTTCTATAAAAATACAATTAAATTGGACGAAATTCTAAATAAAAACTATGAATATGTTTATTTTACCACTCCTGAATATCCCGGAATGGTTTACAGATCTAAAATAATTCCATGGCCAATGCCAGTAGCTTTTAGTCCAAGAAAACAATTTGAAGAAACTGCGATTATTTTAAATCAGTATTTTAAACATACAAATAATGAAATCAGAATTTTTGGGAAGAAGAAGTTTGACAAAAATATTTATATACCTGATGGTTATAAAGTTTTCATAGAGCCAGGTACAGAGATTGATCTGATAAACAATGCCGCGTTTGTTTCTAATTCTCCGATTTTTGCTGAAGGAACTGAAGAAAAACCCATAAAAATACATTCATCAGACGGAACCGGAAATGGCTTCACTGTTTTACAGGCCAAAGACAAATCTATTTTTAAAAATGGTATTTTTGAAAATTTAAATACATTGAATTATAAGGGTTGGCAATTAACGGGAGCAGTTACTTTTTATGAATCTGATGTAGAGTTTTATAATTGTAACTTCAGAAATAATCATTGCGAAGACTTTTTGAACACCATAAGAAGTCAATTCTTACTCAACAATTGCATAATGGAGAATACTTTTTCTGATGCGTTTGATTCTGATTTTTGTCGTGGTAAAGTAGTTGGCTGTAAATTTATTAATTCTGGAAATGATGCAATAGATTTTTCTACAAGTAATGTAGAGATTTTGAATTGTAAAATTATAAAGGCCGGCGATAAAGGAATAAGTATGGGAGAAAAATCTGTTGCAGCTGTTGTAAATACTCAAATAGAACAGGTTAATATTGGAATTGCTTCAAAAGACCTTTCGGAAATTAAAGCAAGAGACATAAAAATAAAGAATAGTAATTATGGATTTGTGCTTTTACAGAAAAAACCGGAATTCGGTCCCGCAAAAATAATTGCTGAGAAAATTGTGATGCAAAAAGTTAAAACAGAACACAAGGTTGAAGAAAGCTCTGTTTTAGAATTGAACGAAAAAAAAATAGAAGGAAAAAATAAGAATTTAAAAATGTATTTTTACTAATTAAAAATTTTTATTATGAATAGTTACGAAAAAATTTTACAGTATTTTAATTTTACTCCAAAGGAAATAGACGTTAATATGTTTATTGTTAACGCGGCCTTAGTGATTGTAATGGCTTTAATTCTTGAAATGACCTACAGGCGTTGTGCTCAAAGTTTGTCGAACAAGAGTCAGTTTGCGTATAATTTTGTTATGGTTTCGTTAATAACAATGTTGATAATCACATTGGTAGGCAGCTCTGTTGCTTTGTCGTTGGGTTTGGTAGGTGCTTTGTCAATAGTTCGTTACAGGGCAGCGATAAAGGAGCCTGAAGAATTAACATATTTGTTTCTTACAATAGGTTTAGGTTTGGGAATGGGAGCTAATCAGCCTATAGTAACCATAATAGCATTTTTGATAATTGTATCTATAATTTGGATAAGGTATTTTATCCGTCCCGTAAATAAGTTATTGGCTTATAATATGTTGGTGAGCCTTTCAAAACCAAAACCGGGTGACATGGAAAAAGTCATCGGAATTATAAATTTATATTTTCCAAAAGCAAATCTACGCCGGTTCGATGAAAATACAGAAATTTTGGAACTTGCATTTAGAGTAAAGGTTAAAAATCTTGAATTGCTCACAAACTGTAAAAACGAGATTTTGAAAATAGAAAATAGCTCTGTCTCATTTGTTGACATTAAATAATGGAAATAAGCAAAAATACTGAATACACCCTATTAGAGGATTATCGCTACGAAAGAAAATATCGTCCCGAAAGGCTCAATTATATCGAGGTTAAAATGATAGTACTTGGTAGTGATGCTTTTTTCAGAAAGATTTATAAACCTCGTACCGTAAATAATATATACCTGGATAGTCCCGAATTAGAATGTTTTTATGCAAATAGTATGGGACATTCAGAAAGAAACAAATTTCGAATCAGATGGTACGGAAATACCATTGGAAAAATTTCCGGAGCTGTATTTGAAATAAAACAAAAAGAAGCTTATAGAGGTACAAAACAATCATATTTTTTACCTGAATTTGAGTTAGATAAGGATTTTAATGCAAAATTTTGTCTTAATCTTATAAAATCTGTAAGCATTCCTGAAAATGTTCTGGAGCAAATTTCAGGATTTGAACCGGTAATGTTGAATTCATACAATCGCGAATATTTCAGAGATATCACCGGAAACTACAGGTTAACAATAGATTCAAGAATAAGATATTATAAAATAAATGCAGGATTTAACCACTATAAGGAATTTATCGAAGACCCAGGTATAGTTGTCGAACTGAAATATAGCGATAAATATAATGATTATGCTACGCATATAGCAAATACATTACCATTTAGACTCACTCGTAACTCAAAGTATGTTGATGGTATGCTTATGCTTTACGATTTGAATTTGTAAAATTTTATAAATAGAATATTCACGCTGAAAGATGCTCTAATCTGGCATCTGGAAAATTATCTGCAAAGAGTTAATGATAATAAATAATAAAAGAAGTAGTAAAAATTTTCTCGTATTTTTGCAGCAACTTTTTTATTAGATTATACAGGGATTTTTTATAAATATTTATGTCCGAAAAAATAACATATAATTCTATATTGTTAGTTGCAATACCTATTATTCTGGAGAGTCTTGCCCAAAACATTTTAAATATTACCGATACTGCCTTTATGGGGCGTTTAGGAGAATCAAATCTTGGAGCTGCTGCTATTGGTTCGATATTTTACTATATCTTAGTAATGATGGCTTTAGGTTTGGGAATCGGCTCGCAGATTATTATTGCAAGAAGGGTCGGAGAGAAAAATCAAAAAGCTGTAGGAAGAGTTTTTGTTCATACTCAATACATTCTTGTGAGTATTGCCATGTTCATGATTCTAATATTAAGCATTTTTCTTAAACAAATTCTTTTTCTTTTTATAAACTCTGTCGAAATCAGAGTGCTTGCAGAAGATTATTTAAGCTACAGAATTTTCGGACTTTTGCCTTCATTTCTGAATATTTCCTTCAGAGCTTTTTACGTAGGAATCGCAAAAACTAAATCTATTTCCTATTCAACAATTATTATGACCCTTTTAAATATTGTCCTCAATTATATTTTGATTTTTGGCAAATTAGGTGCTCCTGCATTAGGTATTAAGGGTGCTGCAATAGCTTCTGTTTGTGCGGAGTTTTCAGCATTAATGTTTTTTTCGTTTTATACAATTGTTCGAATTAATAATAGAGATTATCGTTTATTCAGATATGTAAAAATCAATTTTAGAATAACCAAACGTATATTAAATGTTTCATATCCATTGATGATACAACATTTTGTGTCATTTTCGTGTTGGTTTGCATTTTTTGTTTTAATTGAGAAAATGGGAAGTTTGGAATTGGCTGTATCAAATATTATACGAAGTGTTTATATATTTATGCTCTTGCCGATATGGGGTTTTTCTGCTGCTGTAAATACATTTGTAAGTAATTCAATCGGAAGTGGTAATCCCGATGCATTATGGAAAATCTTAAAAAAGTCTGTATTTCTTTGTGTTCCTATTTGTTTGGCTTTAATAGTTCCGATGGGATTATTTCCGGGAATTGTTTTAAATGTTTTTACGAATGATTTATTGTTAATAAATGCAGCAAAGCCCGTTTATTACGTGATTTTAGGAGTTAGTCCATTTCTAGCAACTGCAATATTGTTTTTTAGTGCTCTTACTGGAACAGGCAATACTAAAGTAAGTATGGCACTCGAAATAATAGTATTGTTTTTCTATATTATGTTTGCATGGATTTTTATATCAAAATTGCAATTCCAATTAGCTTCTGTCTGGACAGTTGAGTTTATTTATGCCTTTTTGCTTTGGGGAATATCTTTTGTTTATTTAAAAAGTAATAAATGGAAAAAAACTACAGTTTAAATTTCTCTTACATCATAATACTGTCCCGAAGGCATATTTTTAATTTTTTCAATTGCTTCAGCGATTGTAATTGCAGCAGATTTTGGGTTAGGCATATATTCTGTACCTTTGAGTTGTTTTAATTTTTTAATTACCGGAAATCTTGAATCTTCCGGGTAGGAGGAAATAATATCCTGCATAAATGTATCAACAATTCCGGGAGCTAGTGCCGCAAAATGTATTTGTGGAAATTCTTCGGAATAAAGTTTAATCATTGTATTTAATGCAGCTTTTGAAATAGCATAAACATTCCAGCCTCTGCTTGCGCTAATTGCTGCTCCTGATGATATTCCGACTATTTGAGCAGGTTTTGAGTTTGAAACGATAAAATCAATTATTTTTTTATTTGCCCAAACATTTACATTCATTACTTCAGTTATGGTATCTTGTGAAGTTTCTATCATATCGCCTAGTTTTCCTAAAATTCCGGAATTGAGGATTACTAGTTCAAAATTTAGATTATCCTTGAGATATAATTTTAATTTTTCGTTTAAATTTTCAATATCTTTTAAATCAAGTGATATAAAACTGAAATTGGGATTTTTTTGTAATTCGGGGTTTGAACTACGGCTGATACCCGTAACTTTATATCCTTGATTAAGATAATACTGAGCAAGTGCTGCTCCTATTCCTCTACTGATTCCTGTGATTAAAACTTTCATAATAGTTGAGTTTTGTATTTTGCAAATTTAGAAGAAATTTTCAAAAAATCACACCTAAGATTCAGAATGCAACAGCGACTGTAATAACTTTTGGCAAATTATCATTGATAATTTATCGTACATTTTTCTTAAACTAATTTTTTATAGTTGTTTGTTTTGTTGTAATTACTTTTATTTTTTTACTTTCTGTTTCTATAAATGAAAAAAACAGAAATTCTTCATTATGGTAATTTGTAAAGATATTTAAAAAGAAAAAGGCGGAAATTTCCGCTTTTTCTTTTTATTTTACTATTGTCATTTCGTCAATCAGGTTTCCTGCACCTGCATATTTATCAATTATCCAGAGTGCGTATCTGATGTCAAGATTTATACATCTCTGGAGGTTTTCTTCAAAGTCAATATCTCCCGACATGGCTTCGCTGTTACCATCAAAAGCTATTCCGATAAGATGACCTTCACCGTTAATTACCGGTGACCCAGAGTTTCCTCCTGTGATGTCGTTATTTGAGATAAAGCATGTAACTAATTCGCCGGCTTCATTAACATATTCACCAAAGTCTTGTGCGTAGTATAAGTCTTTTAATTTTTGTGGTACATAAAATTCATCACTATTCGGGTCTTCTTTCTCCAATACCCCGGTGAGTGTTGTGTAATATCTATACTCTACAGCATCTCTAGGTTTGTATCCGCTGATAGTTCCGTAAGTAAGTCTTATTGTGCTGTTTGCATCAGGATAGAATACTTTGTCCGGATTCATTTGAATGAGTCCATCAACGAATAAACGACGTCCTTTATCGAGTCCTTCGGATTTGTTCCAGTATCCAGTATTTATTTCGCGGTATTTTGTCATAATTGAATTTCCTGCAACAAACATCATGTCAGCTTTAAGTGTTTTTGCATTTGGTTTGTCGAGGAAAGCTAGGAATTTTTCTTTTGTGGCAAAAATACTTTTCTTCAATACGTCATCGGCGTAATTATCGAAATTGCCTTTATATTTTTTAACAATTAGGTTTTCGAAAAAATCAGGATGGAATTCTTTGTCAAGATTTTCGAATACATGTTTAAACATTGCAGCGAGAATTCTTTTTTCTGTTTGAGGGTTATAATCTTTATAGAAAGATTCTGCCGATTTTCTAAGGTTTGCAATTTCGGTATTGATTTTATCCTGATCTTTTGATTCTAGAAGTGCGAGTAAGTTAGATGTTCTATATGCAAAAAGTGGTAATTCTGGTCCGCTGATTAGACCTTCGATATAATACATTCTTGCAATTGCATAGGGAGCACGATTCTTGTAAGCATTTTCGATTAGGCTCAGAGCTTCAAGGTATTTATTATCTGATTGTTTTTGAGCCCAATCTTTATATTTTGCTTCAATTTCGAGTTTAACTGCTTTAGTGTTAAGTTTCCTTAATGCTTTGTTTTGTTCATTTGAGTATTTCCAATAGTTTGAAAGACGAGCGTATTTTGAAGCATATTTTATTCTGATTTCTCTATCTGATTGCATTTCTTCTCTAAGGATGTTTACTTTTACGTCGCGAATGCTGTATCTTAAAGCATTGGTGATGTTCATAGTTTCGTCTAATCCGAATGAAGTTAAGTATCTGTCAGTTGTTCCCGGGAATCCAAGAACCATTGCAAAATCACCTTCCTTAACTCCTTTTATGCTTACCGGTAGATGATGTTTCGGTTTTAATGGAATATTGTCTTTTGAATATTTAGCAGGTTTTCCATCCGGTGCTGTATAAATTCTGAACATAGAAAAATCTGCTGTGTGCCTGGGCCATTCCCAATTATCGGTATCGCCCCCGAATTTTCCCATTGATGATGGGGGAGCTCCAACTAAACGAACATCTTTGTAAATTACATAAACAAAAAGGAAAAACTGATTTGAGTTGAACATATCTGCTACATAAGCATCGTAATATGTATCTTGTGTGGCTGTTTTTGCAATTTTTTTTGAAATTTCGGATATTTTTGTTTGTCTTTCTTGTTCTGTCATCTGGTCGTTTAGTTCTGCGAGAATTTTATCGGTAACATCTTCCATTCTCACAAGAATCGAAACTGTAAGTCCTTCGTTAATCAATTCCTGGTCTAATGAATATGCCCAGAAACCATCTTTTAAATAGTCATGTTCCAGAGTACTGTGAGCTTGAATTTGCCCATATCCGCAGTGATGATTTGTGAAGAATAATCCTTGTGGGCTGACAATCTCGCCGGTGCAGAAATGACGAAATGGATTTCCTTCCGAACCTAATCCTACAATAGCATCTTTAATGCTGCTGTTATTGATATTGTATATGTCTTCAGGAGTTAATTTGAAGCCTGCTTTTTGCATGTCTTCATAATTTTTGCCAATCATTGCTAATAACCACATCCCTTCGTCGGCACGAAGTTGAGTACTTAATATGATACTCAAAGAGATCAGTAAACCAAGTATTCTTTTAATCATAATGTGAAAATTTTAAGTTAATCTGCACAAAAATAAAGTATTTTTACGTTTTTGTTTGATGTTCAAAAATTTTTAATCCATTTTTTTCATAAAATCTTGTTAAAGAATTTATATTTTTACCAAACAATTTTGGAGGTTTTATATGAAAAAAGCTTTTTTAACGCCATATTTAGTTTTCGTTTTTGTTTTATCGTTTTCTCAGGTTAATATTCCTATAAACAAACGAGAATACGACAATTACAATCGCGAAGCTGCAATAATAGCTTCAATGAGAATTGATTTAGTTCAAACTTGGTTGTACATCGTTAAAGATAATCTGGTTTCTTCAAATAAACTCCTGGTGCAAGAAGTTTATTTTACAAAAGCAGGACTCCCCGAAAAAATATTTTATTTTAACGAAGATAGCACTGTAAATTCTTTTTCAATAATTAAATATAATTTCAGGAATTTTCCTTTTGAAGAAATTAGATATACTTCCGACTCCTCACTTATTGATGGTATTTTGTATGAATATAACCGAAACGGTTTTTTGAGCAAACAAATTTTTTATGACAATAAGGCAAATGTTATTAGAACACTGGTTTATGAAAATATTGGCGACACTATTATGGTAACAAGCTATAAAAATGATTCAATTATTCTTTTTAAAGATATAATCATTTTTAATGATGGTTGGGAAAATGGAACTGTGAAGAAATTACTGAAACTTGATAAAAATAATTCAGTTATTGAAAATTCTACTTTTGTTTATAATGAATTTGATGCAATCAGAAGTAAAATAACTTATGATGCAAAAAATCAAGGCGTAATCAAAGAGTTTTTTTATGATGATAATGGAGCTGTTATACGTACCGTTACAAAAACAGATTACGGAATTATTTTGAATGATTCTTCTTTTGAATACGATTCTTATGGTAACGTTAAAACAATAATTGATTATAATCCGATTGAAAAAATGTCGAAACTGTTTGTAATAAATTATTTATCAAAAACAAAATAGGATGGAAATAGCTCTTGAAAAATTTTCCAAGCAAATTAAAGTTTCTTCGTACGAGTGCAATGTGAATAAGGAGATTAAAATTTCGTGCATTTTTCAGCATTTTTCAGAAATTGCTTGGGAACACATAAAAATTACGGGATATGGTTTTGAAGGAGATGAAAATTCAAAATATAAGTGGGTTCTGATAAAAGTTTTTGTCAATATTACTAAAATTCCAAAATGGGAAGATGTTTTAACCATAAAAACATGGCCTACGGGAATAAAAGCCAATTTCTTTAATCGTGATTTTGTTATTGAAGATTCGGATTCAAATGAACTTGTATATGCAACAAGCGAATGGGCTGTTGTTGATAAAACTTTAAATTGCATAGTTGTTCCTGTCGAACTTGAGTTTTTCAGACAGCCAAAACATCAGTCTTCATCAAATTTCCTCTTTAATAAAATCAGGAATAATAAAAATTTGTTTCCGATAAATAAAGAGACTGCAGGTTTTACGGATATTGATTTGCATAAGCATGTAAATAATTCGGTTTATGTTCGTTGGATTGAGAATTGTATAGGGAATATTCATCCTCGAAGAATTAACAGTTTTAAAATTCATTATGTTAATGAAGTTTTTGAAAATGATGAGGTTGTAATTTTTGGAGAAAGAAATGATAACAATATGTTTTATGAAGGGCAGATAAATGGTGGAAAACTTTGTTTTAAGTCAGAAGTGAATTTATATTGATGCTTTTGTTTTCTCTCTATACTTTTTTTCCCATTCCCAAGCTGATTTAACGGTTTCTGCTAATGATTTTTTTGCTTTCCAACCTAAAATTTTATTAGCTTTGCTTGTGTCTGCCCAAACTTTCTCTACATCTCCCGGACGTCGGTTGGTTATGCGGTATTTCAGTTTAACTCCGGTGTTTTTTTCAAAAGCATTTATAACTTCCAGAACAGTATGTCCTTGTCCGGTACCGATGTTAAAGACTTCGAATTTATCTTCTGTTTTATCTTTCAATAATCTGTTAACTGCTGCAACGTGTGCTTCTGCAAGGTCAACAACATTTATGTAATCACGGATAGGAGTACCGTCCGGAGTGTTGTAATCAGAACCAAAAACTTTTAACTCTTCTCTGATACCATAAGCTGTTTGAGTAATGTACGGCATCAAATTGTTTGGTACTCCAATGGGTAATTCTCCTATTTCGGCTGAAGGATGTGCTCCTATAGGATTAAAATATCTTAACGAAATACACTTAAATCCTTGTGTTGAGTTTAAAAAATCCTGAATAATTTCTTCGCTGATTTTTTTTGTATTACCATATGGAGATTCCGGTTTAATTACAGGAGATTCTTCAGTTACAGGAAGTAATTCTGGTTGTCCGTAAATCGTACATGATGAGGAAAACACAAGATTTTTAATTTTAAATTCTTCCATGCACTCAAGAATATTTATTAAGCCTGTCAGATTATTATGATAATATTTTAACGGAAATTCCACTGATTCCCCTACAGCTTTAAAAGCAGCAAAATGAACTATGGCTTGAATATTAGGGTGAGTTTCAAACACTTTTCTAAGTTCGGCTTTTAAGGTTACATCAACTTTATAGAATATTGGTTTTATATCTGTAATTTTTTCAATTCCGTTTAATACAGAAATATCGGAATTAGAAAGATTATCAATAATAATAACCTCATAACCGGCATTTATAAATTCTACTGCCGTGTGCGAACCAATATATCCTGTGCCTCCTGTAATTAAAATTTGTTTTTCCATAAAAAACGGATTACTGGCAAATCAGCAAATTATAGTTTTTTTTACCTTTTTGGATGATGATGTATTTGTTCTTTAACAAATAGCCTTCATCAATACTTGCATTTTCGTCGGTAAATTTTTCTTTATTTATTGCTAATCCATTGCCTTTAATTGTTCTTTTGAGTTCTCCTTTTGACGGGAATACCGGAGCAACTTCTGTTAGCAAGTCTAGAACTCCGATTTTGTTTTTTATTATATTTATATCTATTGTAAAAACAGGTAAGCCTGCGAATACGCTCAAAAAAGTATTTTCGTCAATTTTTTCGATTATGTCTTTTGTTGCATTACCAAATAAAATTCCTGAGGCTTCAACTGCTGTGTTATAATCTTCGCGGGAATGAACCATAACTGTAATTTCTTCAGCAAGTTTTTTCTGTAAAAGTCTTAGATGAGGAGCTTGCTTGTGTTCCAGAATTAAGTTTTCAATTACTTCTTTACCTAGAATAGTGAATATTTTAATGTATTTTTCAGCATCCTCATCAGATACGTTTAACCAAAACTGATAAAATTCATAGGGGCTTGTTTTTTTGGGGTCGAGCCAAACATTTCCGGATTCTGTTTTTCCAAATTTTCCTCCGTCGGATTTTGTTATAAGAGGACAGGTTAAAGCAAAGGCTTCTCCTTGTTCAATTCTACGGATTAATTCAGTCCCGGTTGTAATATTTCCCCATTGGTCGCTACCTCCCATTTGTAGTTTACAGTTGTAATTGCGGTAGAGGTGTAAGAAATCGTAAGCCTGAACCAATTGATAAGAAAATTCCGTAAACGACATTCCCTGATTTGTTTCTCCACTAAGTCTTTTTTTAACGGAATCTTTTGCCATCATATAATTCACTGTAATATGCTTTCCTATGTCGCGGATAAATTCCAGAAAACTGAATTTACTCATCCAGTCATAGTTGTTAACCATTATGGCTCTGTTTTTTTCATTTGTTTCGAAATCGAGAAATTTAGCTATTTGTTTTTTTAAGCAATCCTGATTATAGCGTAAGGTTTCTTCATCGAGAAGATTTCTTTCCTGTGATTTTCCGCTTGGGTCTCCAATCATTCCGGTAGCACCCCCAAAAACGACAATTGGGCGATGCCCGCTCAACTGCAGATGTTTCAACATCATAATTCCCACCAAATGACCTATATGCAAAGAATCTGCTGTGGGGTCTATTCCAACATAAGCTGTAACAAATTCTTTTTCTAACAATTCTTCTGTTCCGGGCATGATGTCATGAATCATTCCCCTCCATTCTAATTCCTTTACAAAATTCATATCCCTTTTATATTTTTATTTCTGAACGACAAATTTTCTTTTACTTACAATTTTTGAATACTTGTCTTTTAATATAAATATATAAATCCCATCATTTAATTCCGGTAAATTAACCTGATGATAAGCTTCTGTTACGGAATTTAATTGTTTTTCATAAATTCTTATTCCGTTCAAGTTATATATTTCAAGATTTCCGCAAAATTCTTTTCCTGTCGAAAAATAAAAGTTTCCGTTATTTGGATTTGGATAAATATTTATATTATCTGCAAGTTTATATTCTTTTGCATTTACATAGGAATCCCAATCCCAAATAGCAAGAGAATATTCACCGACTTTGAGGCTGTCAACGGTAAATCTTTTAATAACTTTGTTATGAGTTGCCGGTTCAATTGTCCAATCTGCGGAGCGATTCGGACGATATAATAATACCAAAGAATCTAAACTGTTAGTTATAAAGTCGTTATCAACATAGCCTGACGCAGTGGTTGCTGTATTGTATGAAAATTCTCCTTTAGCTAAAAAACCTTGCGGGAAAACACCTTCGATTGTCCAATAACGATGATTTGCAATTTTTAGTCCCTGTATTGGATTTTTGAAAGTATCCGGAGCTGCCCAGTTGTGAGTTACCCGTAAAAATGCATCTTTTTCGTTATTAACAGATTGGACATTTGCTTTAAAATATGTGTAATTGTAAGTTTTATAACCTGTAGATGAAATAAATTTAGGTTCTTTAATTGTTGCATCAGATGTTTTTTCGTAGTAATCCACCATTACTAATGCAGGATTGAATGGAATGTTAAATGTTTTTTCACCGAATTCTCCGTCAAATTCAATAACATCGCTTATAATTTCGTAGTTTTCGTCCATAAAATTTATTTCTACTTTATTTCCATTTGCGAAACTATCGCGACCACGGAGCTTTTGTTTCACAAATACAGTTACGTCATATCCCGAACCATTATTAACTGAAATGGTGGAATCTATGGAATAATGAACAAATCCTGGACTAAATACCCACTCTTGAAAGAAATCAGTTAAATCAACACCTGTGTAATTTGACAGGAAGTCTCTGATGTTATAAGAACTAATTGATTGATAAGTAAAATTATTAATAAGCGCAGTAATAGCCGGGAAAAATATATCATCGCCAAGGTAACCGCGTAAGGCATGTGCAACACTGGCTCCTTTTTCATAAACAGTTCGTGAGTAAGTTAAATCCTGACTCATAGGATACAAGGCATGAAAACCTCCATCCTCTACGGGATAATACCTTAAAACTGCTTCGTGGGATTTACGTCTAAATGCAAGTGCTGTTTCTTTGCTTTTAACAAATTCATAAAAAATTGTTTCTGAGAATGTTGCCCAACCTTCATTAATCCACATATCTTCTGCAGAAGAGCAGGTAATTGCATTTCCAAACCACATGTGAGCTAATTCGTGATAAAATAAATCTTCGTATGTTAAAGATCCATCAATAAAAGCTCTGCCCATTGCAATGTTTGTAACATGCTCCATAGCACCACTGCTAAATGGGACTGCAACATATCCAACTCTATTCCATTTATAAGGTCCGAATTTAGCTTCATAAACAGCAAGAGTTGTATCAATATTAACAAAAGAATTTGCTGTTCTGGCACTGTCGCCAGGATAAATGTAAAACTCTACCGGATATGAACGCTCCAACCCGTTGTATATATGCGAAATCTTTTGATAGCTGCCTACGGCTACCGAAACTAAATATGTGGGTATGGGCTCATCTATTCTCCAGTGGTATGTTTTCTTTAGAGTTACAGGATCTTCGGTTACTGATAATAACTCGCCTGTACAAACGGCAGTATGTTGAGGTTTTGTGGTAATGATTGTGTTAACAGATGCTCTGTCAATGAAATCGTCATTACACGGGAACCAAACTCTTCCATAGTTGTGGGGTATATCCTGAAAAGCAACTCCTAAATTAAATGCATATCCATTCAAAAAATAAAATCCTCCCCATCCAGAAGGATCTTTTTGTGGATTCCCGTTGTAATAAACTGTTACATTTAACTCATCATCAGGGTTGTAACTGTCTGCTAAATTGATTACTATCAAAGTATCATTATGAGAAAAATTGTTAATTACACAAATATCGCAGTTAATAGAATCAATATTTAATCCTTGCAGATCTAAACGAATTTGATTTAAATTTTCGCTGACAGGTTTTAATCTAATTGTTGTATAACCTTGAATGAATTGATTTTCAATATCGGAAATATCCAGAACGATTGTGTATTCCTGTACGTCAATAATGTCGCTGTGAGATTTTTGTGCTTGTAACGACAAACTTAAAACTGCAATTATTGCAATATAAAATAGTTTTCTCATCTTTTTATTACTTCTTTAAACATTAGAATAGTCTTTGTTGAAAACCGGAATTGTTTTTATTTACGTGAAAATATGCTTTTTCTGTAGCTTCTCTTCCTCGGGGAGTTCTTTTTATAAAGCCTTCCATTATCAAAAAAGGTTCGTAAACTTCTTCTATTGTACCTTCATCTTCGCCCACTGCTGTGGCAATAGTTTTTAATCCGACCGGACCACCGGAGAATTTCTCAACAATAGTTTGAAGTATTTTATTGTCCATCTCGTCCAGTCCGTATTTGTCTATATTCAATGCTTCCAGGGAGTGTTTTGCAATATTTAAGTCAATTGCTCCGGAGCCTACAACTTGAGCGAAATCTCTTACGCGACGTAATAAAGCATTCGATATTCTGGGTGTTCCACGACTGCGACGAGCAATCTCCCATGCGGCTTCTTCATCTATAGGAACATTTAATATTCTCGCCGACCTGATGATAATTTTTTTTAATATCTCGCTTGTGTAATAATTTAAATGACAATTAATTCCGAATCTGGCTCTGAGTGGACTGGTCAATAAGCCGGAACGTGTTGTCGCTCCTATTAAAGTAAAAGGTTCAAGAGGTATCTGCACAGATCTTGCCGCAGGTCCTTTATCTATCAGAATGTCTATTCTGTAATCTTCCATAGCAGAGTAAAGATATTCCTCAACTATTGGATTTAATCTGTGAATCTCGTCAATAAAAAGGACATCTTTCTTTTGTAGGCTTGTTAAAAGACCGGCTAAATCTCCGGGTTTGTCTAATACGGGACCTGATGAAATCTTAAACCCAACGCCTAATTCATTGGCGATAATATTTGCAAGCGTTGTTTTTCCTAATCCGGGAGGACCATGCAAAAGAACATGGTCAAGGGCTTCCTGTCTTAATATGGCAGCTTTTACAAAAACTCTAAGATTTTCGACAATATTTTCCTGACCGCTGAAATCCGAAAATTCCAGGGGACGTAATACTTTCTCAAATTCTTTATCTGCACTGCTCAGATATTCAGATTCCGGTCTGAAATTATTTGTCATCAAAATTTATTTGTTGCAAAAATAACTATTTACTGCGAAATTTGACCCAAATCACTTAGAATTGATGTTTAAATTTATAAATTTTGACAATATTTTATTTTGCATATTTAATAAGTTCATCTATCGGAGCAATACCTAAATGCGTTCCTTTCTCAATAGCTTTTAGAACAGCACCTCCGCCTGTAAAGATATAATATTTAGGACTGTCGAGAGCCATGATGTATAACCCGGGCAAAAGTCTTTTCAATTCTTGCATGGTATCGCCTCCACCGTAAAGTTTTACGGCATTTGGATTTTCATCAATCAGAGTGTCTAAAGCTATCGTACCTTCATTAAAATATGGGGTGTATCCCATTACTGCATTTACAAATACCGTATGGGCAGAATGAAAAACTTCCAGAACATTTTCTTCCTTAAATGATTCTGCTGCCACATCTAAAACATAATTTAAACTGTCTCCTGGCTTTAATTTCCTTATATCAACTTTTCGATGTTGTCCTTCCACTTTGCCTTCCATAGTGTCAGATTCAATGATTACAGGAAGTTCTACAATTTTACCCGAATATTTTTTCGAATATTCATAAAATTCTTTTGCCAGCTTTATGTCGGTTTCGTCAACACCTTTAATCTTAATATCATATTTTGCGCATAAGTAGGCATTGTAAATTACGCCTCCCATAACAAGATAATCCGATTTATCGAGCAAGGCATAAAGAGGCTCAATTTTAGTATCAAATTTACTGCCGGCAACTACTGCAATAAAAGGACGTTCAGCATTAAAGATACGCTCAAGGTTTTTAATTTCTTTTTGCATCAAAAAACCTGCATAAGAAGGCAAATATTTGTTAACACCAACTGTCGAAGCATGTGGTTGCCACGACCCGAAAGCATCATTTATGTAAACATCTGCTAAGCCGGCTAATTGATATGCAAATCTGTCTTGTTCTTCGCCTTTGGCTTCTTCGCCTCTGAACCAGCGAGTATTGGGCAGATATATGGCATCTATCTCACTGTTTTTCAGACGTTTTATGGAATGATTAATGTTAGTTTCAATGCTCATGTATCCATTATCATCGTGAGAATAAAATTCCGGAACTTCTATACTGATATGGAGTTTTTCCTGTAAATATTCTACTATTGGTTTAACAGAAGTTTTTTCGTCAATTTTGATTTTATTTGTTTGTTTGTCCTTTGGTCTTCCGACATGGGTCATTAAGATAATTTTTCCTCCACGTGCCAGAATGTAAAACAAGGTTCCAAAAGTGGCATCTATTCTGTAAGGGTCGTGTATAACTCCCGATTTAACAACATTATGGTCAACTCTTACCAATACAACCTTAGATTTGAGGTCTGCTTCCTGAATTAATGGTAATTTTCCTGACATAGTCTTAATTTTTTTGTTAGCATTCAAAATTAAAAAATTTTCCGATTAACAAATATTGAAAAACTATGTTTACAAAAAGAATTTTGATAAATCAATCCTAATCCAGTTTTTTCCTGTATAAATCAAGCTTAGATGTTGTTAAATTAATTTTTGTGTATTTCGGATTTATTTTTTCATTTTTTGGAGCAACAAAATAATCATACTCTGTTCCAGGGTCAAGGCTAATAATAAAATATCTCATAAAGTAGCACTGAACATTCCAGTTTTGCCAGAGTTCGGGCGTGGTTGTTACTATTGATTGTCGGGGAATTTGTTCGCCAATGATGTAAATATCTTCCAAAATTTCTTTATCTCTTGATGTTTTGCCAATTTGTAAAAAAGAGAATTTATAAACTGAAATAAACAATATTAAACTAAGAATAAAAATTTTCTTGTGATACTTTTGATGAATTTTACCAAAGAAATTTTCTATCGGACCGGCATTAAATATTGCTGCAGCGATTGCAAAATATGCTAATGCTGGTACCAGATAAAAGCCTTTTTGAACCGGAGTAAGCATCATTGGCAGCGAACCTGATAGTCCTACAAAGGTCCAAAGCAGTATTTCACTTTTTTTTTCTTTATCCGGTGTAATGAAAGATTTTTTTCTTGAAATCAGGTATGTCAATGTTGAAATTATTATTAATGGCAATAACTCCAGAAAAAGTCTTCCCAAAATGTAAAATCGACTTTGAACTGTGGGGTCATTATCAATTCGATATAATACTCTTTTAAAAAAATAAACCGAAAGGCTGTCTTTACTTTCGGGAAAAATAATAAACATAAGTAAAAATAGAACTATCAATGTTGTGAGAATAATCAGGGATGATAGAAACATTCTCCGGAACTTTATTCTTTTTGTAGAAACAAAATATAAAAACGGTAAAGCAAGAGGGAATAATCCCGGCAAACCTTTAGTCATAGCAGCACAAAAAATGAAAACACTGCCGGTAATCATATTAAAAACATTGTGATTTTCAAGTGATAAATAACGATAAATGAATAATACTGCTAACAGAGTGAAAATATTCATGGTATTTTCTAGTACATTATTTCTGAACGACCAAAAACAAACGGGTATAATTATCCATAAAACAATAGGAAACCATGCTAACTTTTTTACAGAATCATCATTTCTGAAAATATTTTTCCACAAAAAAGCGATAAGCAATGCGGAGATTATCAGAGTGAGAAAAACGAAAAATCTTTCTACATACGGATTGTCACCAAAAATTTTAAAAAATATTGCCATAATGCCGAAACCAAGAGGAGGTTGTTCATGAAAAGCAGGTAGTTCGGCAACATTTAGATAACTTAATTGCGGATACCAAAAATTTCCGAATCCAATGCTCATATTTCGACTGATGGCAGTATATTGAACGGCATCCATAAACATTCCGTCCTGAATCAAAACAGGCAAAGTTAGAATTGTTAAAATACTAAAAGAGATAATCCAAAATGATAAAACCTTATAATTTATGTGTTTAAACATTAAAGGAAAATTTTTTATCAAAAGTACATTAAAAAATAAAAAGTTGCCTTAATTAAGGCAACTTTTTATTTTTATAAAGATTTTAAATTTCTATTTAATCAAAATAACATTTCCTGATTTATTGTATTCATTTCCGAATAAATCGAGGAATGTGATTTGCCAATAATAAATTCCTTCAGGGCAATCTTTATCACCCATTCTTCCGTCCCATTCTTGGTAATATGAATCAGAACTAAATACTAATTCGCCCCAGCGGTTATATATTACCATCTTGTAAGACAATGGATCTATACCATCGGCAATTACTTTGAAAGTTTCGTTTACATTGTCATGATTTGGAGTAAATGCTGTAGGAGCATAAATAGTAACATCATTGTTTACGTAAATGTCAAGGCTTGCTGTATCTTTACAACCATACCATGTAGTGGTTTCAAGTGTTACACGATAAACTCCGGGTAACTTAAATGTATAAACAGGATTTCTGTCTGTACTGGTAGTTCCATCACTAAAGTCCCATAAGAAATAATATCCACCTGTGCTTAAATTAGTAAAGTGTACCACAGGATTAGACATGTTCACTGTAGTTCTGTCAGCAATAAATTTTGCTTCAGGAAGTGTAAATACTGTAACCGCAATAGAAGTATCTCGTTTACATCCTTTATCTGATATCACTTCTAGCGTTACATGGTATGTTCTATCGTTATAAAATGTATTAATTGGGTTCTTATCGAATGATAAGTTTTCAAAATCCCAATCATCGAAATTCCATATATATCTCTGACCCTGGTCGGGGCTGAGCTCATAAAACTGAACTGTAAGAGGTGAACATCCATTTGTTTTGTCGGCAGTGATATTTAGGGGAGGTAAAGGATAGACTTCTACGGGAACATTTAATGATACATTTCTAAATGAGCATGCATCTTCAACATAGAAATTAAATACAGTATCTCTATTGTATGATAGTATAATCGGTAAGTTGTACAAAGAGTCGTTAATAAAAACTTGGTTTGGAGAAATACCGCCTCCGGTAATTAAGACTTCAAATTCATTTGGTTCTCCTGGGCAAACTTTATCTTTTTTAGGAGTTACCGACATTGTTAGGCTGTCGTGAACGTGAACAGTAACATTAACATCTTCGCTCACGCAATTTCTCGAATCTACAACATGTGCAGTGTAGGTTGTCGTAGAAGTAGGAGCTACAGTTGTTGTCATCCCTTGGTCATTGTTACTCCATACTATAGTATAAGGAGGAACAGAACCGCTAATAATTCCTATACCAATTTCTGTTGACATTCCATGACAAATTGTTGGATCATCCATAGCTTGAATAAAAAATGGGTCCGGTTCTGTAATTGTGTAAGACATTTCGTAATGACAGTATGATTGGTCAGTTGCTGTAACATAATATGTTCCGGCAGGGACACCAATCATATTTTGTTGCCAGCTTCCCGTTGACCAAACATACGTATAAGGTGGGCGTCCGCCGCTAACTTGAATGTAAATATTTCCATCGGAATAGCCGTTGCACGAAGCATTTGTTCCAGTTATTGTTCCCGACATAGGAGCGTCTGGTTGCAGTATTTGAACAGTGTCGTATGCTAAGCAATTATGAGCGTCGTTAATAGTAACGTAATAAATATCCGGAATAAGGTTATAAATATCTTCGCTGATTTCTCCGTTGCTCCATGTGAAATAATAAGGAGGAGTTCCGCCGAACACATTTAAATCAGCAATACCGTTGCCTTCGCCAAAGCAACGTACATGAGTCGGGGTAATATTTCCATGAAGCGGGAGAGCCGGTTGTTGTATCTGAACTATTGTATATGCAACACAATTGTGTGCATCTGTAACTGTAACTACATATATTCCTGCATATAAATTCCACAAATCCTGAGAAGTAAAACCATTGCTCCATTGATAAGAATAGGGAGGAGTTCCGCCTTGTACTACTAAATCAATTGAACCTGTATTTTCCCCATAACATAATACGTCTTCTGTATATGTTGTTAGAACTAAAGGATCCGGCTCTGTGATTACAAATGTATTCACTAGTTGACATCCAACTGCATCCACAATAGTTACAGTATAAGATCCCACAGGAATATTATTTAGATCCTGTGTTAATTGTCCGTTAGACCAATAATAATAATATCCCGGGGTTCCTCCTGAGGCTGTGATATCAATGTATCCGTCATAATATCCATTACAAGAAACCATTCCTGCTTCATATTCCATCATAAGTGGTAATGGAGGTTGATCAACAAATACAGAGTCGTAATGTTCGCAACCTACTGCATCAGTAATTGTTAAATAATGCCATCCGGCAAATACTCCTTGTGGGTTTTGCTCTGTTCGACCGCTTGGTTGCCAATCGAAGGTATATGGAGGAACTCCTCCGGAAACATAAGCGTAAAGATTTCCTGTAGCATCTCCATGACACAATACATCATCGGCATATAGGTTAGAAATAATTGGCGGATTTGCATCAGCAATATTCATTTCACCAATAACCTGACATCCCCAAGTGTCAGTGAGTGTAATATAATAATATCCCGAAGGAACTATTATTTGATCTGTAGGTCCGGCATGTGTATTTACAGTTCCCCATGAATATTCCCATGTATAATTAGGTGAACTGTTTAATGCTGTTACAGATATAACACCACTTGTGTCACCAAAGCATAATACATCCTGACCGGTTATTTCGATACCAAGTTCAGGTAAAGGATAAAGCCATGTCCCGGGGAAAACGGTATCCTGAATAAAACCTTCCAATTCCCAAGTTTGATTAAACCATGTTAAAGGGATATATCCTAAAGGCCAGCTTTCAGAAATCAAAGGTTCACAATTTGTTGGGAAACAGAACGAAATATCTTTCGTTTGCATTCCTCCGCCTTTTGTACCATCGGGGGTATTAAAATATTCCTCAAGAGTAACAGCGGGAGTCTCATATGAATTTGAACAATACAATAAAGTTTGGCTCATTCCTAAGTCCCCGTTATTTACCTGTATTTCAGGTAAGCAAAATGACGGTATTGTGGTAATAGGGAACAAACCTCCGGTAGGTATGGTAACCTGGAAAAATATTGCTTCAAGAATAAAATCAAATGCAATACTGTCCCATGTATGATTTGTAAATGTAGGAACAATATTATAGGTTACATCATACACTTGCATAGAGTCCCATCCAAAGCATGGGTAAGTAATGTTTAAATCGTTATTTACAATAAATGTTATTGTATCATTTGTACCTTGTTGAACAACTTGATTTCCATTGGAAGGATCTGTTTCAGTAAATGGTAAATCAGTTGCAAATCTAAGTGTAGCAAGAATTGTAGGACAAAACGAAAAATCTTGGGTCATGTGACTTGCCATGTGTAAATCCATATGAAGAATAAAATATTCTATTACAGCATTTACTCCAGGCAAAATTTCGTAGTTAATTGTTCCTCCATCAAGAAAATCGATGGCTTGCTGTATTGCAGGTCCGTTTGGTGGAGGAATAAAACCTGCTATGAACGATAAGAATTGCATTATATTCAGGTTGAACCACAACCATTCGTCACTACCATGTGCAGTTAAACATTGAGTATTAGGATTATAGGCATCCGTTGTTTCTACATAAGGTAAATCTATTTCACCTGTTAATCCTATCCCGAAGAAATCAGGAATAACTATAGGTAAAACATCATCTTCGCATAAATTTGGCAAGCCGGTTACAGGATCAATACAAGGATATACAACTTCTCCTGTTTGTCCGTTAAGATAAAATATTGCGATTGAATCGTGGGGTAAAGGGTCGGTTGAATATGGATTTACAGGGATACTTATGGTTGGAATAATGGGTAATGTTTCACAGTCGAATGCACAAACAATAATATCAAAATTAAGCCCAAATCCATATTCTAAATCTAAAGCGATAATCCCTGCTGTTGGAAAATGAGTATCTAATGCCCATCCAGGTAAAACTTCATAAGATGAATGTATGGGAACAGTCTGTCCATGATCAAATGAATAATGATCTGGGAAATCTAAAGTAATACGGACCGGATAATCAACATCAACAGATCCAAATGTAAAACCATGAATACTAAAAGTAGATCTTAAAAACATCCATATCCCCATATCAACACCAACACCCCATTGAGACCCAAGTATGTTTTCAATCCAACTTTGGTTAAATCCGTCTTGCACTGCAATATTAAATAAATCATAATCAAGCTCAAGGTTAAAAGTACCTCCGGGACCCCACATGCTTTGATTATGACTAGAATAGGGAATTTCGTGAATTAAAATATTTTCATTTTGTGCAATTGTTTCAAATGAAAATAATATTGTTACGGCTGATATTAAAAGTAATTTTTTCATCATAGTTATTTAACAAATTGAGCTGTTAATATACTTTCAATTAAAATGTCACGTATAACAGATTTTGTAGATTTTGGATAATTTGCATTAATCCAGATGGTGTTATGATAATCTCCGGCAAAAAGCATTAATCTTTCATAATCATATCCGTTGGCTTGGAATTCTACTAAATATAAAATTCCGGATTTCCCGTCTTGCATGGTAATTTCTGTTTGAGAAACCAGATGTGTTCCTTGAGATTCAAAATGTTCCGGAGTCATGGCTTGTCTTATCATCACCCATGAAGTTCCGATAATTTCTTGAATTTGTATTGTGGAAGATGTTCCGGGATGAATAAAGCCCGGAATGTTTTCGCTGAATAAAAAATGTTCCGGAGCTTGTATTTTTATACTTGTTCCCGGAATCTGCTGCAATAATTCTGGATTATATTCAAATTCTGAATCAATCTTGGTTAAATCGGTTATATTTTTCTCTGTAATAAACTGAGAATAAATCATGGTGGATGCCAGATTTAATAATAAAACAAAAACTAGTTTTTTCATAAATTTAACCCTTAAACAACGTCTTAATTTATTGACTGTAAATATAATACTTTTTTTTATTTCAAACTACAAAACTAACGAAAACTTTTTATTTTGGTTGCCTGAATTATAAAAATATTATTTTTACAAAAATTTTAAAACTTATAATTATGAGCCTAAAAACCTTGTTTATCTTATTGTCTTCTTTTGTTTTTTTAACATTTTATTCATGTAATCAAAAAGACAAAAAATCTACAAAACAGGACGCAAATCTTAATACAGATACTATTGAAATTGTAAAAATTAATTATCCTAAGGATTCTACTCAAGATCAGATTGCTGCTTTGCTTGGTGGAGATTATGCGGACGCGTTTAAGAAGGTTTTTACCGATAATATGAGTTTTTGGAATGAGTACAAAACTTCTATTGATACTCCATGGTCGAGAATTACCGCCGAGAGATTTACCAAAATGGAAAAATGGTGTAGTGATGAAATTACTCCCAAAATTTCTGATACTACGCTATTATTTTATCCATTCTCAGGTCCTGATTTTATAAATGCTTATTATTTATTTCCAAATGCAAATGAATATATTCTTGTTGCAATGGAAAAACTTGGTACAATACCAAATTTATACGAAATGAAAGAAGATGATTTGAAAAATTATCTTGATGCTGTTAATTTCGGGCTTAGAGATATTTATAAACGTAGTTATTTTATTACCGGAAATATGGATCAGGACTTAAGAAAAAATAAAGTTGACGGGGTATTACCTTTACTTTACGTATTCTTACATCGTACAAGACACGAAATTTATGAATTTGGTTATTATCGCCTCGAGAATGATGCAACAACATTTACAAAAATTGAAAAACCATCAAACGATCTTAAAGTAACCGAATGCATTAAATTTAAAATTTGTAAGAAAGGAGATAATAAACTTAAAAACCTAACATATTTTTATGCTGATATTTCTGATGACGGCTTTATCAAAAATCCGATTTTTCTTCAGTATCTAAAGAGTCTCAGACCTTACAATGTTTTTATTAAATCAGCATCGTATTTAAGTCATTATGATACTTTCTCTAACATTAGAAACCTGGTTATCGAAAAATCCAAAGCTGTGCTTCAAGATGATACAGGTGTGCCTTTTAGATATTTTAAAAATAATTTTAATTTTTATCTGTACGGAATTTACGAAAAACCCATTGATGATTTTAAGTCCACTTATTTGTTCCAAAAAGACCTGGATGAAGAATACAAAAAAGGTATTGCCAAACCACTTGATTTTTCTTTAGGATATCACTGGAGAAGCGGCAAACAAAATTGGGTTTTATATGTCAGAAACGACGAAAAAACAAATACAACCAAGTAATTAAACAAACAATCTGCTGATAATATAATCGGAGACAAACATACCTTTATCCGTTAATCTTATAAAACCTGAATTGTAAACGTAAAATTCGGGTTTTATTTTTTTCAATTCTTTTTCGAGACGCTTTAATTCTTTTTCTCCAAATTCTTCTTTAAATTTTAAGGTATCCAAACCTTCAACTGTTCGTAACTTTAGCATAATCGTTTCATTTATCTTGTCAATTTCGGTGAGGATATCTTGTGAATATTCAAA
This sequence comes from Bacteroidales bacterium Bact_19, assembly GCA_001603595.1. GTDB lineage: Bacteria > Bacteroidota > Bacteroidia > Bacteroidales > ML635J-15 > Bact-19. The sequence goes on from LUZK01000062.1 coordinate 49,540, forward strand.
TTCGAGTAAATATTTTTTTATATCTGGAGTACAAATGTATCTGATGTTGTCAACAAATGAATTTGCTCCCGGTCCAAAACCAAGAAATTCTTCGCGATTCCAATATGCAGAATTATGTTTTGAAATCAATTCGTTTTTTGCAAAATTTGAAATTTCATATTGTTTGAAACCGCAAAAATTTGCTGTTTTAATCAAAGTTTTATATTGTTCAAAACCTGTTTTTTCGTCAACTTCCGAAAAAACTCCTTTGCGTATTTTTAATGAAAGCAGAGTCCCTTTTTCGACGCTAAGGTGATATGCAGAAAGATGTGTTACAGGCAAATTTTGTAATAATAATATTTCTTTTTCAAAATCATTTTTTAAAAGTCCCGGAACTCCATAAATCAAATCAATGCTTATATTTTCGAACCCGGATTCAAAGGCATTTTCAATAGATAATAACGAATCTTTTGCAGTATGTTGTCGTGAAAGAAATTTTAGCACCTCGTCCACGAAACTTTGCGTGCCGATACTGATTCGGTTAAATCCAATTTCTTTGAGTTTTCTTAAAAAAGATTTTTCTCTATTTTCCGGATTAATTTCTATTGTTATTTCAGGTGCATTATCAAAATGAAATTCAAAATATATCTTTTCCAATATTTTTTCAAAAAATTCTATATCCATCAAGGAGGGCGTTCCTCCACCGAAATATATTGTATTAACTTTTTTATTTGAAAATAAATATTTTCTTTCGTTAATTTCTTGAAGTAATCTGTTTTTAAAATTGTTCAAATATCCAAGATTGGCCACAGAGTAAAAATCACAATAATTGCATTTACGCTTACAAAAAGGAATATGTAAATATAAACCGGCCATTATGCAAAAATAAACATAAAAGTGATTTTCAGGTTTAGATAAAAATTTTTATTTTTGATGATATTAAAGCTTAAAACTATGAAAATAATTTCTTTCAACGTTAATGGTATCAGGTCGGCAATAAATAAAGGATTTTTTGAATGGCTTGAAAAAAATCGTCCGGATGTACTCTGTGTACAGGAAATAAAAGCGGACACTTCGCAGATGGAATTAAATAGGTTCGAAGAGGTAGGGTATCATTATGCTATTAATCCTGCGGAGAAAAAAGGTTACAGTGGAGTTGCAACTTTTTCACTTTCAAAACCTGATTTTGTGGAAATTGGGATTGGAAATACGGAATTTGATAAAGAAGGCCGCCTTATTCGAACAGATTTTGGGGAGTTGAGTATTATAAATTCATATTTTCCTTCAGGGACGATGGGAGATGTTCGTCAGGATGTAAAAATGCGATATCTCGACGAGATTTTTGATTACTTACAGAAGCTAAAAAAACAAAGACCAAACATAATTTTATCAGGAGACTTCAATATTTGTCATGAAGAAATAGATATAAGTAATCCGCAAAACAAAAAAGGTGTTTCAGGATTTTTGCCGGAAGAAAGAGCATGGATAACAAAGCTATTGAATTCAGGATTTATTGATACTTACAGGTTTTTAAATCCGGGAGTTGTGGGATATTCATGGTGGAGTTACAGGGCAGGAGCGAGGGCAAAAAATCTGGGTTGGAGAATAGATTATCACATGGTATCTCTGCCATTAAAAGAAAATATAAAAACAGCTTTCATACAAGCTGATGTTTATATGTCAGATCATTGCCCGATTTTTTTGGAAATTGAGCCCAAATAAGCCAGTGAGTAATTTTGTGAATTACAAGATTTCGTAAATCATGAATTTTAATTTTAGAAAATTATCATTTTAATTGGAATTTTTTTAATTTTGTAATACCAAAAACCAAAATAAAACTTTTATGAACACTTTGGATAATTACAATTTTAATGGCAAAAGAGTATTATTAAGGGTAGATTTTAATATCCCAATCACCAGCGATTCATATTCATTAGATTCGGTTGATGAAACCAGAATAAAGTTATCGCTTCCGACAATACAGAAAATTTTGTTGGAAAACGGATCTATAATTTTAATAACTCATTGGGGAAGGCCTCAAGGAGAAAAGATTGAGTCTCGTTCATTAAAAAGAATACTAAACAAAATAGAAAAAGCTGTAGGTCGTGAAATAATCTTTTGTGAAGATCCATTAAGTGACGAAACAGCAAAGATTGCATCTAATCTGAAACCAGGACAGATAATGTTGCTTGAAAACATTCGCTTTTTCAAAGAAGAATTAAATGCAGATGAAGAATTTGCAAGAAAAATTGCCTCTCTGGGTGATTGCTATGTTAACGATGCCTTCGGTACTGCACATAGAAATCATGCTTCTACGGTTACATTAGCAAAGTTTTTCCCTTACGATAAGATGTTTGGTTATCTTGTCGAGAACGAAATGAAAAAACTCGACAAACTTATTAAAAGTGCAGAGAAACCTTTTACATTGTTAATAGGTGGAGATAAGATCAGCTCTAAGATTGGTATTGTCGAAGCTCTTTTACCTAAAATTGATAATCTATTAGTTGGTGGTGGAATTGCTTTCACTTTTGCAAAAGCTCTCGGATATAAAACCGGAAATTCAATAGTTGATGAAAGTTGTATTGAAACGGCAAAACGGATTCTAAAAAAAGCAAATGAGTTTAATGTTAAAATTCAATTGCCAATAGATGTTTTAGTTGCAGACAGAAACGGTAACGATGCAAATATTGAACATTGCGATTTTAACGAAATTCCCGATGGATGGACAGCACTTGACATTGGTATTAAAACCGTTGACTTATTTGCCGAAATAATCGAAGAATCTAAAACTCTATTGTGGGATGGTCCTATGGGAGTTTATGAAATGTCCCATTTTTCATACGGAACATTAAAACTCGCGCTTTCTGTTGCCAGAGCTACGGATAAAGGATTATATTCAGTGGTCGGTGGTGGCGATACTATTGCCGCTTTAAATAAATACAGTTTGGCTCATAAAATTTCTTACATTAGTTCTGCTGGTGGAGCATTGCTCGAATACATTGAAAAGCGAACACTTCCTGCAATAAAAGCAATTAAACAATCTTTCAGTGTTGATGATTATAATTTTTATGGGAAACGTGCTCTTATAAGAGTTGATTTTAACGTACCACTTGATGATAAATTCAATATTGTTGATAATACCAGAATTATTACGGCTATACCTACTTGCCGAAAAATTCTTGCCGATGGCGGTAGCGTTATTTTAATGACTCATCTAGGACGTCCTAAGGGTAAATATGACGAAAAATATTCCGTAAAGCATATAGTTCCATATCTTTCAAAGGTTTTTGATAAAGAAGTAATCTTTGCAGAAAAATGTGTTGGTCCGGAAACAGAAGAGCTCGCCAAAAATCTTAAACCGGGCGATATTATGATACTCGAAAACCTGCGATTTACTCCACTCGAAGAAGCTAATGACGAAGAATTTGCTGCTCAGTTGGCAAAACTTGGAGATGTTTACATAATGAATGCTTTCGGTACTGCCCACCGAGCTCATGCCTCAACTTACATGATTGCAAAGTTTTTCCCCGAAGATAAAATGCTCGGATATCTTGTAGAAAGTGAAATCAATAATATCAACAGAGTGCTTTACAAAGGAGAAAAACCATTTACAGCTATAGTCGGAGGTTCTAAAGTTTCAACAAAAATTGATATTATTCGGGCTTTAATGGAAAAGGTTGATAATTTGATAATAGGCGGAGGTATTGCTTTTACATTCATTAAAGCTATGGGCGGACATGTTGGAGATTCTCTTGTCGAAGAAGATTATATTCCTGTAGCCAAAGCAATACTCGAACAAGCAATGAAAACTGATGTTAAACTTTATCTGCCTATTGATTGCATAATTGCAGATAAATTTGATAATAATGCAAAAATTAAACACAGTAAAATCAATGAAATTCCCGATGGGTGGATGGGATTGGACATAGGTGTAAAAACTGCCGAAATTTTCACTAAAGTTATTGAAAAATCAAAAACTTTACTCTGGAATGGTCCTATGGGTGTATTTGAAATGGACCATTTCTGTAATGGAACTATAAAAATTGCTTTAGCTGTTACAAGAGCCACTGATTTTGGAGCATTTTCGCTTGTTGGTGGAGGCGATTCTATTGCTGCTCTCAACAAATACGGTCTTGCTCATAAGATTAGTTATGTTTCAACTGCTGGTGGTGCGTTACTCGAATATATCGAGGGAAAAGAACTTCCCAGTCTTAAGGCGATTAGAACAAAAATATAAAAAAAAAATCCCCATCGGCTGATGGGGATTTTTATTCTTTATTTTACCGTTGCATTCGGGTTATTGTATCTGATATTTTCCCACTGAGCCCATCCAACAGTTTTATCCCAGTTATCAAGGTAAATACCTGCCCAGTCTGCTGTAGCGGGAACTGAAGATGTTCCATCTCCGTTCGAATCTCCTTTAAGATCGTCATCTTTAAAGGAAGTATAGAACACCCCACTACCATTATAATTAATTAACGATGATTCGCCGGATAATAAAGTTAATTGACCATTTTCAAGAAACTTCAAAACAACACTGTTAGCCAGAGTTAATGTTTTACCTACACCTACCTGCATGTTTTCTGAAGTTATTACAAAAGCTACCTCGGTTTCGCCCCAGCTTGTATTTTTATCGATATTCCCAAATACAAATATTGAATTGTAAGTATTTGTAAAACTTTGATATGAGAAAGTATTTGAGTTATCAATATCGATTTCTGCATTGATAGTTAATGGTAATACGTTGTTATAAAAAGTATTATTTCTGATAATGGTCGAATTAGCAGCATTATCAGCATGCAAAACTCCTACATAGAAACTCCCGTTTTTTCCGCCTCCATTATTTGCGAATGTACAATTTTCAATTTTAGCAGAAGAACCACCTGTTGATAAATCCAAAGTTGGAGAAGGATTTAATCCAAATCCGCCATAGAGGAATTTGCAATAAATAAATTCACTGCCGGAGGTTCCATTTATGTCAATACTTTGCCAATCTCCAACAGCAGGGGTGGTTATGCCTCCGTCACCGTTGGTATCGCCACCTGATGTATCATCTTTAAATGATGTAAAAACAATTGGTGAAGAAGCTGTACCGCGTGCAAGAATTTTTCCACCTTGAGCGATTGTTATTGTTTTATAATTGGGGTGTAATTTTATTATTGCCCCGGGTTCAATAGTTAGTTCAGCCTCTACTATGAAATCAAATTTTTTAATTACATAAATCTTATCTCCCGACCAGGTAGTAGGTTCGGTAATGTCGGAAGTAACTTCAATAACTCCTTCATTATTAGGCTTGTTTGGATCACAGGACGAAAAAGTCAATCCTGAAACGATTGTTAATCCTAAAATTGCATAAATATAAGTTTTCATTTTCATAAATTTTTCTTTTTACATTTACAAATATAATGCCTTTTGTCGAAATCGGGATTAAGATAAAAATTTTTGTTAAAAATTTTTTAAAAACTTGCTTTTTATTTTATAATGTATTATCTTTGCAGAACTTTTATATGACAAAACCTTAAAAGATATATTGCGGGGTAGAGCAGTTGGTAGCTCGTCGGGCTCATAACCCGGAGGTCGCAGGTTCGAGTCCTGCCCCCGCTACTAAAACTTCTAATTTTTTAGAGGTTTTTTTTATTTTCTTAAAAAAAATTTGTATTTAGAGCTTTTTTTAATTTTGCTGAATAATAATTTTTTAGTTAATTAAATATTTTAGTTATAACCTATTTTAATTTTAAAATTTCACCAAATGAATTTATAAAGTTGAAATAATAT
>LUZK01000151.1 GCA_001603595.1 Bacteroidales bacterium Bact_19
CTTTCGAAGGATGGACTAATAAATTTTTGTTTCCCCCCTACGATATTATGGTTCCTGATGCATTAATCACCAACTTCCACATGCCAAAATCAATAATGATGATTAACGTTGCTGCTTTCAGCGGATACAATGAACTTATGAAAGCCTATGAAGTTGCCGTTAAAGAAAAATATAAATTCGGTACTTACGGTGATGCAATGTTGATAATTTAATTTTGTTAACAAACTTGCTTATAATTAACGAATTAAAATTTCTTTAAAAAATAATATTCTAAAATTGTTAAAGATGAAAAAAATTGCTTTACCCGTTACAAAAAACGGACAAATTAATGATCATTTTGGACATTGTGAATTTTATAAAATCTACACTGTTTCTGAAAGCAATGAAATAATTGATGAAGAGACTATTGAATCGGGGCAAGGTTGCGGATGTAAATCCAATATCGCAATTACATTGGCAAAAGCCGAAGTTTCCATTATGCTTGCCGGAGGTATTGGAGAAGGAGCAATAAATGTATTGAACAGTGCCGGAATAAAAGTAATAAGAGGCTGCTCAGGGAATTCATTGGAAGTTGTAAAACAATATATTGAAGGAAAAATTGCAGATAGTGGTTCAAGTTGCCATTCTCATGAGCATCAATGTAATAGTCATTAGCAATAATACAGTTTTTTCTACACACTCTCAATCTCTTTTATAAGGTCTTTGCCCATAAGTTTTAGAACTAAGTTTGCTACACAAAGAACATCTTTTTCGCAATACTTTACTATTCGAGGAAGGTCTTTTTCTTTGTAATAAACTTCGGAAACCATACTACCGTCAATATCGTCTTTTGATGTTGGTATATTAAATAAATCGGCTAAGAGCGATAAAGATGTAAAGTTTTTATAATCCCCAAATTTCCATAACTCTAAGGTGTCAATATGTCGAACTTCCCAAGGCTTTTTCCCTGATATATCAAAAACCGGAGGTAGTTTAATTCCATTGATTAGCATCCTTCTGGAGATGTAAGGGATGTCAAATTCTCTAACATTGTGACCGCATAAATACTTTTCGTTAGCACTATCCCAGGAGGCGATCATTTTTGCAAAATCCTGCAATAAATTTTTTTCATCATCCGAAGCAAATGATTTAATCCTCAGTTTATCTTCATGGATTATTCCTACAGAAATACAAATAATTTTCCCGAATTCTGAATATATCCCTGCACGATTATAAACATCGGCTGCAGTTTGCTCCTCGTTACGAAAAAATGATGATTTTTTTTCCCAGTGATGTTTAAAATTTTCGGGCAAATCATCAAATTGAGGAGATACCGGGACTGTTTCTATATCTAGAAACATTACATTTTTAAGATTGATATTGTTTAGAGCAGAGATCATTTTAAATGTTGTATTATAAATTGAGTTAATAAGTTAATGGCCACTTGATTATTTCCTCCTTGCGGAACGATAATATCGGCATATCTTTTTGTGGGTTCAATAAACTGAAGATGCGATGGTTTAACTGTTTTGTCGTATCTGTCAAGAACCGTTGCAACCGATCTTCCACGTTCCACGATATCTCGCTGTATTACACGCGAAAGGCGATCATCAGCATCAGCATCAACAAATATTTTCAGATCCATTAATTTCCGCAATTCCGGTTGAGATAATATTAATATTCCCTCAACAATAATTATACAGCTGGGGACAATTTCTATAGTTTCTTTGCTACGTGTACAGGTTAGATATGAATAAATTGGCTGTTGAATTCGCTTTTTGTTTTTTAATTGTTTTATGTGTTCAATCAGCAATGGCCATTCTATTGCATCAGGATGGTCGAAATTAATTTTTTGCCTTTCCTCCAAAGGAATATGGGAATTATCTTTGTAATAATTATCTTGCGGAACAACAGTAACACATCCAACAGGCAATCTCTCAATTATACGACGTACTACTGTTGTTTTTCCTGAACCTGTACCGCCTGCAATTCCAACTATTAACATAATTTTAAGCCTTACGAAATAAATTATTATTTTTGAAGTTTAAAAATAATAAAAATTTTATTATGCTATATCCTTTAAAATTTTATCCGATTTATAAAGAAAAAGTCTGGGGCGGAAGTAAAATTAAAAAATTGAAAGACGATCCAAAAGTTCCTGATAATTGTGGTGAAAGCTGGGAAATTTCGGCTTTGGAAGATAATGTTTCAATAATTTCAAACGGATTTTTAAAAGATAATTCACTTGAAGAAATTATTGAAATTTATATGGAAGACATCG
>LUZK01000063.1 GCA_001603595.1 Bacteroidales bacterium Bact_19
AGTATTTACAAGGGTTTCAGAGCACTCATGGCAATTTATCTGTCAAACTCGGGATTTGGAATATGGTGTTTTAATTGGAATTAAAAAGATTTAAAATAAACTATCTGACAATTTCAGGAGGATATTCAAATCCGTTGTAATTTTTGGCAGATTGAATATATGCTCCTGCCGGTGAAATTGATATAATGTCGCCAACATTTGTTTGTGTTGGCAGAAAAGCATTTTTTGCAAAAATATCGAAAGAGTCGCAGGTTGGACCGGTAATAACATATTCTGCTAATTCTCCTGGATTTCCCTTGCTTTCGTTTTTTATTCTATATTTTAGTCCTCCGAGTATCCAATAGAATCCCTGAAAAATACCTGTATCCAGAAATATCCAATATTTTTCTTTTCTTTTGATTTTTTCAATCACTGTTGAATATAAAATTCCGGCATTAGCAATCAAATAAGAGCCGGGTTCTGTGATAACTTTTATTCCTAAATTTCGCCAATGGTTAAGGTACGGAAGTATTTTTTTAGAAATGTCTTCAAAATAAATTTCGCTATTTTCGTCGTGACCGGGGAATCCACCACCGATATCAATTATTTCTATTTTTCGACCTGATTTGCTTAGTTTTATTCTTAAATCTTCTGCATGAAGCATTACTTTTTCCCAGTTAAATGTGGATTTGTTGTTCCATCCCACATGAAAACTAAAACCTAATGGATTTAAGTTTTTATTTGTGGCTTCTTCGAAGATCAATATTACTTCGGCATCACTACAGCCGAATTTTTCTGTTAATTTCCAGCTTGCACCCTCATTACTTACTTCAATTCTGAAAATTATTCTTGAATTTGGAGCAAAACATGATAATTTTTCAATTTCTTTAAAACTGTCGGCAACAAAATGATTTATACCAAGATTATTTGCAGTTATTATATCATGTTTAGATTTAACAGGATTGCCATATAAAATTTCTGAAGGATTTATACCACAATTTAGTAACAACTTTATTTCGTTGATGCTTGCTGCTTCAAATCTACACTTAGCTTTATTTAGGAGGTTAATTACTTCAGGATTATGATTTACCTTTACAGGATAAAAAATTTCTTCTGTTTTAAATTTTAATTTGTTGCAAAAATTATTGAGGTTTTTGTGAATTTGATCTTTATATATAATTATGTATGGAGTTAATGGCTTCATCTTTTTTTTTCTGCAAACATATAATAAAAAAACGGAACAAATTCATTGTCCCGTTAAAGTTAATGTTGAAGTTTTTTATTTAGTAATAATTGTTTTATTGTTAAAAAATTTATATCCGGATATTATGTTTAGATTATAAACTCCGGGGTTAAGATTCAAATTCATTTCAATTATTTCTCGATTTGTAATTTCCTTTTTATGGACTTCTCTTCCTGTAAGGTCACTAATAATAATAGTCCCGTCAGTTATAAATTCAGGAAGAAAAATTTTAAAATGACCATTATTAGGATTTGGATAAATTTGAATTTCTCCTGATAATAAATTACAATCTAAATTTATGATTTGACAAACTTTTTGTTTACCATCATAATCTATTTGCTTTAATCTAAAGTAATTGTAATTTTTATCGGTTACTTTTATTGAATATCTTTTTATAGAGGAACTATTTCCTGAACCTTTAATTTTGCTTATTTCTATCCATTTTTTGTGATCTTGACTTGCTTCAACCACAAAATAATCGTTATTGATTTCGCTGTTTGTTTGCCAGGTGAACAGAATTTCGTTATCAAGACATTCTCCTTTAAAGAATATCAGATTCACCGGTAACGGATTATTATTGTTTTTTGAAGCAAGAGTGAAAGGACTGAATTGTGAAACAACTTCTGATGTGATGCTTCCTGTTTCGCTGTTTCCGGTTGCAGAACCACCTTTGTCTTCCCATTTATTACCATCCCAATGTACTATTGTGAGATTATCTAAGTCATCAATACCTCCGCTCCGACTGTTCCACGTTAAAGTTACATTTACAGAGTTTGACCCGTTTCTATCTAATGTCCAGTATTCGGAAGTAGATACATGATCAATTCCGGCATCCTTACTTGCAGTATAAAATCCATCCAGATCAGGACTGTAGTTGTAATAGCAAGCTTCGAACCAATCATCTTCTGAACCAGAAGCAGCTTCTGATATGGCTGCTGGAGCAAAAACATTATCCTTCCCTATAGGGAACAAGAATGCTGTTTTGCCGATTTTGCGAACACATCCGTTTATGTAACGATTTTCGTCCGGATCTGAAACTCCTGATGCAGAAGTACTAAAATAAGAGTTTTTATTAAAAATAATCAGGTTATCGTTATTATTTATGATACCTTTTTCGAGAATTAATTTGTCTGAAATAATAATATCCTGATTACTTAAATTAAATCCATTTGTTCTATTAATTCTAAGTGTTCCTAAATGATTTTGGCTAAAACATCCATTTGGTAAAAATATTGCTGCATCATCGGTTGAGTTTTCCCATATGTATAAAATAGAATTTTCATTCGGGCTAAACTTGCCTAAAGACCCAATTATATCTCCAGAAATATTTAATTCTTTATCTTCGAAGTTTAAAGTACCGTTAACTAAATTCAATAAACCTTTTATTGTGAAAATTTGATTATTTAATACAACTGTACCGTTACGTTCAATTATTAAGTTAGTTATTTCTGTAGTTCCTGTAAATACGTCATCCGGAATTATTATAGTATCATTACCTCCAAATCGTAATGATGAGTTATTAATTAAATCTATTTTTCCATTTGAAATTATACTTCCATTTATTCCTAAAGTTGAACTTCCAACTATTAATTTTCCTGAATTCAAGTTTAATTCACCATTTATTGTAAAATTTTGATTCCCAATAACAACTGCTGGTCTGTCAATTTTTAAATTGTTTATCTCCGGATCGGTCAAAAATAAATTATTCGAAATATAGATTGTATCTGTTCCTCCAAAATTCAAAGAAGTAAGTTTCGAAAGTTCAATTTTTTGATTTTCGTCCGCTCTAATAATATGATTATTTATCCCAAGGGTACAATTCAATATTTTCAAATTCCCTGAGTAGAGTTTTAGCGTATCGTTGATATTTACATCTGTCATAATTAAAACACTTGCAGGATTAAGGATTTTTAATTTCTCAAAAGTGCTTATTGTATCTCCTGAAATTATTTGCTGAATATTTCCATTAAATTTAAATGTAGTGTTTGGCAAACATAAAAAGGTCCCATTATTTTCGAAACTCCTTTTTAGTGTATGATCATAATTACCTGTTGAAAATGATGCTTGATTATCAATTTTAAGATTTCCTTCTATTATTAGGGAGTTTGCAGCTGTTGTTGTGGAAGTATCAATAATTTCCAAATTCCCTAAAATCTTTGTTAAACCTGTTGGAAATGTTTTTGTTCCATTCCCACTTAAAAATAAATTATAATATTCATCATTTTCGGGATTTATTATGTTTTGATTTGTTCCGTTATATTCTACTGTACTGTTACCATAGAAGGTTGTGTTTAAAATCCCTGTAGAATTTAAATTAATTTCATTTTTAATACCTATTTTTGAATTATCCATCAAAGAAATTTTTGCTCCGTCTTTAATTTCAATGCTATAAAAATCTGTGATCCCTGATATGGCAGCATTAGAATTTGTGAATACTACAGTACTTGTATTAGATGTAAAAGTTCCTGCATTATTCCAAGAAACATTACCATTATTTAAATTTATAGCACCATTTACTGTAATTGTATCATTTGCTGCAATGAACTTACCTGTTTCGAAAATTTTAATGTAATTAACTTCTATGTTTTTATTATTTCTTGCAATAAATTCTCCGTTTTCTTCAACATATATCGAATAAGCTTTTAAGTCTGAATCAGGGGCTAAACAAGGACTTGCAGCCTTTTGTATAAAAATTTTGTGTGTTTCAGGGGATATAATTGCTCCATTATATGGTGGATTAGGACATGAGCCGGAGGCTGCATTAGCCGGAGAGCAATTATCTGCCCAGTTGTTGTCATTAGTCCAATCTGTGTTTTCATCATAAGGGCCAATCCAGATGAAAACATCGCTTCCGGTGGGGGTATTTCTGTTAGCTAAGATCCATATTTTTGATTGATTTGGAGGTGTTGTTTCGTTATCAATATAAGGAATTTCTCCTGTATATTCTCCTGTAACAAGATATCCAATACCATGACTAGCTAGTGTCATATAACTGTTTTCAACATTATGAAACGATACTCCATGCTCATGTGGAGATAATCCATTGTAGGGAACATGATGATCCCAAAATACCATTTTTGAAACATTATTACCGTTTAATTCTGATGGCAAATACCTTAAAGTTAAATTAAATCTTGTTGGAGAACTGCCTCCTGCACGTATAATTTCATAGTATCTTTTAACAGCATCATTTTTAATTCCATTTGGAGGAAGTGTTCCTATTCTGATGATAAAAGTAATGCTATCCGGAAGTTGTGATCCTGTGCCTCCTGTAAAAGATATTGTCGAAAATTCGCTGCCAAAACTGTAAACTATATTTGCTTCGATTTCCGTTCTCCTAACTTTCCCGCTAACATCTCCTTGTCCTATTGTAGTTGCATTTGCTCCCATAGTTAATACTTTCAGTTCTGACCCGTCGTTCATATCCAAAAGCCCTTTTGTGGAAGATGGATTTTCAGCTTTTAATTCCAATAAGCTCAAAATTTTGAAATTCCCTTCTGAAGTTACACCGCCTGTTCCTTCTATTGTTAGTTTATCTATGGGATTGTTCCCGAAAAATGTTGAAGATAATATTATCGGATTAATGTTATTGCAGACTAATTCCGAATTTGCTGCCGAACCGTTTATATTTCCTGTTCCGGTAGGCGAATTCCCCGAGAGAATAAGTTTATTTCCATCCAGATTAAGTGTTCCTGAACTAAGTGATAAAGTTTCTTTTACTTCTACATCTCCTGAAAGATTAATTCCCGAAACTCGATTTATTGTTAAATCTTTCAGCGTTACTGATGGTAAAATTGTTGCATTCCCATTACCTCCAAAAACAATAATAGAACTATCTCCACCATTAAGATTACCATTGGTTAATGAAACATCCCCATTTATAAATAGTGTATTAGATCCAATATTATAGGCTCCTTTTGTAAGAATTAAAGTTTCTTTTACTAAAAAGTCTTCATTTTGATTAAATCCAAATTCATTATTTAATTCAATTCCAGCAAATTCGTTATCAGTAATTGACCCTAATGGCAATATTTGACTTAAAGTTCCTGCTAATTCTAATATCGAACCGTTTGTTCTTGCATCAAGTTGGGCTCCATTGCTGAAATTTAACGAACCAGTTAATGTAAGTTTGTTTCCGTTTAAAACAAATTTGTTTGATCCTGTTGAATTGTTTATGATTATGTTTCTTATTGTTCTATTTTGATCGAGATAGCAATCATTCTGCGGATTTGCTGCAAAAATTACATCAGCACCATTTGGAGGGACTATTCCTGAACCCGAAGCTGCCCAGTTCTGTGGATTATTAAAATCTGTACTCACTGTTCCATACCACACATAATTATTGTTTTCGAAAGCTCCCATTTTTGGAGGATTTAGTCTTGTGAGCTGGTCGTAATCTGTTGTAACTGTTGGAGATAAAGAAATACCAGGAAGGCTAATGTAAATTCCCGTTAAAAAGTCGTGAGGGTCATTCCAGTTACCACTGCTATTCTGAAAATCGGGATTTATTTCAAGACTGTTTTGATCTTGCCCTGTTGCAATTCTCCACTGTGCTAGTGAAACTCTGAGAGGTCCACTGCCTATACGTCCTATCCGGTTACCGTCAGACCAATAATTGTTATTATCAATTGTAACATTTGTTATTCCTCCAAGTCTAATGGCGTATAAATTATTATTACCCGAATTGTTTACCTTTCTTTGACTTGCAAATATATTGTTTCTGTAGTCGCGTACAGATGAATTATTCGAATTCCATATTGCTGTTCCAACTGATGTAGTACTGCCAATAGTAACATTTCCCATTATCAATACAGTATTAAAATAAATATTATTATTGTTATTGCTTAATCCATCATCCCAAATTCCATATATTCTGTACCCGTAAGGGATTTCTGTTCCTAGCGATATGATGTTGTTGTAAACTATATTATTTCCTCTCATAATATGTATTCCAATAATCAAAGTGTTAATATTTGTACTTGTTGAATTTACATTATATACAAAGTTTTCAGCAATTATGTTTCTTTCATTATTGTTAGCTCCATTAAAATAAATTCCAAAACAAGAAACTGCATTTGAGTTGTTATTGTCAGCATTTAGATTATAAATTCTGTTACCTATAATATTATTTATAAATCCTGATTGATTTGAAGATAGGTCTATACCAATTACTGCTCCTGAATTATTATTATCTGCAGCTTGATTTGAATTTGAAGAAATATTAAAAATTATATTATCCTGAACATAATTCGAACCATTAATTATCCTGATTGCACGTGTACGTGCTAATGAATTTGTCCCGGTATATGAATTATGCAGATTTGCAATAGTGTTGCGATAAATGTAAGTTGTTCCTTGAGATGCGCTGTAAATGCCGTAAACATCCTGTTTATAATTTGAATTTATTGCTGTTCCACTTACATTTATACTTTTTGTAGTTGTCGTACTTCCTATTAAATTGTCAGTTATATAAGCTGTAGAATTAGAAGCTCGGAGATAAATGCTTTCAAATGAATGTGAATAGTCTATAGCTCCTTTTATTTCAATCGAACCAATAATATTTGAGTTTATATATATTTTCCCCTGACTGTTGTTAAGTATCCCGTGAGAAGTAGCTATTGTTCCTCCGTTTGTTGCCTCAACATATATTGATGCATTACCTTCTGGTGCTCCTATTGTATTATTCCTCACAATTACATTTCCTGAGTTAATATATATACCATCCCATGTATCGTGATTGTTGTCGAGACCTCCTGTTATCATGTGAAATCCTTTTATAGTATTATTTTCAACTATACTACTCTCATCATTTTTACCAGATACTCTAATTGCGGTAAAACTAAATGGTGCTGATATTTTTCCATCTGTTTCTTTTCCAACAAATTTCCATACTCCCTGTGCTTCCGGAGCATTCCCTCCTATATAATTATTTTTTATGTAAACAACCGAATTGTTGTTGGATATTATGGCATAATATAAATATCTGCCCTGAATTTCTAGATTTTCTACTTCTTCGTAAATGCTATTGTTTTCTATTGTAAAGTAATTTGAATTATAATTTAAATTTATACCATTTGAACTAGCTTCTTTATTTATAAAATTAAAAATTTTGTTGTTTTTAATTTCGTTATAAATGTTTTCTTTACCGTTACTACCATTTGATGATATAGCATTTCGGGGTCTTTCATTGTCGCTTATTCCTGATATTTCGTTATTTAAAACTTTGTTATAACTATTACCTTCAACGCTTGTTGATCCCCCAAAGAAAATTAATCCATTTGTTGTTGCTTGAGTTTGACCTTTAATTTTACAATATTTGACAATGTTATATTTCGAACCATTTATAAAGTCGATTACTGATGCATTTGTACTATTGCTCGAATTTATTATTGTTAGTGAAATATCACTTCCTGTTTTGTTTTTTCTTCCGTCAATTACAACATACTTTACATTATTTAGTCTGATCAAAGAATTTGCTATCTCACCTTCTATTACAATGCTGTCCTCGGTAGGAAATATTGTTAAATTCTTCCAATTTTTAAAATATAGCTGTGACTGTGAAGTTTCAGTTAAGGAACTACCAATTCTTATTTCAATCTCTTTATTAAGCTGAGAGTTTGTATTATTTATTGAATTAACTGCTAATTTTAATCCTGAATATCCCGTTCCATCAATAATTTCATTTGCTCCAAAAACCATTACCGGAGATGTCTTGAAATTTGCAACATAATTTAGTCCATTATTCGACAACCAGTTGTCTCCTTGGTTTGTCCCCCAATGCTTTGCATAAATTTCCAACTTGTATTCTGTGTTGGGTTTAAGATTTTCAAGTAAATTAATTTGAAACGAAAATATAGTTCCTCTATAATCATTACCACTTAAATATTCTTGATCCATTATAATTTCTGTCGGACCAACATAAATTACGTTATCTAAACCTCTTATTAAAAAGTAGAATGCACTGCCTGTCCTATCTTGTGTATCACTCCAATATCTCATATCTGCTCCGGTTATTTGAAGTGTTGATACTGTTCCAAAATCATAACCAGATAGTTGTGTATGTGCGCCCGGATCCTCTCCAATCCAATAATAAGCCGGAGTTTCTCCATTTTTGCTTATCAAAACATAATCCCAGTACCAGCCTGTGGAAGAAACTGCTAATTTGCTTAGAAAAGCAATAATTAAAACAAATAATAATCTAGTTTTCATATAAATAATAATTTTTGATTTCGATGATATTTAAATATAAATAGCTATTTAAATTTTTGGTCTTATTAAAATAACAATTAGTATAAAAGTTATGTAAAATTTAAAAGATTGGAAGTTTATATGTATATAAATAAATATTCTATGTATTAGTAATTGTTGGATAAATGATAATTTAATAATTTTAGGTTTCTGCGAACCATTTGAAATTTTTTATATCTATATTACCTCCGCTCAAGATTATTAAAACCTTATACCCCTTAAAATGTTCATTATTTTCAATAATAGTTGCTAAGGGCACTGCGGCAGAAGGTTCAATTACTATTTTTAAACTTTCGTAAATCAACAACATAGCATCAATTATACTTTTTTCTGAGCAGAGCAAAATGTCGTCAACATAATTTTTTATAATATCAAAGGTTTTATTTCCCAGTGAGGTTCTTAATCCGTCGGCAATTGTATTAGGATTGGTTTGTGGAATAATATATCCTGCTTTGAATGATTTGTTAGCATCATCTGCATTTTTTGGTTCTGCACCAATAACTTTAATGTTTTTATTTGTTTCTTTTACTGTTATTGCTGTTCCTGAAAGCAATCCTCCACCGCCAACAGGAGTAATTACAAAATCAGGGGTAAAATTTATTTGTGAAAGTGCTTCAAGAGCACAGGTCCCCTGTCCTGCAATTATTCTATAATCATTATAAGGATGAATAAATTCTGCTCCGGTTTGTACTATAACCTTTTGAGCTGTATCCTCTCTTGATTGTAAAGTTGGTTTGCAGAAAATTATTTTACCTCCGTATTCTTTTACAGCATTTATTTTTACTTCTGGCGAATTTTCCGGCATAACAATGTAAGCCTTAAGCCCTAATAATTTTGAAGCTAATGCCAGAGCTTGGGCATGATTTCCTGACGAATGTGTTACAACTTCTTTTATTTCGGTGCTTTCTTTTATAATGCTGAGAGCATTTATCGCTCCCCTGAATTTAAAAGCACCTACTTTCTGAAAATTTTCTGCTTTGAAATAAATCTCGGCTCCAATTATCTGGTTAATTCGGCTTGAACTTAACACTGGAGTAACATATGCAAAATTTTTTACTTTTTGATAGGCTAACTTTATATCATTTAAATTTATCATGTTTAAATATTTTTAAGGGTAAAAAGCTTCCTGTATATGTTCAAGTTTTATGTTTTGATTTTCAAAAGTTATTGAAATAATGTCAAAACGGCTTTCGCCATCAAATTTGTTTTGTATTATAAATTGTTCGGCAGCAGCAATTAAAAATTTTTGCTTCTTAATGTTTACAAAATCTTCGGGATTACCGTAAAAATTGTCACTGCGAGTTTTTACTTCAACAAAAACCAACACTTCTTTATCCATCATTATTAAATCTACTTCCTTTTGTTTAAATCTCCAATTTTTTTCAAGTAGTTTATAATTTTTGGATAAAAGATACTCCAAAGCAATCTCTTCTCCCTTAGTCCCTATTTTATTATGTTCGGCCATAAAAAACCCGGATAATTTCCGGGCTGATATATTGAAGTTTTATTTAATTATTTACTACAACTTTTACTGTTTTTTCCAGTTTTGCTTCATTATAAATTTTTACAAAATAATATCCTTTATCCCACTTGCTGCAATCAATTTGTATTTTTTCGGCGGAACTAATTTCTGATTTATGAACTATTTTTCCTAAAACATCATAAACCTCTATTTTAAATTTTTTTACGTTATTACTTTTTTCTACGTAAAAGTTGTTAATTGCAGGATTAGGATAAACGGCAAAATTGGTTATTTGAGTATTTGTTAAATTGGTTAAGGTTGAGAAAGTTAAAATAACCATAACAAAATCATCCGGATTGTTATTGTTTTTTATTTGATATCTTATCGAGGTTAACCCGGGAGTTGAACCGTGTTCATAGTGCATTTCTGCAGGACCAGAGATTTCTCCCGGATTCAGAATAAATGTACTGGTCTGGGTTGAAGTTACGCACGAACCGCTACTGCTTTGAGTTTCTGGAGAACACATAGAATCAAATGATCCCTCTGCCGGTCCTTCAAGATATGATTTAAATATTTTTGCTGATACCTGAGAGCCACTTACATTTCTTATTTTTATGCTATATGCTGCTTCTCCATGAATTCCTACAGGTATGATAATAGTGTTTCCGGTAATTACTTCATTTTGCACATTTAACACCTCAAAAGACGATTGCCCCCAAATGAAATAGCTTATTAAAATCAATCCGATAATTGTAAAGGTTCTTTTCATAAAAACTTTATTTTTTGCAAAGTTAATCTTTTATCTTTTTGGTTTTATTAAAACAAAAAATTTTTAGTCAGAATTATCACTTTTTTTATTTTATAATATCGGAACAAGTAAAAAGAGCTTATTGCTTATTGGGTATAAACAAGCTCCTTGTATAATTTTCATATTATGCAACCATTTTAATTAAATTAAAATCTATTTTAGCAATTGAAGGCTTAAATAAAATATTAACTAAATTTTGAATTTATGAGAAAATTTTTATCACCCCTTTGTTTGATGATTCTTGGTATGTCAATAGCTATTGCTCAACATACCATTAAAATCGAAGTCCAAACTGATAATTACGGTTCAGAAACCACATGGAAACTTAAAAATTCACTTACCGATGCTGTAATAGTGCAAGGAGGTCCCTATACTAATGTGAGTGGAGGACAGCTTTTTATTGTTGAACAAGAGGTAAGTGGGGATGAATGTTATGCATTTTTCATTTACGATTCTTATGGTGATGGAATCTGCTGCTCTTATGGAAACGGGTATTATAAAGTTTATTATGACGAAGTTCTAATCGGTCAAGGTGGGCAATTTTCAAGTGTGGCTAGTGTAACCGGTATGGGTACAGGATGTCCCGAAAACGAAATAAGACTTCTTGAAATTACTACTGATTATTATGGATCACCCGGTCAAAATATAAGTATTAAAGGTAAGGTCGAAAATAGAGGTACTCTTAACCTTACTTCATTTCAAGTAAGATACACAATTGCCCCCGGTGAACCTTCTGAAATATATACTAAAACCTGCAACGTAGCTTCAGGACAAACAGTAGATTTTACTCATAATATCCCTGTTAATTTTGCTGAAGAGGGAATTTACGAATTAACTGTAGAAGTTCTTTTACCTAACGGAGTAGCAGATAACGAAAACGATAACATTTTATCAAAAAATCTTTATATAAATACAAATTCAACTCAAAGAAAGGTTCTTCTCGAACAATTTACTACAGCTCAATGTCCAAATTGCCCTGCAGCTACAACAAATATAACAAACTGGTTAAATACTCGTCCTAATGTAATTTGGGTTGCTCACCATGCTGGATATTATACCGATGCAATGACAATACCGGAAAATACACAACTCTTAGTGTTCTATAATGCAGGGGGATCAACCTATGCTCCTGCAATTATGCTCGACAGAACCTTCCTTTCTCCTGATGGAGATCCGGGATCTGTTTTCTTCCCCGATGCTTCATATACTCCCGGTTTAATTGATCAAAGAAGAAATGCTCCTGCTTATGTTACCGTTAATATGGAAGGTGTTTATAATCCCGATACAAGACAAATTGAAGTTACTGTCTCCGGTGAACTTTTGGGAAATGTGCGGAATGAATATTTAAGATTAAGCCTTTACATAATCGAAGACGGTGTATCTGGTACACAGGCAGGTGTTACAGGTACTTACAATCATAAAAATGTAATGCGTAAAGCTATCTCAGCTAATTTCGGCGACCAGAATGTTATTACTTCAAATCAAAACGGCACTATTTATTCAAAAACTTTCACTTATACTCATGATCAGGCATGGAATCCAGATAAATTATACCTGGTAGCCTTTGTTAATAACTGGGATACAGGAGACGTTAATAACAGAGAAGTTTTAAATGCAGAAAAAATTCCGGTTGTCAGTTTGGTTAATGTTAATGATATTCCTGAAGAAAAAATCTCTATCTATCCTAACCCAGCAAGTGATATTTTAAATATTAATTATGTTAAAGATGCTCAAATAAATATACTAAACAATATCGGACAGATTGTTTATCAGATTCAAAATGCTAATACTTATAACACTATTGACATTTCTAACCTTCCGGTAGGAACATATTTTGTGAAAGTAACTAAAAACAATATTACTTTAACAAATAAACTTCTAATCGTTAGATAAACTTTAAATAAAAAACATTCCGAATTTTTCGGAATGTTTTTTGTATTATTGATTTAATTTTTAAATTTTTTATTTTTGCAAAAAACAACTAAATTATGAATAAAATTATTTTATCATTATCGCTTGTAATTTTTGCTTTAAGCATGTTTGCCCAGGATGTACCTGCTGTTCAATTAAAGGACTTAAATGGAAAAACCGTAAATACAAAATCTATTATTAATAATAATGGGAAGCCGGTTTTAATCAGTTTTTTTGCTACTTGGTGCAAACCTTGCATTAAAGAACTGAATGCTTTTAATGAAAATTATGATGATTGGAAGGAGGAAACAGGCGTAAGAATTATTGCAATTTCAACTGATAATTCTCGCAGCTCAAATTCTGTAGGCCCATTTGTTAAATCTAAAGGCTGGGAATTTGATGTCTATCTTGATGAAAACGGCGATTTTAAACGTGCAATGAATGTTGGCGAAGTTCCTCACACTTTCTTACTCGATGGAAAAGGCAAAATTGTTTGGCAACATAAAACTTATCTCGACGGGGACGAAAATAAAACTTTTGATGTAATTAAAAAGGTTTCAAAAGGTCAACCAATTAAATAAAACTAAAAAAAATTGTAAATGAAAAAAATATTTACTTTATTCTTAAACCTCGCAGGTTTAGGAATATTTTCTTTATTGGCACAGGAAAATACTGAAAATAATTCAGGTCAAATTACAGGAAATTTTCAAACCGACGCTCAATATTATATCGAAGACCAATCTATTGGTGCAACTGCCGTTAAAGAATATATGCTAGTAAATTCATGGGCTAATTTTATTTATTCTAATCAAAACTTCAGTGCCGGTTTCAGATACGAGGGGTATATGAATACCTTGCTGGGATATCCCAATTCCGGCGGAATTAATGACGGAATAGGTATTCCTTTCCGATGGGCTATGTTTTCTAAAGATGATTTAGAAATAACTGTTGGAAATTTTTATGAACAATTCGGAAATGGTCTTGTCTTGCGTTCATACGAAGAAAAAATGCTCGGAGTTGACAATGCTCTGGATGGTTTCAGAATAAAATACCAACTGTTTAAAGGGATTAACCTTACAGGACTTATTGCAAAACAGCGTTATTATTGGAACCACGGACCCGGAATTATTCGTGGTTTTGATGGAACAATCCAAATTAATGAAGTTTTTCAATCTCTCGAAGAAAGTTCTTTAAGGCTCAATATCGGAGGAAGCTTTGTTAGTAAATTTCAGCATGAAGGCCATCCGCTTTATAATCTCCCGGATAATGTTGCTGCAATGTCGGGTAGAATAATGATCAGATACAAAAATTTTGACATCAATAGTGAATATGCCTATAAATTTAATGATCCTTCTTTGGATAATTCTTACATATTCAAACCGGGACAGGCTTTGCTTATTAACACCAGTTATGCAAAAAAAGGATTAGGAATTGTTTTGTCAACAAAATGGGTTGATAATATGGCCTTCAGAAGCGATAGAAATGCATCTCTTACCGATCTGAACATTAATCAACTTCCGGAAATTACTAAAAACCATATTTATGTTTTGCCGGCTTTCTATCCTTATGCTACTCAACCTAATGGGGAGTGGGGAGCTAAAGCCGAAATAATGTATAAAATTCCTAAAAATACCTTGCTCGGAGGTAAATACGGTACAAATGTAAGCCTGAATTATTCAAGAGCTCATGATATCAAAAAAACACAAATAAATGATTCTACTCCGGTATTTCCACCTGCTTCCGGAACTTATGGCTACAATACAAAATTTTTCAGCATTGGCGATAAATTATATTTCCAAGATATAAATTTTGAAATTTCTAAAAAATGGAGTAAAAAGATTCTCTCCAATTTTTCTTATGTATATTTGATTTATAATTATGATGTTTTAAGGGGAATTACCGGACACGGAAATGTTTATGCTCATATTGGTATTGTTGACATGACTTATAAATTTGAAAATTCTTCGGCACTAAAAACGGAAATTCAACATATGTTCACAAAACAAGACGAAGGCAGCTGGGTATTGGGAATGATTGAATATTCATTACCGGGTTGGTTTTTTACTGTTTTTGATAACTGGAATTATGGCAATCCTGAATCAAAAAAACATTATTACAGTATTGGATTTGGTCATATTAGCGGAGGCACAAGAATTCAGTTAAGCTACGGTAAACAACGTGCAGGAGTTATGTGTATCGGAGGAGTTTGTAGAAATGTGCCTGCATCTAACGGAGTATTTGTTTCTATTTCATCAACATTTTAAAATTATAAGTATGAAATATATAAAATTCGCAGTTATAAGTTTTTTATTGGGAATGTTTGCTACCTCTTGCGATATTATCGAAGAGCCTTATACCAAAGAAGGAGTGTTTGTTTGGCATGGGCGTAAAATCTTGATTTATGATTTCACCGGCCATAAATGTGGAAATTGTCCCAGAGCTCATGAAACTATTAATTCTCTAATTAACATTTATGACGAAGCCGTGATTCCGATAGCTATTCACTGCACTGCTTTTGCTCGTGTTACAGGGTCAGATTCTACCCAACCTTATTACTATGATTTTCGTACAGATATTGGAGATTATCTCGGTGGAAGAATGACAGAACCAGGTTATTATGGAGAACTCACTTTGCCTATCGGATTAGTTAATAATCTAGCCAAAGAAAAATTGTTATCCCATACTGCATGGCCTACGGAAGTAGCAAAATTCATAAGCTCTTTTCCTGAATATCTTATCGAAATTCAACCGGAATATTCAAATGAAAATGATATTGTAAAAGCAGATATCAAAGTCAAAACTAGTGTAACAAATTCAAGAAAAATTGCTTTAACTGTGTTTATTATTGAGGAACATATAATAAATTGGCAAACCGATTATAACAAAACACCTAAAGATATTCCAAACTACGAGCATAATCATGTTTTGAGAGCAGGTTTCAATGGAGCATGGGGAGAGGTTATTAAGAATAATACAAATGTTACTGTTTTAGGTGATGAATATACTAAGTCTTATTCCATTACTAAAGGGAATGATTGGAAAATTCAAAATTGCTTTATTGTCGCATTTGTGTATGATGTAGATACTTATGAAGTGCTTCAGGCAGAAATGATAAAAGTACAATGAAAAGATTATTAATAAATATCACAATTTTATTATTTTTCAGTTATAATATTTCTTATAGCCAGAATTTTTACGGCGGCATATCAGGCGGTATTATTTTTTCTCAGGTTGATGGTGATACTTATGGTGGATATCATAAACTTTCGCCTTTAGGAGGGGCTTATGTGCGTAATACTTTAGGAAATAACTGGGAATTTTCTTTAGGAATGGAATATAAACGTAAGGGGAGTAAAGAAGTTCAGAGAAATGAATGGGGAGATTTGGTTTTCTATTATTCCATTAATCTCGATTACATTGAAGTGCCGGTTATTTTTAGTAAAAAAATTGAAAAAATAGAAATTCCCGGACTTTTTAAGTATAAATTTCCAAAAGATTTGCTTATTGACCTAGGATTATCCTATGGTTATTTGATAAAAGGCTTCGAAGAAGATATGACAGGACCTTTGAATCCGGAGTTTGGGAGACCTTTTAAAAAATATGAAATTGCCCATCAGATGGGAATAACTTACAGGTTTTCAAAAAAAATGTTTTTTACATGGAGATTTTCTTATACTAATTTTATGCTTCCTGTTAGAAGTCATCCCGGTGGACAGACTTATTGGTTTAATAGAGGTCAGTATAATCAGAATCAAAGCTTAATTTTACGTTATGAATTCTGAAAGCAATAAAAATATTGTAGTGGCAATCACCGGGGCTTCTGGGTCTATTTATGCCAAAAGCCTGATTCAAAGGCTTTTGTATCTTAAATCCTGCGGCGAAACTATTAGTATCAGCGTGGTGATTTCGAAAAATGGTCTTGACGTTCTTAAATATGAAACAGGTGATGACTTTCTTGAAAATTCGGAGTTAAAAATTTACGATAACAATGATTTTTATGCTCCTTTTGCTTCCGGGTCGGCAGCTCCATTTGCTATGGTTATAGTCCCATGCTCTATGGGAACACTTGGTAGAATTGCAAACGGAACATCTGATAATTTAATTTCAAGGGCTGCTGATGTAGTTTTGAAGGAACGCAAAAAACTAATTCTCTTAATTCGGGAAACTCCATTAAATTTTATTCACATAGAAAATATGCGTAAAATTATTCTTGCCGGTGGAATTGTCATGCCTGCAAGTCCTTCATTCTACATGAAACCTCAGAATATTGAACAACTCGTTGATGGAATTTCCTCCCGAGTTATTGACCTATTGGACTTTAACCAAAATATACCACGTTGGGGAGATTTTTAGTGATTTTTTTCAATTACTGCAATTAATCCCGATGGCTTTAAAACTCTTACTTTTACTAAAATAATCCTGCAGAATTCAAGAATTGATTCCATTAATATGAATGGGAATAAAACTATGAAAATGAGAATTTTAAAAAAAGAATTATGTGCCTTTTTGAATTGATTGAAAAAAGCATATTTGAAGAAAGGAATGCTGTAATAATTGAATTTTATATGGGATTTTTCATTAATAATTATTTCTGATAAAATTTTTAAAGATTTCTTCGAGAAAGAGTATATGTGTCTTGGAGGATCGCAATGATGGTATTTGTGTTTAAAAGTATAAGTCAAGGCTGTGCCAATGGAATTTTGTTGCAAGGATTTTTTCAGATAAATATACAGAACTCTCGGAACTAAAAAAGTTTCGGTGTTGGATGCTGCCGGAGTTTTAACAATTAGTTTTCCGCCATGATTTAGTTTTGAGTATAAACTCTCAATTAATTTTGCAGGATCAGGAATATGTTCAATTACATTATCGCAAAGTATATAATCAAATGTCAATGAATTGTCATTTCCCGACAAAATATTTTCATCCGATAATCCGAGATTTGCCTTTGCAAAATTTTTAGCTTGGTTGTCAATATCAAAATAATACGAAATAAGTCCGGAGTCTTTAGCTCCTTTCCAGTTAATACCAACACCTCCACCGTAATCAAGAAATAGTTTATTCTTGTTGTTTGTGCTCAAATTGAATAATCGTTTTATTTGCAATTGAGATTTTTTTATGAGCTTAGAAATTTCTTTTTCGTTAGGTTTTTCGAAGACAAATCCTTGATAATAGTTTATTAATTCTTCATGCGTAGGCAAAGGTAAAGAAAAAACAATACCACAGTAATAGCATTTGTAAATATTATATTTACCTGATTTTAAGGGTTTTTCTTCACGAATATCAGTACCACAAACTAAGCACTTTTTCATCAAATTGCCAAAAATAAACTACTTAGTTTTAAACTGCCATTTAACATTCTTATCAGAAATGTCGTAAATATTTCCGAATTCTGTAAAAGTATGATTAGCATTTGTAATTTTTACTGCAGTATCATTCATTATATCATATTTTTTTAATTCGGATTCAAAGGTGATGGAAAACTCCCATTTAAAAAAATCATTCATATAACTTGTATCTTCCCCATCTTCACTCTCTTTGGGCATTGGGTTAGCAGGACGATTAAATGTTAGATTTTTCTTTTTTCTTGTAAAATAAGGCGGGTTTTGTGCCATATTTTCATTGTACATTGCACCACTATAAACAAGAGCTTGATTTAGTGACTCAACTCCATCAAAATCGAATGAATAATAAATTTTTCCATTGTCGGCATCGTTAATGATTTTAATGTTATTAAGACCTTGAATTGTAGTAAGTGATTCTCGAATAGATTCAAGATATTCCTGAAAATCTTCGTTTTTAAGTTTTGTTGAGTCCGAGCCTTCTTCTCCGCTCATCGCATTAGAATACTCTGTAAAATCAAAAGTATATTTATAACTTCCTGAGAAGTCCTTTTTAAAATATATCTCTTGCTTTACAACACAAGAAACAATCATAATACTTGCTAAAAATAACAAGGAAATGATTTTAAAATTCTTTTTCATAATTATTTATTTTTATTTATTAAAATTTTCGATAAAGTTAAATATTTATCTTTAACCGTAACAAAAATATTTATAATTTAGCAAAAAAAATCCTATGGCTGCATCACGAATTTTAACACTTAATGAAGTTATCATTCAAAAACAATCAGCATTTCCTTATGCTAAAGGTGAATTATCAAGGTTATTAAGCCATATCGGACTGGCTGCAAAAATTGTTAATAATATGGTTAACAAAGCCGGTTTGGAAGCAAGTATAATCGGAGAAACCAACAATATAAATGTGCAAGGCGAAAGTCAGCAGAAACTTGACGTGTTTGCAGATGAAACTTTTACAAAAGCTCTTCAAGCCTCTGGTATTGTGTGTGGAGTTGCTTCCGAAGAAAAAGATGAAATAATTGTTTTTGATGATGACCTGTCCCGTGATGGCAATTATGTTATTTGTATAGACCCGCTCGATGGAAGTTCTAATATTGATGTAAATGTTTCTGTTGGAACAATATTTTCTATCTACAGACGTATCACTCCGCACGGTCAACGTATAAGCAAAAAGGATTTTTTGCAACCCGGGATTAAACAGGTTGCTGCCGGTTATATAATTTATGGATCTTCAACAATGCTCGTTTATACTACAGGTTTGGGAACTACCGGATTTACTTATGAACCTTCTATCGGAGAATTTTGTCTGTCGCACTATTTTATGGTTACTCCCAAATCCGGAAAGATTTATTCAATAAACGAGGGTAATTATATAAAATTCCCGCTTGGTGTAAAAAAATACATCAAATATTGTCAGGAAAATGACCCCGAGACTAACAGACCTTATACATCCAGGTACATTGGATCTCTTGTAGCAGATTTTCACAGAAATCTTTTAAAAGGTGGCATCTATATTTATCCTAAAACTGCCTCTTCGCCAAACGGAAAATTACGTTTGCTGTACGAGTGTAATCCTATTGCTTTTCTTGCAGAACAAGCCGGTGGTTTAGCTACTGACGGATATGGTAATAGAATACTCGAAATCGTTCCTACCGATATTCATCAAAGAACATCTTTCTTTGTCGGGTCCAAAAATATGGTGGAAAAAGCCGAAGAATTTATGAAAGAATACGGAGACGGGTATGAATAAAAATACTTTATCAATATTTATCATCTTTTTACTTGTCTTTAATTGCATTCTCGCTCAAAAAATTGAAATCAGTTTTAAAACTTTTCTCGACAATTCCGTTAGGGAAACTTCCGGCTTGTTATACACTAATGGTACTTTCTGGACTCATAACGATTCCGGCAATAAAGCTCTTTTATATAAAATTGATACTGCAAACGGTAAGATTCTCACCACAAAAGAAATTGTAAATGCAAAAAATATTGACTGGGAAGATATTTGTAAAAGCGATTCCCACATTTACATAGGTGATATTGGAAATAATAACGGAACAAGAAATATTTTTCAAATTTACTTTTTTGAAATTGAGAAATTACTCGGTAACGATAACATAATTATGGCTAAAAAAATAGAATTTTATTATGACTCAACTTTTTATGT
>LUZK01000152.1 GCA_001603595.1 Bacteroidales bacterium Bact_19
TGGTCAGGACCCGGTGGATGGACATCAAGTAGTCAGAATCCTTCTCGAGCAGGAGTAACCACTGCGATGGCAGGGAATTATACAGTAACGGTAACAAGTGGAGCAGGTTGTACAGCAACAGCAACGACTAATGTAGTAATCAATCCTGCACCAGTTATTTCTGCCTCTAATAATGGGCCTTTATGTGTAGGAGATAATTTACAATTAACTGCAAACGGTTCAGGAGGAACTGATTATTCTTGGTCAGGCCCTGATGGATTTAGCTCTAATTTTCAAAATCCAACAATTTCAAATGCACAATTAGTTAATGATGGTACATATACTGTAACACTTACAAATACTATTACAGGATGTACTGCTTCAGCAAGTACAATTGTTAATGTAAGTATTTGTTGCCCGACGATTACTTGTCCTCCTGACATAAATATTAATTTATGTAACCAGTCAATACCGGCAGGAGCTACTACTTTACTTGATTTTATAAGTCTTGGTGGAAGTTATACTTATGCAACCTCAATATCTTATGTTGATAATACAGTTAATGGATGTACTTCAATTACCACAAGAACATATACTGTTGATAACGGAACATGTTCTGCTAGTTGTGATCAATTTATTTCAAGAGTAACAGACATAATTCCCCCAACAGCAAGTAATCCTGATCCGATTTCAGTAAATTGCATTTCGGATGTTCCTATACCGAATGTAAGCGTTGTTTCAGATGCTTCAGATAATTGTACTTTAAGTCCTAATATTACTTGGGTTTCCGATGTTTCTGACGGAAATTATTGTCCTGAAAATATCACAAGAACTTTTTCTGTAAGTGATGATTGCGGCAATTCAATAAATGTTACGCAAACAATTACAGTTATTCCATCAATTGCTCCGATAGTACCGGCTGATGGAAGCCTAGCAGTTTCTTGTGTTTCAGATGCAATTTCGCCGATCACACCTACTGTAACAGATATTTGTGGGAATAATATTATACCTGTATTATTAAGTGTGGTTGACAATCCTAATCCAATTACTTGCGAAGGTACTAGAACATATACATATCGCTATTCTGATTGTGCCGGAAATTGGAGTGATTGGAATTTTGTTTATACTATAAATTATGATATTCCGTTAGTAACACCTGCTAACGTTTCAACCACTGTCGAATGTTTGTCAAACGCTGTTAATCCAGGTCCTCCGGCAAATATTAATGACGGATGTGGCAGAGTAGTTGCTCCGATATTTATTGGAATAGAATATAATCCTGATCCTTTAACTTGTGAAGGCACTGTGCTGTATCGTTACCGATACGTTGCATGTGATGGAACAAGTGCTGATTGGACTTACACTTATAATGTTGATATCAGTATACCACCTGTGGTACCAGCTGACGGTTCAAGCACGGTAGAATGTATAACAGACGCAGTAGCACCGAC
>LUZK01000153.1 GCA_001603595.1 Bacteroidales bacterium Bact_19
CAGTGAATGGAAAATTTTACCTCGTAGTGCTGATGACATTATTGATAATGGTGTTTCTACATCTCCAATGTTAACAGTAACATCTCCGGCTAATAATTCTACTATTTATAATGATAATTTGAGCGTTGAATTTACAGTTACTAATTTCAATTTAGGAACCGACGGTAAAGTATCATGGTCTCTTGATGGTGGAGCAACATCTTATGTTACAGCCAGTCCAATTTTATTAACAGGGCTTACTGCTGGAGAACATTCTTTAAGACTTGAGCTTGTTGATATGTCGAACAATCCTCTAACTAATCCGGTAATTGTAATTATTAACTTTACTGTTGATTTATCAGGCCCAGCATTTACTGATATTTATGACATTCAATATACCACAAATACAAATGGAGATTCTCCATTAAACGGAGAAAATGTATGGATTCGCGGTGTTGTTTCTGCTAATTTCAACGGTACTCCTTATCACAAAGGTTATTACGTTCAGCAAGGGGGTGGAGAATGGAGAAGTATTTATGTATATGACTTAGCTAATTCTCCTGCAATAGGGGATTCTGTTGTCATTGCCGGGAAAGTAAATGAAAACTTTGGGATGACTGAAATTAAGGATGTAACTTATTTTTCAGTTGTTGCTCCCGATGGTATTGTAGCTGCTCCTGTTGTTGTTCCTACAGGTGAAGCCGGTGCCGAAAAATATGAAGCATGTCTTGTAAAAGTTGTTAATGCTACATGTACAGAAGCAAATATGGCTTATGGACAATGGAAAGTAAATGATGGAAGCGGAGATTTGTTATGCAAAGATAATGGAGCTTTCAGTTTTGAAGAACAATTAAATACCGTTTATGATATTATTGGTGTAATACATTATTCTTATGGTGTTTATACTTTAAATTATCGTCGTGAAAGTGATATTATTATTGTTAGCTCAGTTCCGGAAAATTTTGCTGAGGGATTGACCGTTTATCCAAATCCTGCCTCGGATATAATTAATATTAACTTGCCCGTTGGTATTGACAGAGTTATTGTTATGGAAGTTTCTGGTAAAATTATTATGGATAATTCATACAACTCGGAAAATGTATCTATTAACATTAGCAGTTTATCTGAAGGCATTTATTTTATAAAAATTGAAAAAGATGAAAATTATGTAATTATTAAATTTGTTAAAGAATAAATATTAACAAGAAAATTAAAAGGCTGTCAATTTTGGCAGCCTTTTTTTTTGTTATTGAAAAAATCTTTCCAAAA
>LUZK01000064.1 GCA_001603595.1 Bacteroidales bacterium Bact_19
GATGTGCTCCAAACATTGTAACAAACGGTACTCAATATTTCACGAGCTTTCCTTGATATATATGCACTTTCTCTAAGTTGCCTGTTAATAAAATCATCGGGTATCTTATCTTCCGACATTAATAATTTATCACGTTTACTTTTAGAAATAAGCTTATTTTCATAAAGTTTTTTTACTCTCTCAACATAAGTATTAAAAGTCTCTTCACCTTTTGCCTTCATATAATCATAGGCAGTTCGATTTCCTTTTTCGGCATTACAAGCTCTGTGAGATAATGTTTTATTGTCTTGAGAATCATCAAATAACAATGATTTAGGGATAATATGTTCTACATCAACTCCATTTCCGGTAAGAGCATCAGCTATTCCAATCATTTTGCCGCAATAAATGCATTGAGCGTTTATTTTTGATTCATCTCGCGTCATTTCATGAAACAAACGCCATTTAATAATATTATTGCGAGTGGCTTTTAATCTATATTCGGCAAGCCTCTCGGCAGCTATTTTATTTTGTTTTTCGCGATCATTTTGATTCTTTAAAGTTTTATTTCTTTCTTCTTTGGTTTGCTTTAATTCTCTGGCCAATTCAATCCTGATCTCAAATTGATTGTTCAGTCTTTCTTCTCTTGTTACCCAGCCTCGCTTCTCATCAATAATTGCGTTTACTAAATTTATTAGTTGATTTAAAATTTTTTCAACAACAGGTTGCCTTAAACTATTTTTTTGCAATAATTCAATTTTATCCTTCAATTTTTTCTGTAAATTCTCATCTTTTGTTAATGAATTAGAATGATTATATCCAGCAAGCGAACAAGCATCACTATAATGATATCCTTTCATTAAGTAAGGTAAAATATTCCGCATTGCTCTAACTGATTTATTGCCGAAACCCGGTGTTTTAAAATCAATTCTTGCAAGCCTTTCAGCAGCTTCTTCAATTAACCCGAATTTTTTAATCAAAACATTCTTGCATTCTTCTTCGTCATCAACAGAATATATCACATGCCATAATTGATAAAGAGGTTGTTTTTCAATGTTAGGACTCACTCTTAGTCTTGGTTGAAAATCAAATATCTCACCTGTTTTTCTGTCTAAAAGATACGTTTCAGAACCGGTATCTTCTATTTCAATATTAAAATCTGTAATAGAGTTATCGTATGAGTAATTTTTAAGTTCTTTTAAAATTTTTGATTTAGTAATATTCCCTTGCAACCCTGATTGTATTTGCTTATTGCCATACCAGCCATCCGAAGAATTTAAATCTAAAATCTTAAAAAGTTCTTTTTGTGTAATCTTTTCGTTATTATCTAAAAATTGAAAAATTTCATTTTTCTTTTCTATAGTAATTTTATACTTTTCACCATTCTTATTTTTTATTTCAATATTGTTAATTGTTTCCCAAATCTTACAAACTTGAAATAATGGAGAAGTTCTTGGAGCTACTTTTGGACCAATAAAGATTTCTTTGCTTTCAGTAATTTTAATCCACTTTCCCTCAAATTCACAAACACTAACAAGTGATTTTTGAGATTTTAACGGACGTTGATAATAAATAATATCATTCCTAATCTTATCAATAATTTCATTGGTTAAAATCTGAGGATAAAATTTTTGTTGATAAGCCATAATTTTATCGAACTCTTCGATATATGCTTCACGTGGATATACTTGTTCTTTAATTCTATAATAAGAATCACGCAATAGTTCATTATAAAACTTTTGTCCTATGGTAATTCCCTGATTTTTTAATTCATCGTAACGATTTTTTACTTCCTCAACATATTTAGTATCCTTTTTTTCTTCATTTTCTACTTTTCGTGCACTTTTATAACCTCGCTTCTGATTTAAATGATACAATACTCTTCCCAATTCTTTTAGCGAAATTTGTTCATTTACTGCTTTAGATCTTAAACCCCACAACTCAAGAGCTTTTAATTTGAAAAGTTCAGGATCGAACATATCATTTTCAATAAGAACCTTTGTCAATGCTTTTCGTCTCATTTGATAGCGATCGTATCCGCGGCGCTGTGTTCTTTTGGTAGTTCGATCTTGATTTTTAGTAATTGTATTTCCTTTACTAAATTCATCTGTTTCATCTGTAGAAAGAGGGATAATACGAACTCCCATTGAAATAATTTTATTCTCATTTTCGGCTTCTTCAATCAAGGCCCAACCTATCGAAGAAACTCCTAAATCAATTCCTAAAATTTTTTTTGCCATAATATTTGTTTTTTAAAATTTATTTTATATCTTTGCATCATTGTAAGCAATTCACAATAAGGATTTTTATCCGTTGTGAAAACATTTAAGGCGGGGAAACTCGCCTTTTTTGTATGCAAGTTAGTTATTTCTATTTAATTTTCCAAATATTTTTAAAAAAAATTTTTGACCTAATCTTATTTTTAAATTTATAACACAAAATTCTTTTTCTATTTTTACAAAAATTTATATCTATTGAAAACACTTAAGGATATAGAAAAAGAACTCAAAATATCGCCTGCTACTCTGAATAATTGGCTAAAACTTGGCGTAATACGCTTACAAAACACAAATAAACATCTAAACGAAGAAGAATTTCAAGAAATTTTACTTAAAATAAAGAAAAGTGGAAAACTTACCCAACGTACTAATCGCACCCAGAAACAATCACTTACTGACAGCTCTGTACTAAATAACCATTCCTCAAAAGTAGTATTAAATAAAATTATTGAAATAACAAAAAATAAACAGCACCCTGATTCAATTGCTTGTGCTATTTGTTTAATTCTACTAGAGAATAAAAAGCTCATATCATGTAATCTAATCAAAAGTAAACTGGAAATTTTTTGTCCGAATAAAACTTTTCAAAATTTTTTGAATGATTGGTATAATCAGGATAAAAAAAATATTTCGAAACTTTATGCAGAGTTCAAGTCACTTAGTTTTCCGCATAATGCTGTAGATTTTGCAGGATATATTTATGAATCTATCCGTCCTGTTGCGGATAAATCTCAATGCGGAGCATACTTTAGCCCAAATCAAATTACAACAGATATAAAAATTCCATCAGATAAATATATTATAGATCCTTGTTCTGGAACCGGAAGTCTGATATTAAACATTATCCTTAAAAATCACGACCCCCAAAAAATACTGCTGCGAGATATTGACCCAACGGCTTTGAAAATTGCAAAAGTAAATTTTGCTCTTTTCTTTGGCTCCTGTGATAAACTAATAAATACAGAAATCGTTGATATTATAAATCCTGAAACAAAAATTCCGGATTATTGCAATTACATTATTACCAATCCGCCTTACGGTTTAAAAATTAATTACGGACAAAAACGAAAACTCATTAAATCATATCCTGAAATTAAATCTGCCGAAAGTTTTTCGATTGCCTTACTTAAAGGAATACAAAACATTAAGCCCAAAACAAAACTTATATATATTCTCCCCGAGTCAGTCTTGTATGTAAAGCAACATTACAATATCCGAAAATTAATTTTTTCGGAAAACCACCAAGTAAAAATTTATTTCTTCGGCCAAGTGTTCAAGGGAGTAATGTCAAGAATAATTAGACTAGAAATTTCATACGGGAAACAATCTATTACACTTGTGAATGATTCCGAAGCAATACAATTAGAAAAAGATATCCTCGAAAAAAATGAATTTCGTCCTCCGAAAATTTCGAATTCAGAGGAACTAAAAAAAATTAAAAAAATCCTGAAAACTCCATCATTTAATCTCAAAAATAAATGCAAATTCGGACTCGGAATTGTTACCGGAAATAACAACGAAGTTCTTAATAAATATCCTAAAGACAATGATTTTTTTCCAATCTACACCGGAAAAGAACTAAAAAAATTTGTTTTCCATGATGCAAAATTTTACTTTAAGTATAATCCCGAAATTCTACAACAATGCTGTAAATATGAGAAATACACTCAGAAGAAAATTTGCTATAAATTCATTTCCGATACACTTATAACTGCTTATGACGATAAAGGAAGAT
Organism: Bacteroidales bacterium Bact_19; assembly: GCA_001603595.1. Taxonomy (GTDB): domain Bacteria; phylum Bacteroidota; class Bacteroidia; order Bacteroidales; family ML635J-15; genus Bact-19. The sequence goes on from LUZK01000064.1 coordinate 3,994, forward strand.
TTTTGCTTAACAGTATAAACTTTTTTATCATTAATGACAACAAAATCCCACCAAAAGCCTTGTCAGCATTTCTGAACTCGGAAATTGTAAGTTTTATTTTCAAAGCACTTTTTAATTCACAAAAAGTACTTTACCATCATATCGAACAAATTCCAATACCCAATAAGTTTTATGATTACACAAATGAATTAGAAAACTTGTACAATAAAATTTCTTCCGGCGAAAAAACTCTCATAAATGAATTAAATAAACTCTGCGAAAATCTTTACAATTAATTTTAATGTTTATAAAATAAGAATCCATCTGCATAACTTATTTCTTCATTTTCGAAACTTGCTGTTTCTTTTTTTCCAAAATGACCTATTTTAATAGCTGCAATTGTGTCAATATTTTCAGATTCAACCGATTGTTGGGCTGAGGCGATAAAATAAACATTTGTTGAATTTTCGGGCAGTACCCTGAAATTTATTCGATTATTTTGAAGTGTCAGGTAAAACAGCAATTCTTCATTCCAGGGAGTATCTGCGTTAAGTAAATAAACCGGCTCTCTGTTTGTTAATTTGCATATTCGAGATGCTGATTCTTTCTGCTTTAAAGTAACATCGTAATATTCTATTCCTTGAGGGACAATCATCTTATAGTAAAAATTAAAAATGAATAAAAACAAAATTGCAACAAGCAAAATCTGACCTCTCATTCTATAAACAGCATAAGTACAAATCGAAATCAATAAAATAAATATAATTAAATGTGAATTAGTTGGTTTTAATGAAAAGAATAAAATTATTACACTTAATAAAATCAAAATACCAACAATATTTACAAAGATTTTCAAAAATTTGCTTTGCCATGAAATCAAAACACAAGTAAAACTCAAAAACAAAAATGGCATCACCGGGAACAAATACAAAGCGTGAGGCTTGGTTTGCAACGAGTAAATAATATAATTAAAAACAAAGAGTATGATGCCGAAAAATAAAAGAGGTGTTGATTTCACGTAAGTCCAAATTTCTCTTTTAAATAACATAAATATAAGTATAATGCCGGGAAAGAAAAAGGTTAACAATCCATAGGGCATGGCAAAAATTCTCTGAAGAACTCCCGGCCTGAAATATTCCTCATCAAGATGAAAAAATAAAACATTAACAGCTTCATAAATAATTTTAAAAAAATAGTCCGAATGACCAAAAATTGCCATCACCCCCCATGGGATAGCAAAAAATAAAATTAGTCCTAGAAAATTAAAAGGTAAAATAAAGATTTTAAAATTTCTATAGGCTATAGCAGCAGCAAATAATCCTGAAAACAAAAATACCAATGCCGGTAATCCTTTAAACATAAAAGCAAAACTTCCGGCTATCCATGATAATAAAATATATAATGTAGTTCTGTTAGTTTGAAAGGCTTTTAAAATCGCCCAAAACGAAATAATAACAAATAAGTTGTAAAAGTTATCAGGATAAATTAGTTCAAAACGTTTATTGACTCCTAACGAAACAATAAACAATGCTACTGTTAATGCTGCAACAAAATTATCCGACAATAAATTTCTAAGTCCGAAAAACAAAAAAATAATTAGAAAAATATTTGGAATTTGATTAAAACAATGAAACCAATATTGTGAATCCCCAAAATCAAAAACCGACAGAATTAAAAAGTAATAATAAGATAATCCGGGAGGCTTTATCAGAAAATCTTCTCCTTTGATTGAGGGAAATGAATTATTGTTTGAATATTTCATTTCGAGTGCCGGCAAAATTGCTTTAACCTCTTCACTGTGCATATTTATAAGTCGTTGCGGAGAAATAACAAATAGCGATACTGAATACAATATTATAAAAACCAACAGTATAAGATAATTTTTTGTAAAATCTTTTGTGATATGAATTTGTATTCCCGGATTTCTTTCAGTTGTACGTTTGTTAACAAAATATTTTTCCAAAAACAAATACAAAACCAATAATGACAATAGCAATAATCCAATTGTAAATATTTTAACTAAAATTCCGGCAGTGCTGCCCCATGTAATTGCAGTAAACAAAATATCAGAGTAACTGAATTTATTTTTTACTTTAATTTCGTTAGTGCTTTTTTTATTAAATATAACGGAATCTAGTAATTTCTGGTTTGAATATATATTTATTATGCAGTTAGAATCACAGTTAATTGGCAAGATTTCTATTTTTCTAATCCATTCGTTATATAGCTCTAAATCCTCACCGGCAGATAGTTTTAAGGTTCTCTTGCCAGATGAAAAACCTGTAATTTCAATATAAACAACATTAGACTCTTTTCCTATTAGTTCAAAATTGATATTCCCGCAAAAATTTATATATGATTTTACATAAGCTAAAAAAGAAAATAATGATATATAAGCACCAATAACTGAAACTAAAAGAAATATTTTAATACTCCGGATTTTCATTTCGAAGGATTAAATTTTAACAGTTTCATTGCAGATTTTGCATGAAAAACAAATTGCTTAAAACTCCTAATCGTTTTAAGTCTTCTAACTACATAAACAGGTCGAAGATAAAACTTTTTAAAAGCAAATTTACATAGTTCAAATTGTCTTTCTTCTGATAAATATTCGGTGTAATAATGCATTTTGAAAATTGAGTAATTATTTAAGGGGTCTTCGGCAAATTGTTTCCAGAAATCACTTTTAATTATCCCTTTTTGCAAAGCAAGATTATATGCTGAAGTATTAGGTAATGGTGTGAAAATATTAAATTCAGCAAAATCTAGTCCGGATTTCATAGCAATTTTTAAGTCATTTAAAACAATATCCTCAGTTTGTCCGGGTAGTCCAATAATAAAATTCCCCACTGTTTGAATACCAAATTTTTTACAAAGTTTTAAAGTTCTTAAAATCTCTTTTTTCTTCAAATTTTTGTTACATAAGTTCAAAACATTTTCATCAAAAGTTTCTATTCCAAATTGGACTCTAATTAAGCCGGCCTTTTTTGCAATTTTTATATTTTCTTCATTTATGGACTTTATCCTTCCTCTGAAACTCCATTTTATTTTCATTCCCGACTGAATAATCGCTTTACTAAAATCAATTATCTTTTGAGAATTGATACTGAATAAATCGTCGAAAAAGAAAAATTTACGAAATCCTTCTCTATATAAATAGGTTATTTCATCCAAAATATTCTCTATAGACCTACTACGATATTTTTTTTCTGGTGTAAAGCAAAAACTACAATTAAAAGGGCAGCCTCTAGATGAAATTATGCTTATCTCACTTTCCTGTGTATCGAAAACGCTATGATATATTTTTGGATTTACCAGATTTCTTGCAGGAAATTCAAGTTCGTCAACCTTGGTTATAAAAGCAGTCTCAGGATTTAAAAATACTCCAGAGGATTGTTTAAACCCTAATCCTTTTATATTTTTCAGTTCCTCTAAATCACAATTATTTTTTAAACCAATACACAATTCTGTAAAACTATATTCAGCTTCGCCTCGAATTATAAAATCAACATCAGGATAAGTCGCAGAAAGTTCAGGATATGAGTAAACATGATGCCCACCAAGCACAATTTTAATATTTTTATTGAATGATTTAATATTTTTTGCACAAATCAGCACATCATACATGGTAGTAGTGAAAGTTGTAATTCCAACAACTTGGGGATTAAATTCTGCAACGTAGTTTTCCAAATCTTTATGTGAAATATTTTGTACAGGACAATCAAAAAGTTTTACGGTAAATCCATTTTTAATAAGATTCGCAGCTATATAAAGTAATCCCATGGGTGGAAAGCATCCAGCCATTTCCATTAGCTCAGAATCAATTCCAATGTTGAGAGTATGCTCAAAAGGCGGATTTATTAATAAAACTTTCATTTCACCCTTAATTCTTTCAAATCCTCTAATAGTTTTAAATACAATATATCATTATTAAAAATTTCTAAAAAATTATAAACAAATGGCTTTAATGGAAAAATATTCTTAATTTTCAACTTTCCATTTTCATATATTAATTCAATAAAAAGATTTTGACCTATATCGGTTAATATAACCTCAATAATCAATTCATTTTGATATGACATTTTATTTAATTTAACTTCCAAAATAATACGCTTAAATATTTCTAAACACAAATAACTGAAAATTATATTATTATAAGTCATTTTTGAAGAATCTGAAAAGTACCTGTTTATAATTTCATCATTTTCTTCAAATTGAGATTTATAATTTTCATATAGTTGAATTGAGTCAGAAATTATAAAATTTTCAAAATTTTTTATATCGCTATATTCAAATTCAATTAGATTCGCTATTGAACTTGTTTTATGTTTTTCATTTAACTTATAGGATAAAACAAAAAGGCCAATGCCTGCTAATAAGCTTATAAAAACAGATATGCCTAAAAATTTTCGAGACATTGATTTATTGTTTTAATAACTCAGTTTGTAAATCCAATTTTATTCTTTCTTGTATGGAGAAAATTTCGTCTTTAAAAATTATCTTATCAACTCCAAAATACATACAGTATTTACTTCTCCACATTGGTTGCATATCACTCTGCAAATCATAAGGAAAAAGATCAGGTTCACCAAAAACAGTTTTTGGATAATTTTCATAGTAATCAATAATGGCAACACGTTCTCCCGGTTTCTGTTTTGCAGCATCTTGAAAAATTTTGTAACGTTTCTCTATATTTTGCTTATGAATACTGTATTGTCCGGACTTATATTCATCTATTATTTTATAATAATTATTTCCATTTATAAAAAATATTGAAATTAAAACAAGCAATAATGATATAGA
>LUZK01000154.1 GCA_001603595.1 Bacteroidales bacterium Bact_19
ACTGCAAAGAAAAATCTTTCCCTTTCACTGTTGACAGTGCCGAAAAAGACATCTCAAAATCATTTGACATGGGCGAAGCAGCAGGACGTTTCGCTTACATCGAAGACCCAGATGGTACTTTAATTGAACTTGTTGAAACACACAAAATTTTCCTATTAAAATCCTTGAAAATTTATTTAAATTTAAAAAAACGTAATCCGGAAAAAGCACTCCCAAAATGGATGCTGAAATTTCTAAAATATGGGAAAGTAAAACTTTAATTAAAACAAAGATCTATTTGAACAATAAAAAAAACATTATTTACCTACCCGCTTTTCCGGTGGTTGTGAATTGCTTACAATTTTTTATCTTTACAAGGTTCTTTGCAGTAAAATCTTGGGGATTAGACGAGTGATTGACGTTGTGAATTGCTTACAATTTTTTATCTTTACAAGGTTCTTTGCAGTTCTTGCAGTTTCACTGTTCATCCATAAAGGGTTGTGAATTGCTTACAATTTTTTATCTTTACAAGGTTCTTTGCAGTTGACCCCGTGTTTGCCCTTTTGTTTGCCCTGTTGTGAATTGCTTACAATTTTTTATCTTTACAAGGTTCTTTGCAGTGATATTTCGCAACTTCTATGCGGCCGTTTTGTTGTGAATTGCTTACAATTTTTTATCTTTACAAGGTTCTTTGCAGTCAAAAATGCTAAACATTGAAATTACTTATAGTTGTGAATTGCTTACAATTTTTTATCTTTACAAGGTTCTTTGCAGTATTGCAAGAGTTAAGGCAATTGACATTCCAGTTGTGAATTGCTTACAATTTTTTATCTTTACAAGGTTCTTTGCAGTTCGTCTTACCTGTCCCCTTTTTTCCAACTAGTTGTGAATTGCTTACAATTTTTTATCTTTACAAGGTTCTTTGCAGTATAGCCATTGATTGCAAGTTTTTCAAGTGCGTTGTGAATTGCTTACAATTTTTTATCTTTACAAGGTTCTTTGCAGTCATCAGGTTCGTCGTTTTCTGTTTCGATTAGTTGTGAATTGCTTACAATTTTTTATCTTTACAAGGTTCTTTGCAGTAAAAAGTGTTTTGGTTGCTCCGGAACGAATGTTGTGAATTGCTTACAATTTTTTATCTTTACAAGGTTCTTTGCAGTGGTTAGAAGCGTTGAAATTGAGAGCTTAGAGTTGTGAATTGCTTACAATTTTTTATCTTTACAAGGTTCTTTGCAGTCATTTGATTGCTTTTCGTAAACATTACTTAGTTGTGAATTGCTTACAATTTTTTATCTTTACAAGGTTCTTTGCAGTATAGAGCTTGTTGACCTCCGTGATTTAAATGTTGTGAATTGCTTACAATTTTTTATCTTTACAAGGTTCTTTGCAGTTGTTTGAATAATCAGATATCTGTAAGCGGTGTTGTGAATTGCTTACAATTTTTTATCTTTACAAGGTTCTTTGCAGTCGGAAAACGCCTTACACTTCAAAGCGAGGCGTTGTGAATTGCTTACAATTTTTTATCTTTACAAGGTTCTTTGCAGTCATGTGTGCCGTATTAGTTGGCGACGGTAGGTTGTGAATTGCTTACAATTTTTTATCTTTACAAGGTTCTTTGCAGTCATTGCATTCTAACTTTGAGTACTTTTCTAGTTGTGAATTGCTTACAATTTTTTATCTTTACAAGGTTCTTTGCAGTTGAAAAAAGGGACGTAGAGCTTGAAGGTTTGTTGTGAATTGCTTACAATTTTTTATCTTTACAAGGTTCTTTGCAGTCATGCTTTTGATTAGCAATTTAAACGAAAGGTTGTGAATTGCTTACAATTTTTTATCTTTACAAGGTTCTTTGCAGTTTCGGTGAATTCGGGAAGATATCATTGTTAGTTGTGAATTGCTTACAATTTTTTATCTTTACAAGGTTCTTTGCAGTTCCCGCATTTAAGGGCACTTACAAAACTCTGTTGTGAATTGCTTACAATTTTTTATCTTTACAAGGTTCTTTGCAGTTAATTCCAAAGTCTCCGTAATTTTGCTGTTGTTGTGAATTGCTTACAATTTTTTATCTTTACAAGGTTCTTTGCAGTTTTCCAATAATCAAGAAAAATGGCGAATTGTTGTGAATTGCTTACAATTTTTTATCTTTACAAGGTTCTTTGCAGTAAATAAGGAGGTGGACAATTGGGATCGATTGTTGTGAATTGCTTACAATTTTTTATCTTTACAAGGTTCTTTGCAGTTTTGGCAAAAAGCCAGCATGATGCCATTCAGTTGTGAATTGCTTACAATTTTTTATCTTTACAAGGTTCTTTGCAGTATAAATTTATTAAAAAATTTGCATTCTATTGTTGTGAATTGCTTACAATTTTTTATCTTTACAAGGTTCTTTGCAGTTTTGAGACTTGATTTTTTCATTATTGGCTCGTTGTGAATTGCTTACAATTTTTTATCTTTACAAGGTTCTTTGCAGTAGGCTTTGAGTGTTTTGCTTGCAAGTGACGGTTGTGAATTGCTTACAATTTTTTATCTTTACAAGGTTCTTTGCAGTGGAGGCAAAATTACAAATTGCATTAGGCGAGTTGTGAATTGCTTACAATTTTTTATCTTTACAAGGTTCTTTGCAGTTTTGAAGTGTAAGGCGTTTTCCGCTTCTTGGTTGTGAATTGCTTACAATTTTTTATCTTTACAAGGTTCTTTGCAGTCCAATGCATCCATTTGCTCCTTGCCTTCTTGTTGTGAATTGCTTACAATTTTTTATCTTTACAAGGTTCTTTGCAGTGGATAAGCAGCTTGTAACGCATTTCGCAACGTTGTGAATTGCTTACAATTTTTTATCTTTACAAGGTTCTTTGCAGTCTCTTGGCTTTTTCAAAGCCATTAAAAATCGTTGTGAATTGCTTACAATTTTTTATCTTTACAAGGTTCTTTGCAGTCGACAAGTTCTATAGGTGCTCCTGCATTACGTTGTGAATTGCTTACAATTTTTTATCTTTACAAGGTTCTTTGCAGTCCAAAGGCGGGGTCATTTCAATAATGGAAATGTTGTGAATTGCTTACAATTTTTTATCTTTACAAGGTTCTTTGCAGTAAAACCTTTTTGACGTTACAGTAAAAAGCGGTTGTGAATTGCTTACAATTTTTTATCTTTACAAGGTTCTTTGCAGTAGGCTTTGAGTGTTTTGCTTGCAAGTGACGGTTGTGAATTGCTTACAATTTTTTATCTTTACAAGGTTCTTTGCAGTATTTTTTTTAGCGTTGGATTCTCTTTCTCCGTTGTGAATTGCTTACAATTTTTTATCTTTACAAGGTTCTTTGCAGTAAACAAATGGAGGCATGCTGCCGACTTACCGTTGTGAATTGCTTACAATTTTTTATCTTTACAAGGTTCTTTGCAGTAAGAGAAATGAATGGCAAATACGGATGGTTGTTGTGAATTGCTTACAATTTTTTATCTTTACAAGGTTCTTTGCAGTTCCCGCATTTAAGGGCACTTATAAAACTCTGTTGTGAATTGCTTACAATTTTTTATCTTTACAAGGTTCTTTGCAGTATTTATATCTAAAAACCTTGTAAATAAAGGCAAAGAACTATTTATTTCGATTAAAAAAACTGCAAAAAACATCTTAAAATACTGCTTCGGCAGTATTTTTTTTGTTCTAATATTTATCCCAAATTCCGCTATAGAATCTAATTTATAATGCGTAGCGTTAGAAATTTTAATTGTAATAATTTAAAATACCGGCAAAAACAAAATGTAAAAAAAAAAAAAACAATATAGATTCATAAGAAATTCTTAGCAAATGCAAAATATAGAAATTCAATCCTTATTAAACCTTAGGAATTTAATTAGCTAATGTTAAGAGGCTGGGTTAGGCTATACCACCCACTGAGAAGTGCCCACATATTTGGGCGTTTCGAGAGCCTCAACGCCCAAATATGTTGGTATTTTGGTAAATTTCGCATTTCCTAATGCGAAATATGGGTTAAAACAAAGTTAATTGTTGAGGAGGTGAAGCCGGCGGTTGACGTTTTTTCCCAACATATATTTCCATTTTTTCGAATTGTTTATCGGTTATTTCCAAAACTCCTACAATCCCTTCGTCGGGGACTAAACGTTTAAGAAGCCTTTTGTACACATCGGCGGTTTCTCGGCTCGGACAATGTCGAACATAAATGGAAAATTGAAACATGTTGAAACCATTACCCATAATTTCTTTACGAAACTTTGCATATACTTTTCGATGTGCTGCTGTTTCGGTGGGCAAATCAAACATAACAAATAACCACATAATTCTATAAGCATTTAATCGTTTATTAACCATGTTTATACCTATTAATTAATATTAATTAATCGAATTCCGGTAATTGTAATTTTCTTAATTTTCCCTCAAAACATTGAAACAATGATCTTGCAGTACGTAAACAGGCTATTTGCAAAGGACTGACTTCGCCACTAATTTTACAATCAATATACAAAACCCTTAATAATTCTTGTTTAATCTCTTTATTAAGTTCCGAATAATCTTTTTTAGATGATGTAATTTTATAAACAATATCATCCCCATAAGGACGATACGGCTCCATCAAATCATCTGCAAGACAATACGGATTATATCTGCTATGATGATGAATTCCTAACGTAGGGAGAAGCCCGGCTTCGACAATTGAACGTGCAACACAAGCTCTGATTATGGAATATACATAATTCAATAGATTATTTGGAGGATCTCCTTCTCTGCTACGAACAAAAAAAGGTTCATTTACAAATAAATTTGACCAATAAAACGATGCTGCTACAGCTTCTCTATTTGTGGAATCTCCGCTTTTAACATCTTTAACTAATTTTAATAAAAACTCATGATTAGCTTTTGGATTATTATTTTTTAGAACTTTAGCCTGATTTATAATTTTTTGTTTTACAATCTGCATCCACAGTTGCTTCTTAAGTGGTTCAGATGCCGATATTTGTGATTGGTACCTTTCGCTTTGTAAAGTATTGGAATGTAATGTTAACATAAGTCCGCGAGGATGATGTGATTCGTCGCAACTAATTATTACAACGTTATTCTTTATCAATTCCGAAATTAGAGCATGAGTGATAGTGATTTGAGGATGATCTAAAATTAAAATTCCCAAATCGGGAATATGATAACTAAATTCAGTTGGCTCTTTTACCAGCCTTTTTACTTCAGGATATCTTTCTACTTCAGGAAATTTTAAAATCAATTGATTGTTCTTTAAACTCAAAATCGCAGGATTACCAAAATATAAAGTCCGCTTTATCATTACATTTAAATTTATTTGTTTTAAAAATTAAATCAGTTTTACATATCGAAAAACCTTCAGGATTTAAAAACAATAAATTTTTAATTGTCAAAACCAAATAAAAAACAACAATTAGAATTATAAAACATTTTAAACAGTAATATCAATAATACCTTAACTTTTTAATATCCCAATAAAAATCTATATACTTAGATATCTATTTATTCTAATACTGATAATTATATTTTAATTATGTTGCAGCGATAAAGACATATTGCCCAAAGCATCCACATATACTTTTAAAGGTTTAGCAGATAAAAATGCTTTTAAACTCGCAAATAAATAAAATTTTCGCATCTCTTTTGAAATATTATCATCTTTCAAACTAGTTTCTATATGATGTCTAAAAACATAATTTCTAGTTGAAATTTTCTGTACCCTGTATAGATTATTGCTTAAAATTGAATATTCCTTATCCTCTAAATATTTAATGGTCTCATCCTCTGAAAATCCAAACAAAAACATTTCGTTTTGTTGCATGCTAATAACTAATTTTAATCCATCAGGCGGCAACTTATCTAAAAAACTTTGGGGAAATTTAACATCAGAATTAAGAATCTTTTCCCATATTTCTGAGGTATCATCAATAATTACCGGGAGCCCGTATTTTTTTCTTTCAACAGCATGCCAGAATGTGCAAACATGCTCAATATAATTACCTTCAATATCAATATAAATTGCAACATGATGATTATTACCGGGTTTAACAAAAGCAATAGGATTGCCTTCTGCATCAGTCCTTATGGTTTCCACAGCAGATAATCCGGTAAACATTCTTACGGTACGAATAGGAATTCTCTTTTCATCATCAAAATATAATGGTTCTTTAAAGGCTTCCTTATGTTTATTATAAAATTGGTTAAGCCTTTGTCTCACAAGCTCTCTTACTTTTTTATCAATAATGCTATCAACATCTTTTTCATTTATTGACGATATAGGATATTTTATTACATATTCTTCTTTATAGCAATGAGCTTTTTCCAAAATTAAAGTTTTATCCTTATCCAAATAAATTGGATCTTTCTTTAATGATTTTAAAGCTGATTTAGAATCGTTATTATATTGTGCAAGACGTTCATTAACTTTTTCACGTATTACATTATTAATGATTAAATCCGGATTTTCAAACAAATACCTGAGAGGTTTATCTTTTTCAACGACTTTTATTTTTCCATAAACGCTTTCTTCAGATAAAGGTCCGCGTGGAGTTAAAATAT
>LUZK01000155.1 GCA_001603595.1 Bacteroidales bacterium Bact_19
AGGAGAAATAGTTGTGGAAATGCAATTTATGGCTGATGTACATCTTGTATGTGAGGATTGTGGAGGAAAAAGATTTAAAGACGAAATCCTAGAAATTAAATATCACGATAAAAATATCCACGATATACTTGAAATGTCAATCGAAGAAGCGATTTTATTTTTCTCTGATGATAAAAATAAAACTGCCCAGAAAACAGCTAAATTACTTGAATACTACCTAGCAACCGGTTTAGGATATCTAAAACTTGGCCAATCTTCAAGTACTTTGAGTGGAGGCGAAAGTCAAAGAATAAAACTCGCAAGTTTTTTAAGTCAGGAAAAAATGAATCCTGCAATTTTTGTTTTTGATGAACCAACAACAGGCTTGCATTTCCACGATATTCATCAGCTTATAAAAGCATTCGAAAATTTAAAACAAGCCGGACATACTCTCATTATTATTGAGCATAATCCTGAAATTATTAAATATGCCGATTATATTATTGATTTAGGTCCAGAAGGTGGAGAAAATGGAGGTAATCTTATTTTTTCAGGAACACTTCAAGATTTTTTAAAATGCAAAAACTCTTTTACTGCAGAAGCTATGCGTAAATATCTGGAACCGATTAAAACCAAAAACTGATTCGTATTACAGGATTGGTATACAATGAATAATAGTTTTCGTTAAAATTATACATTGCACTTATCACCATATAAGATACTCGTTTTGCACCTCCCGAAGGTATCTGAATTGCAAAACCTGCCATAGGTGAATAATTCCATACAGGATTATCGAAAGGTGGAACGTATATTTTTCTTACATTCATCATATTTAATTCCGTGAGTATCAATAATCCGGTACCTTTAGCTAAAAAAGGCAAAATTTCTTGTATATCTTTTATAACAGTGTAACCTAAAAAAGCATTATATCCAAGAGCAGAACCTTCCGAAATGTAATAATATCTCGTTTTATAATAAAAATAATTAATACCTGAGCCTATTGAAAATCGGTTTGTAAGACGATATCCAACTACTGGATTTAAAGATAAAACAGTATTGGTTCCAAAATTCATCCCTATATCTCCGCCGAAAAAAATCCTTTCTTTCCATGTAGGATTATTTTCAAGATACTGAGCTTTGGTAAAAAAGCTTATCATCAAAATAAATGATATTACTAAAAAATTTTTCATTAAATATAAATCGTTTATTTTCCAAATTTACATTTTTTTGTAAATCTATCAATCATTTTCAATTTTCAAATCGGGATTTTTGCTCAATATCGCTTGATAAACAATTTCTTCAATATCTGTACGAATATTCATTTTTATAATTTTCATATTTTCTGCTTCCGGGAAAACTCTGTTTGAATTAAAAACATATACTAAATCATAATGAGGGTCTGCCCATACCATTGTGCCTGTGTAACCACTATGACCGTAGGCTCCATCTGAAGCACTTTTTGTTCCGAGTCCTTTTGTTCTGTCGTTTGGAAGTGGTTTATCCCAACCTAAACCTCGTCTGTTTTTTAAAGGGTCATGCTGATATGCAGTAAAAAGTTTTACCGTTCCCTCAGAGAAAAATTTTATTTCTGAATATTTTCCGAAATTTATAAAAATCTGCATTAATTTGGCAACATCATTAGCCGAACCAAATAAACCTGCATGTCCCGACACTCCGCCCAACATTGCTGCTCCCTGGTCATGAACATAGCCATGTAACAACTGATTTCTAAATACTTTATCATCTTCAGTCGGAACTATTTGTTCCTTTGAAAACTTTTCTAATGGTAAGTATGTCATTGTCCAACATCCTAATCGCTTGTAAAAATTGTCATACAAATAATTTCTAAAATCTTCTCCTGTAAGTTTTTCAATCATCAAAGGAAATAGATAAAAACCTAAATCCGAATAAACATATTTACCTTTAGCATTATTGGAAGATTCTATTATTCTATTAAGGATAGTATCCTTAAAACTATCGAGAAGATAAAGATTTTCTGCAACTTTTATAGAGTATCCATCCTCCGATTGATTCCTGTAATAATTACTTACAACTTTATTATTAGCAATTGTCTCCTTATAAAAAGGTATCCACGACTTAAATCCTGCTGAATAAGTAAGTATGTCTGAAATCAAAAAGTTTTGTTTATTAGAACCTTTTAAAAGCTCTAAATATTGAGAAAGTTTATGATTTAAAGAAAATTTTTCCTCATCATATAATTTCATTAAGGCTGGTAATGTAGCAACTACTTTTGTTACAGATGCAAGGTCGTATAAATCAAAATCCGTTACTCTTCGAAAATTATCGTAAGTATGATATCCATAAGATTTACAGAAAAAGACTATACCATTCCTTGAAATCACAATTTGAGCTCCGGGAAATGCTTTTGCTTTAATACCTTCCTCAACTATTGAATCTATTTTGAAAAGATATTTTGAATCTACTCCGGCATCTTCTGGAACATAAGTATATTTTAATCGTATTTTTGAGGTATTTACTCCTGTTCCTTCTCCAAAACCCCCAGCACTTACAGGCAGTTGTGCATTTGCTCCAATACCTCCCAAAATTAATTGTGCAGAAAAATCCCTTATAAGTTCTTCATCTTCGTAAGAAA
>LUZK01000156.1 GCA_001603595.1 Bacteroidales bacterium Bact_19
GTTGTGCCTCATGCTAAAAAAACAAAGACACAGAATGATAAGGAATAAAACAGTATCTTTAACTAAAAAAAAATAATATGGGAAAACAAGGAATTAAAATCTCATCTGTTGATGTAGATGAACTTTTAAAAATGTTAAATGCAGCACTTTCCGAAGAATGGCTTGCATATTATCAGTACTGGATTGGAGCAAGATTAATGGAAGGTCCAATGCGAAGTGAAGTAGAACCTGAACTTTTATTGCATGCTGACCAAGAATTAGGACATGCTTTATTAGTTGTTAACAGAATTATTCAATTGGGCGGGACACCAGTTATAAATCCAATTGAATGGACAAAGTTAGCTCGTTGTTCTTATGACGAACCATCTGACCCTTATATTGAAGTGATTTTAGAACAAAACCTAAAAGGCGAAAGATGTGCAATTCAGAGGTATCAGGAAATAGCTGATTTTACAGCAGGAAAAGACTATTCAACACATCAAATGGCTGTTCAAATACTCAATGAAGAACTAGAACACGAGAACGACATCGAAGATTGGATAAATGACATTACTCGAATGAAAGAAGAGTGGAAAAAAATTAGAATGTAAAACAATTTAAAAATTAATTATCATGGAAGAAAAAGTAGTTTCAATGCCTCGCATAGGCGAAAAAGCACCAGAATTTAAAGCAGTTACAACTCAAGGGCCAATCAACTTCCCCTCTGACTACAAAGGTAGTTGGGTGATTTTGTTTAGCCATCCAGCTGACTTTACACCAGTTTGCACTTCTGAGTTTATGACTTTTGCCACAATGGAACCAAAATTTAATGAAGCAAACTGTAAACTTGTAGGTCTATCTGTTGACGGACTTTACAGTCATATTGCATGGCTGAGAACCATCAAAGAGAAGATTGAATACAAAGGAATGAAAAATGTTGAAGTAACATTTCCCTTGATTGAGGACATAACAATGGAAGTTGCTCAAAAATACGGAATGATGATGCCCGGAGAGAGCAATACTAAAGCTGTTCGTGCAGTATTTGTAATTGACCCGAAAGGAATTATTAGAACTATTATTTACTATCCGCTAAGTTTGGGTCGTAATTTTGATGAGTTATATCGTGTTGTTATTGCATTGCAGACAGCAGATGAATTTAATGTAGCGACACCAGCAGATTGGCAACCCGGAGATGATGTTATTGTTCCTACAGCTGGGTCTTGTGGCATTGCAAAAGAGAGAATGGAAAGCAAAGACGAGAATATAAAATGTTACGATTGGTTCTTCTGTACCAAAAAGATTGATAAAGATACTGTCTTAAAGAAAATCTTGAAAAAATAAAGCACGAAGGCATAACAAAGGCTATATGCAATAAGGGTTTCAGTGATAATTCAAGCATTCTGCCCCGCATAAAATTTCGTATCGGCAGACAGGATAGTAGCCCGTAATCCCTTACTGCATATAGCCTCAACCGT
>LUZK01000157.1 GCA_001603595.1 Bacteroidales bacterium Bact_19
ACCAACTAACTAACTAACCAACTAAAAAAACTTGTAATTAAATAAAATAAGGTATATTTGCGTTTGTTTTTACAAAATTATGATTATGAATTATAAAGGTTTATTGTCAATATCACCGGTTGATGGAAGGTATGTAGAAAAAACGAAAGTTTTGCAAAATTATTTTTCCGAATATGCCTTGATAAGATACAGAGTATTGGTTGAAGTTGAATATTTTATTGCATTATGCGAAATTCCTCTCAAGCAACTTGAAGATTTTAAAACTAAGAATTTTGTTGAATTAAGAAAAATATACCAAAATTTCAGCTTCGATGATGCTTTAAGAGTAAAGGAAATAGAAAAAATTACGAATCATGATGTAAAAGCTGTTGAATATTTTCTGAAAGAACGATTTTCTGACCTTGGACTTGAGGAATTTAAGGAGTTTATACATTTCGGACTTACCTCTCAAGATATTAACAATACAGCTGTCCCATTAAGCATTAAAGATTATTTGGAAAACGAATTTTACACTTCTTGTGAAATTTTAATTAATAAAATTGATACACTTAGCGAAACATGGAAAGATATAGCTATGCTTGCACGAACACACGGACAACCGGCCTCTCCCACACGCTTAGGCAAAGAGATTAATGTTTTTGCAGTTCGTCTGAAAGAGCAATTGGCACAGTTGAAATCTATACCGTGTAGTGCTAAATTCGGAGGAGCAACAGGAAATTTTAATGCTCATTTTGTTGCATATCCAGAGATTAATTGGAATAATTTTGCAGAAAATTTTGTAATACAAAGATTAGGTCTAAAACGCAGCTATCCCACAACACAAATTGAGCATTACGACAATATAGCAGCTCAGATGCACGCCATTGCAAGAATAAACACAATTCTCATTGACCTTTGCAGAGATTTCTGGACTTATATTTCAATGGATTATTTTAAACAAAAAATTAAAAAGGGCGAAGTTGGTTCAAGTGCTATGCCTCATAAAGTTAATCCCATTGATTTTGAAAATGCCGAAGGTAATCTAGGTATTGCAAACGCCTTAGCTTCTCATCTGGCAGAAAAACTTCCTGTGAGCCGACTGCAAAGAGATTTAACAGATTCTACAGTTATCAGAAATGTAGGTATGCCTTTTGCTCATGCTCGTATTGCTTATGAATCAATTTTAAAAGGATTGGATAAATTGCTGCTTAACAAAGAAAAGATAAAGCAAGATTTAGAAGACAATTGGATTATTATTGCCGAAGCCATTCAAACTATATTACGCCGAGAAAAATATCCTAATCCTTACGAGGCACTCAAAGAATTAACTCGAACAAATCAAAAAATTACACCAGAAGTTTTCGAAAAATTTATTGACAATCTAAATATTGACGATAAAGTAAAAAATGAATTAAAAAGCATAACACCTTTTAATTATACTGGAATTTAAAAATATTATCAGTGAAAAACATTCTTAAAATATTTAGTTATATATTGCCATATAAAAATTATGCATTTCTGAACATAATTTTCAACATTTTGTCCACGATTTTCAGTTTGTTTTCGTTTGCTATGGCAATTCCTTTTCTGGGGATTTTATTCAAAACTCAACCTCTTATCACCGAACCGCAGCCAATTGATTGGACAAGTTTTAAAAGTCTTGAATATAATTTTAATTTTTGGTTAAGTAATATAATTATTGAAAAAGGAGAATTAAAGGCTTTAATACTTATTGGAATTATTGTAATAATTGCTACTTTTCTTAAAACTGCTACATTTTATCTTGCCAATCATTTTATGGTGCCCATCCGAAACGGTGTAGTCAGAGACATCAGAAATGAGTTGTTCAATAAAGTTGTAGGGCTTCCGATTGGATATTTTTCCGAAGAAAAAAAAGGAAATATTATTTCGCGAATGACAAACGACGTTCAGGAAATTGAATGGGGAATAATGAGTTCCTTGGAAATAGTTTTTCGTGACCCTGTTAAGATAATTATGTTTTTAGTTTCGATGATAGTAATCAGCTGGAAACTAACCATTTTTGTTTTCATTTTATTGCCTTTGACAGGATTGGTAATTGGGCAAATTGGCAAAACACTAAGAAAAACCTCCATGGCAGGTCAGCAACACATGGGAAGTTTGATGGCTCAAATTGACGAAATGATTGGAGGACTCAGAATAGTTAAGGCTTTTAATGCCGAAGAACATGTTAAAAATCGTTTCTATAACACAAATAACCTCTATACAGGTTTAATGAATAAGATAAATCGCAAAAGATTTCTTGCCGGTCCCTTAACAGAATTTCTTGCTACGGTTTCTGTGGTAGTAATAATGTGGTATGGAGGAAGTATGATTTTAGGTGAAAATAAAATTATGTCATCTCAGGCTCTGATTGGTTATTTGATAATTTTTTCACAAATAATTTCACCGGCAAAAACTCTTTCTCAATCCTGGTATAACATAAAAAAAGCTCTTGCCTCGGTTGACAGAGTTAACGATATTCTTAAAGCTGAAAATAAAATTGTGGAAACCCAGGGAGCCATTTCAAAAAAAAGTTTTGACGAAAGTATTGAATTCAAAAACGTATCGTTTGCATACAATGATATCCCGGTTTTAAAAAACATAAATATTAAGATACAAAAAGGCAAAAAAATTGCTATTGTTGGTCAAAGCGGTAGCGGTAAAAGCACGCTGATAGATTTAATACCTAGATTTTATGATGTTAACGAGGGAGAAATATTGATAGACGGAACGAATATTAAAAACTTTAAATTAAAAGACCTGCGAAGCCTTATAGGATATGTTAATCAGACACCAATTTTATTTAATGAAACTATCTATAATAATATAGCTTTCGGAATTAATGATGTTGATTACGAAAAAGTTATTGAAGCCGCAAAAATAGCAAATGCACATAATTTTATAATAGAAACCGAAAATCAATACCAAACAAATATAGGCGATGGAGGTTGCAAACTATCGGGAGGTGAAAAACAAAGAATATCCATAGCCAGGGCATTGCTTAAAAATCCCCCCATTCTTATACTTGACGAAGCTACAAGTGCTCTGGACAACGAATCCGAGAAGCTCGTTCAGCAAGCACTCGAAAATTTAATGAAAGACCGAACGGCAATAATAATAGCCCATCGTTTATCAACAATTCGAAATGCAGATATGATTTATGTTATGCAGAATGGTGAAATTATTGAAAGCGGAACACACGAAAGTCTTATAGAGAAAAAATCATATTATTACAAATTAAACAGCTTACAACTTTAAAGTTATGAATAGAATAATTATTTTAGTGTCAATTTGTGCTACACTTATTTTATTAGGTTGCAATAACGATAAAAATAAAAAAAATGAAGACAATTCTAACATTAAAAACAGAGAAGAATTGAAAATAAAAGAATACAGCTTCGAAAATCCACCAAAGTTCAGAAAAGACGGCGAATTAAATTTTGTTGACAGTAAAACTGAAAATGTATTGTTAAAAATTGATATAGAAATTGCAAGCACAGATATTGACAAGGCTCGAGGATTAATGTTTCGCCCCTCAATGGAAGAGAATCAAGGTATGCTGTTTCTGATGGACAGAGAAGAAATCCAATCCTTCTATATGAGAAATACAATAATTCCATTAGATATTATTTATGTAAATTCAAAGTTTGAAATAGTTGACATATACA
>LUZK01000007.1 GCA_001603595.1 Bacteroidales bacterium Bact_19
ATTTAAATCTTTTCAATGTAAAAGTAATACCTTTTATTAATAAAACAATGACTTTTATAATTTTTATTTCATATTTTTGTAAAAAAATTTTTATGGTTATAAATACAAAAGAAAAAGCTACAAGAATAAAGCTTTTAACGATGCTGACGGTAATTATTTACCTCCTTGTATTAGTTGCTTCATTATATCTAAAATGGTCTCCGAATCATATTCTAGAACTTTCCATGACAGTAATCTTTTTTTTAATAATGATTTTTATTTTCACAAAAAAATATACCTATTTATATTATAATACAGACGGGCCAAAAATTATTCTTAGATTCATTCCATTGCAACCATTAACTGCAGGAAATTTTTCAGTAGAAATTTCAAAAAGAGATTTTGCAAAATATGAAATTCAAGACAAAGCTTTTGGATTAAGAAAAGAACTTACACTTTTTGCAAGAACATCTAAAGGCATTGGAAAATACAAATCTGTGAGCCTGTCCATTTTAAACAAAGAAGAATTGGAATTGTTATTAAAAGACATGGAATTATTACGAACTAAATAATTAATGTTATGAAAAAGATTAATGTTTTTATTATTGTATTCTTTCTTTTATCAGGATTTTCTTTTGCTCAGGACTACAAAGGAGCTATCGGATTCAGAGGAGGGGTAGATCAAGGGTTAACACTAAAAAATTTTGTTGGCGGGAGTAATGCTTTTGACTTAATTCTGTCAACACATCACTATGGTTTGCATTTTACTGCCCTTTATGAAAAACATGTTTTCGACATTTTTGATGTACCTAACTTAGCATTATTTTATGGCTTTGGCGGACACATAGGATTTTATAATTCAACTAGATGGCCTAGCTATTGGCCTGATCATACAGGAAGTGCAACCGTAATCGGGGCTGATTTGGTTATTGGTGTAGAATATACATTTAAAGAAATCCCTATTAACATCGCTTTAGATGTTGTTCCCTCTCTGAATATTTTACCTTACGTGTTTTATTGGCAAAAGGGTGCTCTATCTATCAGATATGTGTTTAAATAATATTATTAAACGTGCCTGATAACAGAATTTTTGATCTTGCTCTTTTATTTGTAAGCGGCTTAGGCGATATTAATGCTAAAAAACTAATAACAGCAGTAGGTTCTGCTGAAAATATTTTCAATCTTAAATTAAAAGATTTTTTACGGATTCCCGGTTTTGGTCAACAAAAAGCCGAGAGTATAATTTTATCCCTTGATGCCTCATTGCAAAGAGCCAAAGAAGAAGAGCTATATTGTGCAGCTAATGAAATTAATTATGTGTGCTACACTGAAGATGATTATCCTCAAAAATTAAAAGAATGTCCTGATGCTCCATTAGTGCTTTTCTACAAAGGTAAATCAGATTTTAACAAATCTAAAATCCTGAGTATAGTTGGTACTCGAAGTGCAACAAGATACGGAGTCGAATTTACGGAAAATTTAGTCAAAAATATTTCGGAAAACTACCCTGATTGTGTGATAGTAAGTGGGTTAGCTTATGGAATTGATATATCCGCTCACAAATCGGCACTCAAATATGGATTAGAAACTTGGGCTGTTCTTGGTCACAGTTTGGAATATATCTATCCGGTTTCTCATGAAAAAATTGCAAAAAAAATCATAGAATCTGATGGACTTCTTTTGTCTGATTATCCACATAAATCAAAGATTGATCCCTCGAATTTTGCAAAACGAAACAGAATAATTGCAGGGTTATGCGATGCTCTTGTTGTTGTTGAATCAGGGGAAAAAGGCGGAGCAATAATTACAGCAAATATTGCTAATCATTATAATAAAGATGTTTTTGCTGTTCCGGGAAATATAAACGAACCATACAGCAAAGGATGCAACAAACTTATCAAAACAAACAGAGCAAATCTTATTGAATCTCTTGATGACATCGAATACATAATGAATTGGAAATCAAAATCCGAAAAAATAACTCAACAAAAACTGAATTTTATTGAGCCCCTTAATCAAAACGAAACTAAGGTTTTTGAAGTTCTTAAAAATTACGAGTATTTAGATATTGACAATATTTTGCGTCAAACAGAGTTAGATTCGGATTTACTGAGTCTGACTTTGCTTGAGATGGAATTCAAAGGAATTATTAAAGCTCTTCCTGGAAAAATTTTTACATTAAAATTATAACTATGATTATTGATACACATTCTCACTTGTATCTTGAAGATTTTAACGACGACATACTCCAGGTTATTGAAAGAAGCAAAAAAGCCGGAGTAGAAAAAATAGTGTTACCAAACATTGATGATAACTCGCTTGCAAAAATGCATAACCTATTAAGTCTTGACCCTAAGTTATTTTATCCTTGCATTGGCCTCCATCCTACTTCAGTAAAAGAAAACTATAAAGAAAAATTAGATAATATTTTTTCGGATTTAAATGATGATTATATTGCTATTGGAGAAACAGGAATAGATTTATACTGGGATAAAACATTCTTCAAGGAACAGCAAAGAGCGTTTGAATTTCAAATCGAAATAGCATTAAAACATATATTACCAGTAATAATTCACAGCCGAAACAGTTTAGAGGAAACTTTCGAAATTGTTTTCCCATATTCACAAAAAGGCTTAAAAGCAGTTTTTCACTGTTTTCCTGGCAATTATGAAGATGCAAAAAAAATTGTAGATAAAGGCTTTTACATTGGAATCGGTGGTGTTGTAACCTTTAAAAATTCAGGACTTCATGATGTTGTAAAAAAAATACCTATTAATAATATTTTATTAGAGACAGATGCCCCATTTTTAGCCCCGGTACCATATAGAGGCAGACGAAACGAACCTGCTTATTTAGAAACAATAGTTCAAAAAATTGAAGAAATAACAGGATTATCCTCAGAAAACATTAAAGAAATTACTTCAAAAAATGCAATAAAATTTTTCAATTTCAAACTATAAATCATTGTTTAACAGAGTTATATGAAATCCTTAAAAGATTAAGAAAAAATAAATTAAAAATAAATTTTTGTGATTAAATTAAAATTTATTATTTTGCGACGATTTTAGTGGAGATGGAGAGATGGCCGAGTGGTCTAAGGCGCACGCCTGGAGAGCGTGTATTCCGCCTCAAACGGAATCGTGGGTTCGAATCCCACTCTCTCCGCAGGCAAATGTTCTTTGTAAAAAAATTTTTAAAAGCAAATAATAATTTAATAATTTTTAAGTTTAAACATTAAAACGAATAATAGTTATGAAAAAACTCATTGCATTGTTAACTTTGGCAGGTTTACTCATTATGAGTACAACTATGGTTTTTGCTCAAGATGAAGAATCAAATGAAAAAGCAACATCAACAGAACAAGTTGCAACAGATCAACAAGCAGCTGATGATAATGCTGCCCCAGTTGCTGAAGAAAAACCATTACATCAACAATTAAAAATTAAAATTATCGAAGGTGGTCCAATGTTCATGGGCTTCTTGTTGGTAACTTTAATTTTAGGTCTTGCTTTAGCTTTTGAAAGAATAATTTATCTGAATTTAGCAACAACAAACACCAAAAAACTCTTAGCAAATATCGAAGATGCCATAAATAATGGCGGTATAGAAGCAGCAAAAGAAGTTTGCCGCAATACCAGAGGACCTGTAGCAAGTATTTTCTATCAAGGACTTGACAGATACGATTCAGGGATTGAAGTTGTTGAAAAATCAGTAGTATCTTATGGTTCAGTACAAATGGGACAATTAGAAAACGGGTTAACCTGGATTGCATTATTCATAGCATTGGCTCCCATGTTAGGGTTTATGGGTACAGTTATTGGTATGATACAAGCATTCGATGCCATTGAAGCAGCAGGTGATATCAACCCTTCATTGGTTGCAGGAGGTATTAAAGTAGCTCTTATTACAACTGTAACCGGTCTTATTATTGCTATGATTCTCCAAGTTTTCTATAACTACATAGTTGGTAAAATTGATTCTTTGGTTAACGCTATGGAAGAATCTTCAATATCATTAATAGACATTCTTGTTGATTATCAAAGAAAAAATAAATAATTTTAAAATATTGAACCATGTTAGAAAAAATCGTTAAGATAACAGGATATGTTATTCTCGGATTGGCAGCTATAATTTCTGTACTTTTCTTCCTAAAAGATGCAAAAGTTCTTCAAAATGGACTTGATGCTTTAGGAGACGCACCTTCAGAAATTAAAATTGCCGAAATAGATAAAATGGCAACAGATTGGAGTGCAATAATTGTTACTAGCTCCATAGTAATTTTTATATTGGCTGCTGCCACAATACTTTTATTTTCTCTATATAATTTTATTAGGAATACTATTGATAACCCTAAATCTGCAATAAAACCTACTATCGTATTAGTTTTATCTGCTATTGTTATCATTATTTCTTATTCATTGGCATCAGACATAATGCCTGATTTTCTAGGAGCTGAAAAACTCAGTATTTCAGGAAATACTATAAAATTAGTAGAAGCTTCTTTATATTTAGTGTATATTTTGTTTGGAATTTCTATTGTAGCCTTAATATACACAGAAGTTTCAAAAATTTTCAGATAATAATGAGCAAAATTGCTTAAAAAAAATAAATTATGGCAAAACGTGAAATAAGTGAAATAAATGCCGGTTCAATGGCTGATATCGCGTTTTTACTTCTGATTTTCTTCCTGGTAACAACTACCATGGATGTTGACACAGGTATAGCGAGACAATTGCCTCCTATTCCAGAAGATAAAGCTAAAACTGAAGCCGAAATCAATCGCAGGAACATTTTCATCGTGTTGATAAATGCTCAGGACAGGCTTCTGGTAAACGGGAAACCTATGAATGTAGAAGAACTAAAAGATAAAGCTAAAGAATTTATCAAGAGTGATCCTAATAATCCCGAATTACCAACAATGGTGGAAACAAAAATTGACGGCATCCCAAATCCTGTTTTAGTGAGTGAGGGAGTTATATCTCTTCAAAACGACAGAGGTACAACTTATAAGAAATATATGGAAGTACAAAACGAGTTGGTAAAAGCCTATAATGAACTTCGTGACGAAGCTGCTCTACAGTACTTTGGAAAAAGACGATTTGATGATCTTACAGAAGCAGAACAGGAAGCTGTAAAAAAGATTTATCCTCAACGTATTTCTGAAGCAGAACCTAAAAATATTGGAGGAAAAAAATAATGGCTAAATTTAATCGTAAAAGGAAAAAGGCTTCTATAGGGATTTCAACTGCTTCCCTCCCAGATATCGTATTTATGCTGCTATTCTTTTTTATGGTAGCTACAACAATGAGAGAAGTAGAACTGAAAATCGAACTGAGAAATTCAGATTTACCTCAAGCCACAGAAATTAAAAAACTCGAAAAGAAATCCCTTGTTAGTTTTATCTATGTTGGTAAACCAAAACCAAATTATCAAAGACTATATGGAACTGAACCTAGAATTCAGTTAAATGCTTCATTTGCTGAAGTAAGTGATATTTATGAATTTATTTTGGCAGAAAGAGCAAAAACAGATGAAGCTGTTGTTCCTTTAATGACAACTTCTCTAAAAGTACATCAAGATACTAAAATGGGAATTGTTACTGACATTAAACAAGAGCTTAGAAAAGCTTCTGCTCTTAAAATTAATTACTCAGCAAGAAAAAAGATTTAAATTTTAATATCTATTATTAAAAAGTTCGCCTCTGAGCGAACTTTTTTTTTGAACATGGCAACCTATTATGTTTTTTTTCGTTATTTTTACACAAAAATTAATCTATATGAAAAAGTGGATTTTTACAACATCTGTAATGTTTATATGGTTGTTTTCTCACTCTCAAAATTCAAGTTTTATTGACTCTAGGCTTTATGAGGTGTATAATTCTGAATTTATATCAGAATTACAAATCAATAATCCTCAAGCTCTGGAATATATGAATTGGTATTTAGACAACTCTTTTACTATTATAGAATTACCCGAGTATAAACTTGAGGGACTTCCTTTTCTAATGTATTATGATTTAGAGAATAAAAACATTTCAGATACAGTAACAGAATTACCTACTCCCAGTATTAATATTTATAAGTTTTATTTCGAAAGAAAAAATGATTTAACGACTACTTATAGAATTGGAGATACGGGATTAGCCATAGTTTTTTTCTCAGAAAAAGAACTTATAAATAAATTCAATCAGTTTAAAAATGAAAAATAATAAAATAATGAAAAAAATAGTATTATTAGTTTCTTTTGCTTTATTATACTCAGTTGCTTTTTCGCAAACATACCTAATGAATGCCTCCACAAATGGAACTACTATTAATACATGTTCCGGGACATTATATGATTCCGGTGGAGCAAATGGTAATTATAGCAACAACGAAAATTATTATTTGACAATTTGCAGTTCCATCCCGGGTGGACATGTTCAACTTACATTTACACAATTTCAATTAGAATCTTCGACTTTTGATTGGATGACAATTTATGACGGACCAAATCAATTCAGCCCTGTTTTGGTAAATCAACAAGGAAGCACTTCTTTATTAAATCAAACTGTTACAGCTACAGGCTCATGCCTTACTATTTGGTTTAGAACAGATGGTTCTGTTACTTATGCAGGA
Organism: Bacteroidales bacterium Bact_19; assembly: GCA_001603595.1. Classification (GTDB taxonomy): domain Bacteria; phylum Bacteroidota; class Bacteroidia; order Bacteroidales; family ML635J-15; genus Bact-19. Next base: position 6,597 of record LUZK01000007.1, read on the forward strand.
TTTGCTGCAACAATAAGTTGTAATTTCCCTTGCCAAAACTTTACCGTGGATTTAATCTCTCCGACCCTTCCTGTTTTACCCGATACAGCAGTTTATACTTGTCCGAATACAGGAGCACAATTTATTGTACAAGGAAATTATCCCAATTCCGGACAAAATTACCCTCAGTCAGACGCCACAACTACTTTCACTTGGTATGTTACGACTGTTCAGCAAACCACCTACAGCGGACAAGGAATGACGACCTTACCTTATAATTTTAACACACCAGGAGGAACTTATATAACTTTCACTGCTACTGATATTAATGGTTGTGAATATATTTATCCTGATGATATTCTGGTTTATGTTTCCGTTCCTCCTACTTTTGTCGGAACATCGGCAGACCAAACAATTATTTGCCCCGGAGAAGAAGTTAACTTTGAAGGATTTGTTCAAGTTGAAGAATGGGTAGTTCAAATTCCGGATATAATAAACGAATGTTTCTGTGCTGACGACGACCATTACCAACAACCACAATGTGCAGAATTTGTTCAAACAGCTTTTGCTCCAGGACAAGTTATCACATCAGTTAATGATATTGAAAGTATATGCATGATGCTTGAACACTCATATATTGGCGACCTTGATATGTGGATTACCTGTCCCAATGGGCAAACAATGTATTTTATAACTTATCCTAATAATTGTGGATTAACTTATTTCGGACAACCTGTTGACAATGACAATCTTCCATGTACAAATCAGGCAAACTGGGGAGTTTTATATCATTATTGCTGGACACCTACTGCCACCCAAACAATACCACAAGCTTGCCCTTCCTATAGCACAATGCCGTCAGGGAATTATGCTCCGGTACAACCATGGACGAATCTTATAGGATGTCCTGTTAATGGAACATGGCAAGTTTGTTTTAGAGATAATCTTTATTCAGATGATGGAGTTGTATGCGATTTTGAATTACATTTTTCTCCAAATATTTTACCATCACCTGGAAACATGTGGTCATTCCAAAATACTTATGATCCAAATTTATTTGTTTGGTCAGGGGATGGAGTGAATCCTAATTCAGGAGGTACTGCAACAGCTTATCCAACAACCAGTGGAGACCAGATTTTCACATTCTCTGCAACCGACGATTTTGGTTGTACATATGATACGACTCTAGTTGTTCATGTAAGAGCTCAGGATGACCCTGTTTGTTGTGCACAGCCCGATGCATTTGCAGGCCCTGATGACCATGTTTGCACTAATACTTATAATTTTCATGCTACACTACAACAAGGTAACACAGGACAATGGTCATTAGTTAGCGGTCCAGGAACAGTCAGCTGGCAGAATCAAAACTCGCCCAATGCCACTGTTACAGTTAGCCAATGGGGAGTGTACGAATTTGAATGGCGTGAAATTAATGGCCCTCCAACTTGCTTTGATACGGACAGCGTTATTGTAGAATTTTATCCTGTTCCTACAACAACATTTACATACACTCCAATTTTATGCTACGGAAATACCACAAATATTACTTACACAGGAAATGTTGGGCCAACCGCTACATATAACTGGAATTTTGGGAACGGTACTGTACACAGCGGTTCAGGACAAGGTCCTTATGTGATATCATGGACTGATGTCGGGAACAATACTGTAACACTTCAAGTATCTGCAAACGGATGTGATTCACCCGATACTCTTGTTAATATTTACAACCCTCCGGCTTTAACTCATACATTGATTCTTGAAGATGATCCTTGTTTCAATTCATGCAGAGGTAGAGCACAAATACATGTTACGGGAGGAACACTACCATATACATATTCATGGGCTTCGCCAACGAATATTTTACCCAATCTTTGTGCCGGCAATTATCAAATTACAGTTACCGATAATAACGGGTGTACTACCGGTCAAAATTTTGCAATAAATCAACCGCCTGAACTACTAATAACCAACGAAGTTACACAAAACCTGAGTTGCTATCAGTCTAATGACGGTTTTATTGAAATTACGACATCTGGAGGTACAGGAAATCATACTTTCATATGGTTCGATTCTCCGGTCAGCTCAAATGTGCGAACCGGATTAAGCGCAGGTACATATTTTTTAACAATTACTGATGAAAATGATTGCCAAATTACCCAGCAATATACAATTACTCAACCAGATCAATTAGTAACTACAATATCACCAAACACTGCAATATGTGAAGGACAAACAACTGTTATTAGTAGTAATGCTGTAGGAGGCACTGAACCCTATAGATATTTTTGGGATGATGGAACTGGAGTCTTCCAGGCAGGACCAAGCCTAACACTAGCACCATCAGAAACTACAACATTTACATTGTACGTTCTTGATGCCAATGATTGCTTAAGTAATACAGTAAGCATGACAGTTACTGTAAGTCCTCTTATGGTAATCGATCATGTAAACATTCAAAACAACAGATGTTACAATTCATGCGATGGAAGAGCAGAAGTTCTGATGACAGGAGGTATCCCTCCATTCAACTATTCATGGGGGTCACCTACAAATGTTTATGATGGATTATGTGCCGGAATTTACACTTTAACTATTACTGATATAATTGGATGTAATGTTAATACTTCTTTTGTAATTACTCAACCAACACCTCTAACTTATACTACTGAAAGTGAGCCTGCAACCTGCTATGGATATACTGATGGTGTGGCAACAATTTATGTACAGGGATCAGTACCACCATACACTTATTTATGGCCAAATGGGCACAACACTAACACTCTTACCACAGGAGCAGGAACTTACACAGTAACTGTAACTGATTATAATGAATGCCGTGTCACTGCACAAATAACTATTAACCAGCCAACTCCTATATATGTAACTCCTATCCCCAACAGAACTATCTGTCAGGGACAAACAACAACACTTTCTGCACAGGCAACTGGAGGTACTCCTTATGCAGGCGGAGTCTATGACTTCAGATGGACAGGTAGTGACGGGAGCATTTATAATTCAAATATTTATGAAGCATCTCCAACTCATACAACAACTTACAATCTTGTTGTTACAGATTCTCATGGATGTACAGGCTCACCGGCTCCCGTAACAGTAATAGTGAATCCACCACTCGACATTCTTTCGGTAGTTACAAGTAACGACACAATTTGTCCAGGCGATCCTGCAATAATTTATGTAGATGCTATTGGTGGTAATGGAGGACCTTATATTATGACCTTACAAGACGGAAGAGTTGTAGCAACTCCATTCACTGTAACTCCTGAAGAAACAACTATGTTTGTAATTACTCTTGCCGATATGTGCGGAACACCTCCTGTAAAAGACTCAATTCTTATAAATGTTAGACCAAAACCAGGAAATATATTTGTAGCCGACAAGGTAGAAGGTTGTCCTCCACTTACAATTCAATTTAACGAAAATTCTCCGGACAGAGGACAAACTTATCTATGGGAATTTGGAGATAATGGATTTGCAACGGTTAAAAATCCTCTTTACACCTATACAAAAGAAGGGGCTTATAGTGTTAGCCTTGAAGTTACCGATAATTTCGGTTGTAAACATAAAAGAACTGTAGAAAATATGATCATGGTTTACACTCCGCCAAAAGCTAATTTCGTTGCTGATCCAGAAGTTGTTTCTATGCTTTCCGGCGAAGTAAAATTCATCAATCACTCTACAAATGCCGTTAGATATTTCTGGTTCTTCGGTGATGGAGACAGCTCCATGTTTGCAGAGCCAAGACATGTATTTAAAAACATTGGAGAATATGATGTAATGCTAATTGCAGAATCTTCTCGCTATTGTCATGATACTGTAACAAAGAAAGTTATCGTTGAAAATCAATTCGCATTCTATATTCCAACTTCATTTACTCCGAACGGAGACGGTGTTAATGACTGCTTTAGACCTTGCGGAAATGGAATAAGCAAGCAGGATTTCAAATTTGTAGTTTACGACCGCTGGGGTAATCCGGTATTCTCTACCGAAAAATATGATCCATCTGCTCCATGCGATGCTTGTACCGATGGAGCTTGGGATGGTACTCGCGGTAATCGTATGAAAGGAGACCCGATTTTACCAAATGGCACTTATCATTGGTACTGCGAATTTAAAGACTGGAATGGAACTATATATCAAAAACATGGGACAGTCCAACTAATAAGATAACCAAAAAAGCCCGAAAATTCGGGCTTTTTTGGTTATACCATTTTATTGATTTAGTACAAAGTCTTAATTTCTTCCTTAATAAAATTTATTGCTTCCTGTGTAGGAGATTTTTCCATTTCAATAAGCTTTTCAAAAATGTTTTGACTGAGTTTTATTGCTAAATCAGTAGGTGAACATTCTTCAGCAGCAGAATTTATAAGTTTAATAGTTTTTTCTTTTGCGATTTTTACCTGCTCCCATGCATCAATAGAAAGGTATAATTGCTGAGAAAGATTATGTTCGAACTCACTCCTGATAGTAATTAGCATTTCTTTTTGAAGCTGCTGTACTGTCATGTTGGGAGTTTGTAACCTCATAATAATACTGTTTGGAGAAATTCTTTCCAAAAATAATATCACTCGTTCATAAGCTTGTAAACGAATTGGAGTAATAGTTTTTTGATTTTGCAAGATAATTTGAACTCTTCGGTTTTCATTTTCTTTCTGTAAAACAGTTTTTAAAACATAATAAGCTGTAATAAAAACAATCAGAGATGGAATTGTGATTTTTAAAATTTCTAAAAACATAATGTTAAATTTTTAAAGTTTATGCTGTACAATATTATTATAATTCTGAATAACTTACTATTTTAGCATAAAAAAAATTAAAACTTTTTATATGGAACATATTTCAAGGCGTGTTAGAGAAATGGCCACCTCGGCAACACTTGCAATGGCTCAAAAGAGCAGGGAATTAAAAAGTCAGGGGATTGATGTTATTAACCTCAGCATAGGTGAACCCGATTTTGATACTCCCACTCATATCAAAGAAGCTGCAAAAATAGCTATTGATGAAAATTACACACATTATCCTCCTGTAGCAGGTTATGACTCGTTACGCGAAGCCATTGTTAAAAAATTTGAGAGAGAAAATAATTTAACATTCACTAAAAATCAAATTGTTGTATCTACAGGAGCAAAACATTCAATAATAAATGTATTTTTATCCATTCTCGATCCTGGAGACGAAGTTATTGTTCCAGCTCCTTATTGGGTAAGCTATGTTGATATGGTTCGTCTTGCAGAAGGCACGCCTGTAGTAATTAAATGCGGAATTGAATCTGATTTTAAAATGACGGCTCAACAACTCGAAGAACACATTACTCCAAATACAAGAGCAATAATTTTTAGTTCTCCTTCAAATCCTACCGGGAAATTATATTCCCGTGAAGAATTAGCCTCTATTGCAGCTGTAATTGCAAAATATCCTCAAATTATTGTTATTTCTGATGAAATTTATGAACATATAAATTTTGTTGGAAAACATGAAAGCATAGCTCAATTTGAAGAAATCAGAGATCGCGTTGTAATTATTAATGGTGTTTCGAAAGGCTATGCAATGACAGGATGGAGAATCGGGTACATTGGAGCTCCTGTTTGGATTGCCAAAGCAGTAGAAAAATTACAAGGTCAATTTACTTCAGGAGCATGTACTATTGCTCAAAAGGCAAGTGAAGCAGCTCTTAATGCAGGAAATCAATCCTGTCTGGAAATGACTGCCATTTTCAAAAAAAGAAGAGACCTTGTTATTGATTTACTAAAGGAAATTCCCGGACTTAAAATTAATATCCCCGAAGGAGCATTTTATGTATTTCCCGACATCTCGGAATATATCGGAAAATCAGCTTCAGGATATACTATTACCGATGGAGACAGCTTAGCCATGTATCTCCTTGAAAAAGCAAATGTTGCCTGTGTAGGAGGAAATTCTTTCGGTTCGCCTGAATGTTTAAGATTATCTTACGCTACAAGTGAGGATCTAATTATTGAATCAATAAAACGTATAAAAGTAGCTCTTTCTGAACTAAAATAAAAAGCGGAAATTTCCGCTTTTTTTGTTTTTTTATTTTACAAAATTTGTAACTTTGCTATGTTAAGCATTAAATTTTAATAATTTTAAAACTATGTTAAAACGAATCATTTTTTTATGTTTTGCTTTTATAGCAGCAAACAATATTTATTCGCAAAAATTCGAATATTATAAATTTGAACCGGCACTGGTAGATGACAATGTAAGGAGCCTCGAAACAGACATTACTGGTAATATATGGATAGGCACAACAGGAGGAATTACAAAATTTGATGGGATAAATTTCACATCATACACTACAAGCCAAGGACTTGGTGGCAATATAATTTATGATATTCATGCTCACTCATCAGGACTTGTTTATGCCGCCACTTCGGGTGGTCTTTCTGTTTTTAACGGAACTACATGGTTAAACTATACCGTCGGGGATGGTCTTCCTTCTAATAATGTTTGGTGTGTAACCGAAGACCTGAACGGCGATATTTGGATTGGAACTTCTGATGTTGGAATTTCTCATTACAATGGAACTTATTGGGAATCTTACTCAACATCATCAGGACTTATATCAAATACAATTAAAGTTATTTTTGCCGACAGAAATGGCAACATCTGGTGTGGTGCCGGGAACGGTGTTTCTATGTTTGACGGGACTAATTTCAAAAACTTCAATACAAGTAACGGATTACCGGGACCAATAATTAACGACATCATTCAACTCGATAACGGTAATATTGCAATTGCAACCAATAACGGAATTTCAATATATAACTTCCACAACTTCACAAATATTACTACGGCACAAGGATTGCCAGGAGCAAACGTGCTTTGCCTGAAACAAGACTTTAATCAAAATTTGTTAATCGGGACTTCTTCCGGATTTACAATTTACAACTGGACTAATTTTCAGACATATACTACTGATAACGGATTGTCAAATAATATTGTAAATAAAATAACAATATCAAAATCACCGGCTCAAAATCAGGTTTGGATTGCCAGTCCTTTTAATGGAGTTAGTGTTTTTGATAATAACAATACTTTTGTTATTTATCGGACAAATAAAAATCTCGTAAATGACAATGTTACAACTATCTTTAACGATAATGACATTACATGGATTGGTACAGCAAACGGGTTAAATAAAGTAAAAGAACAAAATTGGAGAACTTTTACAACAAACGATGGACTTTCTACTAATTACATTACCGCTATTCATAAAGACTCCCAAAACAATATCTGGGTTGGTACTGTTAATGGGGTAAACAAAATTTCAGGATTATCAATTACTAAAATTCTCACGGCTCATGGGTTAACACATCCTTATGTTACAAGTATTACATCTGACGAAACAGGAAAAGTATATGTAGCTACATTAGATAATATTACTATTATAGAAAACGGTTTGGTTATTGACACGATAAGTCCAGATGATGGATTGGCAGATACTGCTGTTAACATTGTTCATTATCAAGACGGACTGTTGTGGATTATGACAGATGAAGCAATTCAATATTATGATGGAATCAGCTTTACTGATGCCACCAATTTAGGATGTGCAACACCTCTAACCGCTTCAGGAGGAAAGTCTGTGAATTCAACCGCTTTCACTGCCTTAGGCGATAATAATGCTTTAAGAATTTACAACACTAGTGTTTTACTTTATAACTGTTACACACACCCATACCAGAATATTGCTACAATAAATTCTATTGTTGAACATAGCACCGGACTTTTCTGTTCTTTTGATAACGGTGAAATAAAAAGATTATCATCATCAACATACAATTGGGAAGATTTTAACATTTCTTACCCTGGACTTAATCCTTTGTTTATTCCAAGTTTTATTTCAAAAGATAATAATCCAAATTATTTATGGATAGGATCTGATAATATGGGATTAGCAAAAGCATGCCTGACGTGCAACCAAAACCTAACACTGACAACAATATCACCAAGTTGCTACAATTCTGCAAACGGACAAATTAGTATTTCATCGCCCGCAGGAACAAATTACTCTATTGACAATGGTCAAAATTGGCAAGCCTCAGCAACATTCTCAGGACTTAAAGGAGGATATTATCACATCTTAGTTCAAAATGCAACTTCAGAAATTATTGCGGACAGCATATATTATTTAAATCATTATTCCAGTTCTATAGCCGATGCTCATATTTCAATTACACAAATCAACTGTTTCGGAAATGCAAACGGATCAATAGAATTAACATACATATTGCCGGCTACTCACATCTGGGAAAACATGGATAATTCAACATTCCTTAGAACAAATCTTAATCCAGGTAATTATAGCGTTACTGTTACAGATGGTGCCGGCTGCTCAAAAATTTTAAGCAACACAATTGTTCAACCAACAGAACTTTCGGTAAGTGAAAATCACACAAATATTAATTGTTATGGATCCAATAACGGACAGATACAATTAAATTTCTCAGGAGGAATGCCACCATATTCCGTTATATGGTCATCAGGACAAACAACAGCTTCTATTTCAAACCTTTCAGAAGGAAACTATAGTTATACCGTTAGCGACAACAATTCTTGTGTAAAAACAGGCACTGTATATATAAGTGAACCTGATGAATTAAATGTTATTGCTAATGTTACTATTAATGAATGCTATGGCGATTTGAATGGAAGTATAGAGATTTCAATTACAGGAGGTGTCCCAAACTACAATGTTTCGTGGACGCCAAATACTTATGTAAGTGGCAATAATATAATTAATGCTCCGGCAGGTACATACAACCTACAAGTTGTTGATGCCAACAATTGTACTTTTAATAGTCAATACACCATTAATGAGCCACAAGGTATTACTATCAGTAATATTAACTTAAGTCATGTACTGTGTTATGGAGAGTCAACCGGCAGTATTACTTATAATGTTAGCGGAGGCTTCGGAGATTTATCTTTCGTATGGACTAAAGATGAAATTCCCGGAACTTATGCTACAACCCAAAATCTTACCAACATTCCTTCAGGAACATATCATTTGACAATTACCGACGCAAACAATTGCAGCAGTTCATACAATTTTACAATTAATCAATCTCCTGAGCTGGTAACAAATATTACAGTAACTCCCATTTCCTGTGCCGGCAATGAAGATGGTCAACTTCTTGCAACTGTAACAGGTGGTTCGGGTATTATCAGTGCATACTTGTGGTACAATAGTCAGAACCAGGTTATAGGAGTTACTCCCCACATTACCGGACTTGGAGCAGGCGATTACTATGTTGTGGTGAGAGACAGTTATTATTGCTACGATACTGCTTATGCCTCTTTGACCCAATCTACTCCGCATGTTTATGAAGTTATCACCAATAATGCAAGCTGCTTTGGCAAAAACGACGGTTCAATTCAAATCATCATTGACGGAGGCAACGGACAAGGATTTAACTTTAACTGGTATAACGGAGTGGCAGGAAATACAAACATTGCGAATAATCTTGTTGCCGGAACTTATTCTGTAACAATTACGGATCCTACAAATTGTGTTGAAATACTACAAGGCACAGTTACTCAACCACCAATGCAGGATATTGGAGCTTTCAACCAACAAGAAGTTATCTGTTATGGAAACAGTATTATTCTTAACCCCGGAAATTTTGTATCATACCAATGGAGCACGGGAGAAACATCACCAACAATTACAGTATTTAATGAAGGTTTATATTACGTAAGAGTGATTGATGCTAACGGATGTCATCTTGGAGATACTGTTTTGATTTTTGTGAGCACTGTTTATAACAATGAAAAATTAAATATTGCCACAGTAACCAATGACAACAAAGTAAAACTTATTTGGAATAAAACTCCTAATCAAGGAACAGAATATTTTAAAATTTACAAAGAAATTAACAGCAATTATGTTCCTGTAGCTTCAATACCATACAATCAGCCGGCAATTTTTATTGATAATGATGCTATTGCTAACGAGTTTCCTCATAGCTATAAATTAAGTGTAGTAGATTCATGTGGAGCCGAAAGTTCATTCTCGCCATTACACAAAACCATGAAATTAGAAGCTGTACATGACAATAATTCCGTATGTTACTTAAATTGGAGCCCATATGAAGGTTTCTTTGTTGTTTATTATTATATAATGAAAGGTAATAGTCCAGATAATCTTCAAGTTTTTGATTCTGTTTTATACAATCAGTACAATTACATTCAAATGAATCCGAATCCTAATGGTACATACTACAGAATTAAAGTTAAACGTATTGACGGAAGTTACCCGGGTGATGGTAACTATTACAACGAAGCTTATTCTAACATAGTTTTCTGTCAGAATCCGACCGGATTGGTTCTAAATCCTATAAATGCACAACAAATTTATCCGAATCCATTCATTGATGAGATTAATGTTTCGTTCTCCTGTTTCTATGAAGATGATCTTACCTACTCCATTTACGATATTTCCGGTAAGCAGGTATATGCTCCACAAACATTTAAAACTTCATACGGGAATAATCACATAAATATTCATGCCGACTTAAAACCCGGACTTTATTTACTGAACATTAAATTTAGCGATCGTGTATATAACTACAGAATAGTTAAAATGCAAGAATGATTTTTGATGAGATATAAAATAGAACTTGCATACAAAGGAACGAATTTTCACGGATGGCAACGACAACCTAATGCAACTTCCGTTCAGGAAGTTTTGGAAAATGCTTTTAAACTTATATTTAAAGACAATATTGAACTAACGGGATGTGGCAGAACCGATACCGGAGTGCATGCAAAATATTATCTTGCTCATTTCGACTCTAATCTTAAATACTCAAAAGATCAGGTTTACAAGTTAAATTCGTTTTTAAACAATGATATTGTAATTTTCAATATAGAAGAAACTTCGGATGATTTTCACGCAAGGTTTGATGCTGTATGGAGAGAATACGAATATTTAATTTGTATCAGAAAAGACCCTTTCCTAAATGAATTTTCATGGCAAATAAAATTTATGCCGGATATAGAAAAAATAACTCTTGCTGCAAATCAACTCCTTAATTACAATGATTTCACAAGTTTCTCAAAGCTGCATACAGATGTTAAGACTAATAATTGCAAAATTCTTAAAGCAGAATTTACTTTAGATAGACACATTATTAAATTTAATATTCGAGCCGACAGGTTTTTAAGAAATATGGTAAGAGCAATAGTAGGAACACTGATAGATGTTGGATCGGGTAAAATTACAGTAGAAGATTTCTGTCGGATAATAGAATCCAGAGACAGATCACAAGCCGGGCAGTCGGCCCCGGCTCAGGGACTACACTTAATATATGTTTGTTACTCTAAGGACGTATAGAATTTATTTTGTTTAAACAAATTTGAAATTCTAACGTTCTTTCATTATCCGAAACAACTTTTATACTTGCACCAAGTTTTTCTGACAACATTTTAACAATAGTTAGTCCAAAACTTAATTGGTCGTGATTTAAATCAATTTTATTTATTCCAGAAGAATCTGAATTTATTATTTTATTAATTTTATCTTCATCTATTTCGGCCGCTGAACTTTTAACAAAAAAGCAAAATATTTCGTTACCCTCAGTTATTCCATATTCAATACTACCCTCTTTGGTATAATCAATTGCATTTTGTATTAAATGCTTAAAAATTCCGAAAAGTTTATTTTTATCGAGATATATGTATGAATATTTACTATTGATTTTATATTCAAACCTTACTTTTGACAAATCAATTTTTATTCGGAAAACATTAAACAGTTCGTTAAAAAAACTTTTCAACTCTATTTCGGATTTTGAAATTTCCGCACTATCGCTTTCAAATTCTGCTATTTCGATGATATTATCAATAATCTGTTCAAGTTTAAAACCATTATCGAGAATTACAGAACACAACTTTTTACGATTCTCCTCATCAATTTCTTTATTTATAATCAAATTCGATAGTCCTATGATAGCATTAAGAGGAGTTCTGATTTCATGGGAAATATTTCTCAAAAACATTGTTTTAAAGCGACTACTCCCCTCTGCTTTATTTTTTGCAAGTTTTAATTCCTGCTGTATTTTATTTTGCTTATCAAGTAATGTTTTTAGTTTTTCGTTGTAAATTTCCAATTCTTTCTGCTGATTGCTACTAATTTGTAAATTTGAATGAAAAGATTTATTAATCACAGAAAATGTATTCCAATAAATCAATGTTTGAAAAGTTATTATTGATATTGCTAAAATCCATGAAATCATATTCGAATTTGAAGATACAATATCTAATCTTAATTCAAAAACATTAAAAGAATACATTAACCCAATAAACAACAAGGTAACAAATTGAAAAATTATTACAAAAAATGAGCTTCGACTATCAAGAAAGAAAATTGCTAGGATAGAAGAGGCAATAATAAAAGGAATTCCTGCTCCGGTAAATCCTGTTAAATACAAATTAAAAACAGCAGTCAGATAATATGCAAATATTAAGAGAAAAACTTTTCTTCCAAAACTCATAGTTTTAAAAAAAACAAGAACCCATAGAACAAAAAGTATTGAAAAAGGCTGAATATAAGTCCAGATATATAAATCGAATTTTTTACAAAAACTTATATTTATAAAAATCAAAGGAATTCCGAAAATCAGAGAAAAAAAACTCACTCGAAATAGCATGAGTTCTTTCACTTTATCGAGCGAGCTAAAAATATAAGGATTAGTTTTGAATAAATATTTTATCACTTTATTTCTTTATTAGAATAAAATAGTCCCATGGATTTAATTTAAGGTTTTCCAAACTTTTAAAATCGTAATCATCTAATCTAAAATACTCATAATAAACATTTGTTTTGTCGAGCATATTCATACTTAAAGATGCAGGTTTATCCGACAAATTCAAAATTACGACAACTTCGTTTTCTCCTTTAACACGTTTAAAAGCAAAAACCGGAGAATCTGGATAAGAATGCAAAATTTCCATAGTTCCGCCGTATTCTCCATTCCAGAGAGCTTGGTTACGTTTTTTCAGTTTAATAAGATTTTTGTAGAACTCCTGATATTTATAATCTCCCCAATCAACAGTATCCTTATCAAAAAATCTTAGCCTTTTATTCATTGCGGCTTCCTGTCCTGAATAAAGCAAAGGCATGCCCGGAAGAGTAAAACAAAGAACCGAAAAAGTTAAATGCCCGTCGCCATACCTCTCAAACTCGGTTCCATTCCATGAATTTTCGTCGTGGTTTGTTGTGAATCTCATTCTAACACTTCCGGGAGGAAAATTTTCTGCTTCCCAAATTAAAATAGTATCTAACTCTGTCACCGGCTTTTCGCCTTTAGCAATCTGGTTCATGCCATGTAGCAACCACCATGAATATGACATATCAAAAGCTTTTTCATGATGTTCGGGTTTTTCGGCTTCTGCAAGCATAAAAACCGGCTTTATTTGATCAAGTTGTTTGCGAGCTTCGTTCCAAAACTCGGTGGGCACCATTTCGGCAACATCACAACGAAAACCATCAATATTTGCTTCAATCAACCAGTACTTCATTGCACCAATCATAGAGTCCCATAATTCGTGATTGTCGTAATTCAAATCAATTACATCTTCCCAATCTTCCACAGGAGGAATAAAATTCCCATTTTTATCTTTAGAATAAAACTCAGGTTTATACTTTGTCCAGTAATGATCCCATGCTGTATGATTTGCTACCCAATCGAGAATAACATACATGTTGTTTTCGTGAGCAGTTTTTACCAGTTGCTTAAAATCTTCAAAACTTCCGTATTCAGGATTAACTTTTCTGTAATCTTTTATTGAATAATAAGATCCCAATTCCCCTTTTCTATTGAGTTCCCCAATCTCCTGAATGGGCATAATCCATAAAATATCTATACCCATTTCCTTCAGTCGTGGAATATCTTTAATAAAAGATTTAAAAGTTCCATCTGGAGTATGCTGACGGATATTCACTTCATATATAACCGCATCTTTAGCCCATTCAGGCATAATTTTCCTGTACTCAGTTTTTGTTTCGGGAACTTTAGGCTTATTTTTGCATGAATAAGTTAACAATGCTGCCATTGTAATGAAAATTAAAGAAAAATAAAAAGTTTTCATAATTTATCGTTTTTTCGTTATTATTTCAAATGAATATGGTTTTAATACAAAAACAAAATCATCTGCGGTATTTTTAACCGAAGACCCAAATTGAATAACATAATTGTCCAAATTTTTAATATAATTTTTCTTTATAAGAATGCTCTCGGTTTCATTTTTTTGATTTATTAAAATAAAAGATTCTTTATCAAAAAATCTTCTTTTAAATACCAGAACACCTTTCCTGCTTTCAAGTATTCGAGTAGTTCCATAAATGAATTCAATGTTATTTTTTCGGATTGATATAAGTCTACTAACAATATTTTTTGTTTGTAATTGATTTTCATTAAGCTCTTCAAAAATCATCATTCGTCTGTTATCCGGATCTCCCGCGCCCGGCAGCCCAATTTCGTCACCATAGTATATGCAAGGTACACCCGGGATGGTCATTATAAAACAGAATAAATTCCGGAGCTTTTGGTAAGACTTTATATTTTTAGTAACGATTTGTCTTTTCCATCCTGCTTCTTTGTCATCTTCTCTGGGCAAAACTCCCCCATCGGCATAAGTAATAAATCTGATAAGATCATGATTTCCTGTAATATTGCCCATAAGATGATTAAATCCGTATTGGTTCAATGAAGCATAAAGAGATGCTGTAAGAGTTTGCATATCCGAATTTTCATTTGCAAATGCATTACGAGCATCAAAATAAAGGTTAAAATCAAATTGACCATCGAGCATACCGGAACCCACATATCTACCAATCAATTCTCTGCTGCCAAATGTTTCTCCAATTTGATAAATCGATTTTTCAGGAAAATTTGTTTTAATCTTTCGGGTTAAAGTTCTCCAGAAAACTTCGGGAATATGTTTTGTTGCATCGTGTCTGAAACCATCGAGATTATATTTGTTTAACCAATATATAGCAAGATTCGAAATGGTATCGGTAACCTCCGGAATTTCGAAATTCCATGATGGTAAAAAAGTATCGAACCATGTTGTCAATCTATATTCTTCCCAAATTCTAATATTTTTACGGCCATCAGGCAAATTAAGTGGGGTTGCCCAATCTGGATTATTTCTGTAAAGTGGGTTTTTCTCATGAACATGATTTGCAACAAAATCAAGAATCACATTTATTTGATTATCGTGAGCAAGATTTACCAGATCTTTAAATTCTTTTTCTGTTCCAAAACGAGGATCTATTTCTGTTAATGAAATTGGCCAATAACCGTGATAGCCTGAATAAAACCTGTTAGGAGCCGGAAATTCTTTGTATGCCTCATCCGGATTCCTGAATATAGGAGAAATCCAAAGGCAGCTAATCCCAAGATTTTCAAAATAACCGCTATTGAGCTGCTTTATAATTCCGGCTAAATCTCCACCGTTAAAATTTGCTCTTGGTTCAACGCGAGGATCTTTTAGAGGAGCATCATTATCATAACGCCCGTTACAAAAACGATCAACAAGTACAGAATATAGAATGTTTGTATGTTTATCCTCGCGTGGCAATGATTTGGTGTCGGTTATTACTTTTCCAAAATGTAATGGAATCAAAACATCATTATAAAAACATTTATCTTTAGAAGCATAAACTCTTATATAAGAATATTCCAGTTTTTTAGCTTCGCGAGGTATTTCAATCTTATAAACAAAATCCTTAAAATTCTTTAAATCAATCGGCATCAACTGATTTTGCCATAAAGCTAAAAGTACATCTGGGACATCGCTAAACTCAAGATTAATACTTTCATCATCAAAACTTTTAGTATCAATAAAAAGGTTATCATAAGAACATGTTCCCGCAACTCTGAGTGCGGTATTATATCCGCCAATTCCATTTGGTACTGTATCGGTTGAATTAGGATTATTAATCCACTTACCGTCACAAACTAATTGATATTGATAAACCCCAGGATCCAAATTCAGTTTGTAATACCATTTTGATCCGTCAAAAATCATCGCAGCAGTCTGAGGTGACCATGAATTAAAATCACCCGCAATTTGCACGGTACTATAAGTTTTAGTTACAGGAGGAACAAATTCAAGGTTGACTTCTTCTTTGAATAATGTCTTACATATAATAGAATAAATATCGTTTCCTTTGTAAATATTAATTATAGATAATGGATTTAATTTATTTTCTTTTATTAACAAAATATTATCTTTAATCTCATATTCGCCTGCATTCCAGATAATAGAGTCAATACCTGAAAAATCCGGAATGTAATCCTCCAGAAATACCATCAAAGTATCATTAGAATATGGATTAAGGATTTGAACACTTGCTATTCCATAAATAGGATCATTCTCTGCATTAAAAATACTCTTTTTATTGCTATTACAAGAAAAAAATGATGCTACTAATAAAATTAGAACAAAAAAGAAACTTATTTTATACATGATACCGAATAATCTTTATTAATAATTATATGAGATTTGTTCTTAATTGAAAGTACGGCTTTATGTTCCTGTTCCAAAATTGCCCAGCGAGTATCATCTGTAGCCTCTTTTCCTCTGCATGCCTGAGCTTTCTTTGTCTCGTGATATGTAAGATCAATAAATATATTGAGATCGGATTTATTAATATTTATTGCATAAAGCCCGTCTATAATAAGTACTTTAATTTTAGAAAAATCAGTTATTAGTTCATCAATGTCATCGGGAACCAAATCTATGCAAGGCATACGGGAAACACGGGAATTTAAAAAATCATCAACATTTTGGTTAAGTTTTTCCCAGTCAATTTCATTCAATCCGACAACATTCTCGATTCCATTTTCAATTCTCCATCTATTTCTTATATGCGGATGAATTTTATAATAATTATCAGAATGCAAAATTTTTGCAGGAATTCCGTATTTCTTCACAAGATCTTTTCCTATACAATGCGAAAGCTCGGACTTACCACTCCCCGACTCTCCTGATATACAGATGATTATTTTATCTTTTTCTATTTTTAAGACATGATTAATAATCTCTGTTGCAGCATTACGATGCTTTTCAGTAATCAAAAGTACATCTCCTAACATAATTTTTCTTTTTTAGCGAAAATAATAAAATTTTCTGAAAATCCTATTAAAATTTTTAGACATAAATTTAACGCACAATATCTCAAAACTCGTATCTTGCAACAAGTCTAAAAAAAAAAACAACCTTTTAGTATATTGGAGATTTAAAGTATAATTTTGAATTTTTTAATAATTTTTTCTAATCTTTTAATGATTTTTTTAAGAACTTTGTAAATAATAAAATTTTAAAACTATGAAAAATAAATTACTATTGATTTTGATTTGCAGTTTTTTTACAAGTTTAATGATAGCACAAACCTATCAGGTAGGAAAAAGAACCATTACATTTCAGGATCCTGCAAGAAACAACCGCAACATTGAAACTGTGATTTTTTATCCGGCTCAAACAGCAGGGACAGATGTTCCCGTTGCAAGTGGCACTTTTCCGGCAATCGTTTTTGGTCATGGGTTTATAATGGCAGATGAAGCATTGTATCAATATCTTTGGGATAATTTAGTTCCTGAAGGATACATTTGTCTTTTCCCCAAAACTGAAGGAGGAGCTCCACCGTTTAACACTCCAAAACATGAAGAATTTGGAAAAGATTTAAGATTCTTAAACACAAAAATTAAAAGTGAAAATACTAATCAATCATCAGTTTTTTATGGCAAGGTTAGTAACAAGACCATGATCATGGGACATTCCATGGGAGGAAAAGCAACTTATATTGCCGCTGCCGATAATAATGATGTTACAGCAATAATTTCTTTAGCAGCTGCAATGAGCAATCCCCCATGGCCATATACAAGCAGTCATGGTTACGACGCTTTAGGACTAAGTGTTCCAAACACACATGTACCAACTTTAGTTGTAGATGCTCAATTTGATTGTGTAGTTCCCGAAAACGAAGGGCATATTGTAATTTATAACACTTTGCCTTCTACAACTTGCAAAACTTATGTAAATATATTAGGCGGAGGACATTGCTATTTTGCATCACAAGCCGGAAGCGGAATGTTTGCATGTGAATCCGGAGAAGGTTCATGCAGTGGAGATTTTTCAATCTCAAGAGAAGAACAAAATCAAACTGTACTAAATATCATTAAACCATTTATAAAATATTATCTTAATGATGATTATTCTGCAATGAATACTTTTATAAATTATATTACAACTTCTTCTGCAGTTACTTATCAACGTAGTTGTCAATTACCCAATCCACAAATATCACAAATTGACTACTATAATCAAGTTCAAAATATAAACGTACCTTACGGAACTCCTTTAAATACAGCAATAGCAATGCTACCGCAAAGCATAACGATAAGCGATACTCACAATCAGTTGCATCAGGTTAATTTATCATGGACTGTTCCCGGATATAATGCTTACGTGTCTACAAATTATAATGCTTACGGAACTTTCTCACTACCGGTTGGAGTTGATCAAACCAATCCTCCGACTTCATTAACGGTAAATGCCATTATTACTGTTGATCAATCTACTCTTATCAACCTCAATACAACAGATAAAATCAATATGCATCCTAATCCTACAGATGGGATAGTTTACTATGTGGCAGATTTTGCTAATTATAACAATACAATTCAAGTATTAAATATTCAGGGAAAAGTTTTAATGAGTTTTGCTGCAACAGAAAAAGGGCAATTTGATATAAGTCACCTTAGCAAAGGTATTTATTTTGTAAAATTCGGAGATAAAACAATAAAACTTTTCAAGGAGTAGTAAATTTTAGTTAATTAAGTCGTCAAAAAAAAACCGAAGTTAACTTCGGTTTTTTTTTAATCTGAAAAACAATTTATTTTATTTTTGCTAACCTAGCTTTAACAGTAGTTTGAGATTTTTGGAAAAGTAAAGGAATTCCGGTAATTTTTGTTTCATATTGAGGATAAAATACTACATCGTAACCTGGATTCTTCTCCATTAAATCAAAAAGTGCATAGGCTTGAGAACCGGCAAACGGCAAATTTCCGATAACAGGAATTGAAAAAATAGCAGATTCAACTGTACCTGTTTCACGTTTAAATAATCTTGCCCAATCAATACCTAAAATACGAGTTTCTGTTCCCTCTCCTGCGAGCTGTTGTGAAAATTCAAAATCAGATTTTTCAAATTCAACATAATTATTAGGTGTTTTCATAGTTTTGTTCGTGTAAGAACAAGAAGAAAACACTAATGCCAAACTTATTGCCATGGCAATTACAAAACTTAATCTTTTCATAATACTATTTTTTATGGTTTTACAAAGACAAAAATAATAAATATTTCTAAATGTCTTTTTATTTTTTTTAACAAAATAAAATTAAGCATTTTTAATGTAATCAAAATAGAATATATTTGAAATAAAATTCTGGATAAATGGTAATTCCGCAATATTTAAAAAAAGATTCAAAAATTGCAATAGTAAGCCCGGCAGGTAAGATTAGAAAAGATTTTGTAATAGGGGCAGTTGAGTTAATTAAATTCAAAGGATTTATTCCTATTGTTTTTCCGGGATGTTTTAACAAACATTTTCAAGCTGCCGGAACAGATGATAAAAGACTTGCCGATCTTCAAAATGCTCTTGATTCTGTGGAAATTGATGCTATTTTGTGTTCCAGAGGAGGCTATGGGGTGTTAAGAATTTTAGAAAAATTAGATTTTACAAAATTCATTCAAAAACCGAAATGGCTTATTGGATTCAGTGACATCACAAATCTTCATATTGCACTAAATAAAATCGGCATACAAAGTCTTCATGCACAAATGTCAAAAGCAATGCATGAAAATCCAAATTCTAAAGCCGTAACAGAAATATTTGAAATACTAAAAGGCAATTTACCGGAATATGAAATTGATCCGCATTTTTTTAATCGAAAGGGCTACTGCACAGGAGAAATTGTAGGAGGCAATCTTTCAATCATTTATAGCCTTCAATCTACAGCTTTTGAAATTGATACTAACAATAAAATTCTATTTATCGAAGATTTAAACGAATACTTATATCATATTGACAGGATGATGATTAACCTCAAACTATCAGGAAAACTCAAAAATCTAAAAGGTCTTATCGTTGGGGCATTTACAGAAATTAAAGATAATGAAACTCCTTTCGGAAAATCGGTTTATGAAATTATTTCGGAACACGTACAAGGATATAATTTTCCGGTTTGCTATAATTTTCCGGTTGGTCATATTGTAAATAATTTACCAATAATTGAGGGTTCAACAGTAAAATTATGTGTTAATGAAAATTCGGTTAATCTGAAATTTGTTTAGATAAGAAAGCAGAATTTAATTCATTCAGGAATTTTTTTGCCTCTTCCTCAATAAAAACATGTTTAATCTCAGAAACAACAATCTCACCATTCTTTAAAACTATGGTGAATCTGTTTTCGTTCTTGGAAATTGAAAACTCCATTGAATCGGAAACATTAAGTTTATATCCATAAGGAATAAATCCAAAGAAATAAGAAAGGTATGTAATTGTTTTCGCATTAAAATCAACTTTTGTAGCTGTATGAGTAAACGCAAGAAATGCTCCTACGATAAAGGTCGTTATTCCAACCCATGTGTAAAATGAAAAAATAATTCCGGCAATAAAAATAATAATACCAATTATACGGCCGGTATCACCAAAAATGTAATTTAGTTTATTTTTCACCTTCATAATTTTGTTTTTTACAAAGAAAATGAAATTTTTTAAATAAATATCAAAACAAAGGTAGAAGTTAAAAATGGTTAAAGGATAAACTTGTAGTTCCGATTAATTGTAAAAATATTTACTTAATAATGAATTAAGTTTTATTTGCAATTATTTAAGAGTTACTATGTTCGTTAAAGTTTGAGTAGATTGTTCGTTTTATAATATTTACTTTTATGTTTTCCCGATAAATCGGGAATAACCTGGATGTCTTTCTAAATCCAACACACATGAGATTAAAAGAAATTTTAATCTCAAATCCATGTTTAGACTCCGCTCAAAAAGTAAAGTAACAAAAGAAAAAACTCTATAACCATACCACATTTGACAGGCTTTTTGGAGGAATTACATGCCAAGAAACTCCTTACTGAAATTCATAATAAATTATGAACAAAATTTTTTAATATTTGTTCTTCTTAATAAAATGTTTATTTTTCTTTAGCAATATACATTTTCAATACTACTGTTATATATCCAAAATATATTACATTAAGTTATTTTTAATAAGGTTATTTACCATTTAGCTGTTATAATAATATATGATACAACAAATATAATAATTTGACAAAAAATAAAAAATTTTAGAACTCTAATTTGTTATTCCTCAAAAACAGGAAACACAAAAAAAATAGCAGAAATCATTTATGAAATTTGTCCTTTTTACAAGAGTATTTTTAATTTGGAAGAAAATAAATCCACAGAGATTATCAACAAATACGATTTAATTATTCTTGGATATTGGGTTGAAAATAGTAAAGCAAATAGTTTGGCTATTGATTTTTTGAAAACTGTTAGAAACAAAAATATAGCTCTTTATGGAACAGCCGGAACCGACATAAATCATCCGTATATAAAAAGCGTCATTACAAAAACAGAAAGCATAATTGACGACTCAAACAAACTTCTGGGGCATTTCATTTGTCAAGGTGAAATTGCTGAAGAAGTAGTTGCTAATTTCGAGATACTTGTAAACGCTCAACCTGAAAATAAAATGTTAGCAGGACTTTTAAATATCTTCAAACAGCAGTTGCCTTTATCAAAAGGACACCCCGATAAGTTAGATATCCAAAAAGCAAAAGAATATTTTGATAAACTTTTTAACAGTTTGAAATGAAAACAATTGTAATAACAGGAGCCAATAGTGGCATAGGTTACGAAACAGCAAAAGAACTGGCTTTAAAAGGGAATACCATAATCGCAGCTTCACGCCAAAAGAGCGAAAGTCTTAATGCAATTAAGTCATTGAATGACCTATGCAATAAGAAAAAATCGATAGGAAAAGTTATTTTCTATGATTTAGATTTAATGAGCTTCAAATCGGTTAAAGATTTTACCGAAAAAGTTAAAAACGATTTCCCAATTATTGATATCTTGATTTGTAATGCTGGAATTATGAATTCCCACTACAAACTAACAATTAACGGATATGAATCTCAATTTCAAACCAACTTTTTGAGCCACTACTATTTGACTATACTTTTAATTGAGAATATATTAAAGTCTGACAATCCGAAAGTTATCAATGTTTGTTCAGCTTCAGCAGAAAAAGGGAAAATAGATTCGATAGATAAATTAGAAAAAATCAGCAAAGTCAGCGAAAACGAATATAATGCAATGACTTCTTACAGAGAATCAAAACTTGCACAACAAACAGCAGTAACCGAATTAAGTAAAATGGATGGTTTTAAAAAGATAAAATTCTCATTAATTCATCCTGGTATTGTAAACACAAACCTATTTTACAGGAGCTCTGGAATGTTTTATAGATTTGTTATGCTACCTTTTGTTTATTTAGGCTACGCGTTTGGATTTTTTAAAACCCCCGGAAAAGGTGCAGAAACAACTCTCTTTTTATCTGAAAATGACAATTATGAAACAGGATATTACTGGCACAAAACAGAGAAAATTGAACCTAATCCAATTAGTAAAAACAGAAATTATTCTAGTGAATTAATTCGTTGGGTGGAAAATTTATTATTTAATGGAAATTGAAAGATGAAAAATCACAACCGCTAACAAAACATAAATCCCATATTGGGTTCTGAGGTTTTCGAAGGTCAAAAATCCGCTTAAACTTTTCGTATAACCTGATAGGAAATCACCCTCAATCCCCAAAGGTACTTAAACTAGTTTGTTACTAAAATTTCTATTTATACATTGGATAGAAGTTGTTGTCAATAAAAAATCTTATAATCTCAATTTTTGCATAATCGGGAGAATATTTTTGTTTGTATTCTGCAATAGTTTTATTACATTTGTCAAGTGTTGCATCATCAGCAAAAGTAAAAGTTCTTAATACTGTGCCTTGCTGGGGATGGTCAATATCGTGATAAACTGTCCAGGCGTAAACTGTTCCTTTTTTATATAGTGCCGGGTCGTATTTAAGCAGATAGATACTATCATTGGTTCTGTAATTCAATTTCAGTTCCCAGCTTTCAGTGTCATATACTTTAAAATAATAGTATTTTTGACGTGGATTATTCCATTCAAAAGAAATTTCATCCCCGATTAAAACAGCTTCATCAAAGGGATTTTTAAGAATATCACCAACAGCACGATAAACTCCACCGCTCTTTCTGGTTTTTTGATTTTCATCAATCATGTTTTTTGCAATGTATTCGAAAAATTCCTCCGTTAAATTTGAATTACCAACATTTTTATAAATTTTATTCAAATCCTCAACTGAATAATTTCCGGGATTATTTATTCCTACAGGAACTTCTTTTTTGTTCACCAATACAACATAAGAGTTTTCAGGAATTTTAAGAATTGATTTCGGCGATAAATAAATATCTCTCTTAATTTCAATTTCTTTGTTTTTTTCTACAATTTTCGGCTTACCTGAAAAATAAAATACCCTGTATTCACTATCCTGACTAAAAACAGAAAAATAAATAATAAATACGACAAGGCTTAAAACTACTCTTTTCATTTTCAAAAAATCTTGATATTGATTTAATACAAATATAACATTTTTTCAAACAAAAACAATGCCTAGCAGTAAATTTTTTATTTTTTAAGAAAATCTTTCACAATAGCTCGTCGTGAAAAAATATTCAAAAAAGTTTGAACTGCTATATCTTTTTGCAAAAAAGCGTTAAATTTAAAAGCAGTATCATTTGACAAAGCATAAACAAGACTATCGTAATCTAAAAAAAGTTTATTAAAATCAATTAATCCATCAAATTTTTTATCAGATTCGCAGGACTTTAAACAAGTGAAAAATATTTTTGAAAAATCATCAAAGCAATATTCTTTTTTTGAATCAATTTTTAAAGAATCAAAAACATAACTTACTTTTTCATCAATTAAATTGTATAAAAAATTTTTCTCAAAAGGCATTTTGAAATGAATATCTTTACGATTTGTTTTTTGTATTTTCAGATTTTCGACATTAAATCCAACCAACATAATCTCATTTTGATTGCCAAGCCCATAAACCAAAGGATTTATAAAATAATAAATCCTGATACCGCCATGGTTCTTCGAAACCTTTATTCTTCCTATCCATTCGGGATTTTTAAAAATAACATTTTCCGAATCAAAATTTTCTATATTAAATTTTTTGTCGCCTACCGAAATTTCACCTTTACCTGTTATTAAAGCAATTGCAAGGGGAATTTCAATATTTCCGGTGTAATCATCCGGCAATTCCAATTCGAGTAATGTAAAGTTTTTTGTTAATCCGACATTAAAAAGACAGGTAATTTTTGCTCCAGGAGGCAAGTATAAATACATTTTAGCATTCCTTAATTCTTTTGGATAATCTGTAAAAAAAACGATATTGTCATCTTTTGTGTAATAAAGACTTGCCATAGAAGCAGAATAACAATTGGCATATTTCAAATCGAATTCGGTGAGGATGGGATTAATTGGATTTGTAATCAATTTCGGGTTTTTGCATAATTCTTTATAAGAAGCAATCTCGCCAAGTTCATTAAAATAATATACTCCATAATCCGCATCAAACATTTTCCATTTTCCGTCGGAAAAAACTTCGCTTACCACATGTCCGTTCAGTCCCCAGGCTCTTGCATCAAATCCTAAATCTTTCAAAATATTTGTTAAGACAGATGCACGAAATCCGCACAATCCACCTCCAAGCGAATTTATCATTAAATACGGAGAATATGCCCAATTATATTTTGTTATTAAATCATCATGCCAAGTGTAGTCTCGAACAAATCTAAAAGCTTTTAGTTCCAGAGGCTCTCCATCAAAATCCGAAGGCATACTTTTTACAAAACTCAAAATATTTTTATAATCGGATAAATCTAACCCATTTACAATTATCTTAAACTTTGCGGTCCGGTCGCCGGTATTTTCAATTTCAATTATTCTTTCTTCATTTTGTTCGAAAGCTATCGAAAACTTAACCGATTTCTCTTCTTTCTTGCACGATAAAAGAGATAAAAAACAAATGAATAAGATACAGCTCGTTTTTAAAATTCTCATAAAAAATTTTTATTTAAATTTCTTTTAAAGATTCTAAAAATTTTACTCATTACTTGTTTTCTGTCCTCTTTGGTGTATTTGAATTTTTGAGTCAGATAGGTATCAATTTTAAAAAGCTCCATGGTTTCTTCATAAAGATAAAGCACATCAATACATAAAACCAATGCCAATACAGTAGGAAGCATATCAAATTTTATAAGAAATTTGGAAATAAGGTAAAAACTTATCCATAAAACTATAACAATTAACAAAAACTGTATAGGTTTACTTAGAATATCAAAATATTTTTCGCCGTTAACATAGTAATACACCAACCACATTATAAACAACTGAAGTATTATGAATGCTATTAGGTAATTCAGCCAAATTGGAACTTTTTCCAGAAATACCCCGGAAAGTATCATACTTATAATATGAGCATGCACTTCAATTCCTTTTGCATCCGGATAACCATATTCTGATTTTTGTTGAGGCGTAAAAAATGCATCAAGTGTATCTGCTGGTGCACCGGCAAACATTCTTACGTATCCGAGCAATACGATTTTATCTTTCAGCATAATTAAATTTTCGTTCGTATCCGAAATTTCCTCGTAATCAAATATTATGAACGGCATACGCCCGCCTCTGTAATTTATCAGTTCTGTTTGATTTTTTCGTTGAGCATAGTTTAGAAAAATATTTTTGTCGTATTTACTTATAACTTCCATTGAAAACGAATTTACAATGGTATCGTTATATCGTATGAATTTGTCGAACTCTCTAACAACTCTTGGATAAAGAATCATTTCGAGATGACCTACAGGAAGGTCACCAAAAAATTCATCAGATTTTATAATACCCACCGGATTATCATTTTCGTATTTTCCGAAAGCTCCCAAAATAATGTTATTCCCGGAATTTAAGGCCTGTCGCAAATACAAATCTTCTGGGCCTCTGCGTTCAGCAAAAACAGCATCAATTCCAATAACTCTGGGTTCAAACTTTTGAATTTTAAATATCAGATCTGCAATTTCTTTACGGTTTAAATTTCCGATATTTACAATAAAAATATTAGTATCAGTAGGTTCTTCGGGCTGAAACTCGCTAAAATAAAGATCTGTAAAGTCAAAATTATCAATAAACTCATCTAGAGGATTAAAAAAATCCATTGAATCAATAATTGCCCAAAATAAAAACACGGCCAATCCGGTAAATATGTTTATTATCAGAGAATCCCAAAAGACTGTATATTTTTTTTCTTTAATTGTTTTATTTTTGTTTTTTGTAAAAAAGATAAAATTAAACATGACATTAATTTTTATTAAGTTCCGTAACTATTTCGGTAAGTTCGACAATTTTTTATTCAATTCATCAACTTTATGTTCTAAGCTGTCGTTATTATCAGCTATCATTGCATCAACGAAATTTGAGTTTATCAATGAAAGTCCTAATATACCACCGGAAAATAAAATAAACATGAAGTAAATTTTAACAATTAAAGACTTAGAATCAGAGGAATTTTCAGCAATATAATCGGGGATTTCGTACCAACCCTCAACAGAAAAAAACCTAAAAGCAGTATAAAAAGATTCCATTGGATTCCCAAAATACTGAGGAGCAATATCTTTGAATAAATGACAGGAAAAAAACGCAAGTTTAAAATTATAAACTACAAGAGCAAAAATAATTAATATTGATGCTTTGAACGCCCGACGAGTTTCAAACAATAATTGATTAATATTAGGAACATATCTTTTAAATCTGAATGCTTTGAAAATCCTGTCAATACGCAGAACTCTTAAAATCAGAATAAAACTTAAATTTTCAAAATCATTAGTAATTAGAGACATAAAAACCGAAACAAAAGAAAGTGTAACTAAATAAAAATCAAACTTATTCCATTTTGATTTATAATAAACTTTAAAAGAATATTCCCTAATCTTAATTATAATTTCAAGAACAAATGACAGCGTAAGAATATTGTCTGCAACAAAAAGTATCTGCCTAACAAAAACAGGAAGTCCATAAAAACTCTGTATAAAAATTACGAGGGCATTCGTTAGAATAAGAGCTAAAACAAATCTATCGTTAAGGAAAAACTTTTTCATAATCAGATATAAAAACATTATACAAATTTAACATTCTTCATACAAAAACAAAACTTTATGTTTTTTTATTTAGCGTAATGTATAAACTTGTGAACATTTCCCCCAATTATGTGCTTGTGGTTGAACCTAAATAATAAAATTTTGTTTTTACCAAACTAAATAATAATTTTGTGGTAATAATTATTTAAATTAAATTTAAATAACCAATGGAAAAAGAACAGGATAAGATTTTGCAGGACTTCACCTCATCGGAATATAAATTTGGTTTTATCTCTGATATTGAATATGAACATTTTCCCAAAGGATTAAACGAAGACATAATAAGATTGTTATCAGAAAAGAAGAATGAACCGGAATGGCTTCTGGAATTCAGATTAAAAGCTTTTGAAAGATGGAAAAATATGAAGATGCCAAAGTGGGCACATTTAGAAATTCCGGAAATTAATTATCAGGATTTGATATATTATGCAGCTCCTAAACAAAAAGCAAAATATGCAAGTTTAGATGAAATTGATCCAGAAATAAAAGCGACTTTCGACAAACTTGGAATACCTATCGGAGAACAGAAGAGATTATCTGGAGTTGCAATGGATGCTGTTTTAGATTCGGTATCGGTAAAAACTACATTTCAAGAAACACTCGCCGAAAAAGGAATAATATTCTGCTCATTCAGCGAAGCAGTGAAAGAACACCCTGATCTTGTAAAAAAATATTTAGGTTCGGTTGTACCTTACGGAGATAATTATTTTGCTGCATTAAATTCAGCAGTTTTCAGCGACGGATCGTTTTGTTACATTCCTAAGGGAGTAAGATGTCCTATGGAATTATCCACATACTTTAGAATAAATGCAGCAAACAGCGGACAATTTGAAAGAACTTTAATTGTTGCCGACGAAGACTCTTACGTGAGTTACATGGAAGGATGTACAGCTCCGATGAGAGACGAAAAACAATTACATGCTGCTGTGGTGGAAATTGTGGCATTAAAAAATGCTGAAGTAAAATATTCAACAGTACAAAATTGGTATCCGGGTGATAAAGAAGGAAAAGGCGGTATTTATAATTTTGTTACAAAAAGAGGAATTTGTAAAGGCGATAACTCAAAAATTTCATGGACACAAGTTGAAACGGGGTCAGCAATAACATGGAAATACCCGAGTACAATACTTAAAGGAGATAATTCAGTGTCGGAGTTTTATTCAGTAGCAGTAACAAATCATTTTCAACAAGCTGATACAGGAACAAAAATGATACATCTCGGGAAAAATACCAGCAGCACTATTGTTTCAAAAGGTATTTCTGCCGGCCGAAGTAATAATTCATACAGAGGTCTGGTAAAAATTGCCAAAAATGCGGTTAATTCCAGAAATTTTTCTCAATGCGACAGTTTGCTGCTTGGCGATAAATGTGGAGCTCACACTTTCCCGTATATCGAAGTAGAAAACGAAAGTTCCATAGTAGAACACGAAGCTACTACCTCAAAAATAAGCGAAGATCAGATATTTTATTGCAATCAGCGTGGAATTTCCACTGAAGATGCAGTTGGATTAATTGTAAACGGATATGCCAGAGAAGTTTTAAATAAATTGCCTATGGAATTTGCAGTAGAAGCTCAAAAACTTCTGCAAATAAGCCTTGAAGGAAGCGTCGGATAATGAATAAAAACAATAACATAGAAACATTTTTGAACACAAACAGAATTATGCGAGAACATGCAATTGTTAAGCTCAACTCAAATCCTGATTTGATTAAAGAAATTGCTGAATATTCCCTTTCCGACAATCCAGATTCATGGAGAGCAGTATGGATTCTTAACCTATATCTTGACAGATATGGTGAACAGAAAATAATCTCCCAATACAGCGATGCGTTCATAGAAAATTTACAGAAGAAAATAAAAGACGGACACATAAGAGAAATTATAAAACTATTAACAAAAATTAAACTAAGTGAAGAACAAGAATCGGAAGTTTTCGACTATTGTTATTCTCAACTTTCAAACAATAAGATACAAGCTTCAGTTAGGGCAGTATGTTTTCAATTTATATTAAACACATCAAAAAAATATCCCGAAATAACCGAAGAAATAGAATACATTTTTAATGATATTAAAAATTATTTAAGCCGAGGTATTAGAAGCAGTATTCAAAATAAGATAGTCAAAACAAAATTGTTGAATAATAAAAAATAAGAATATGTTATCAATAAAAGATTTACATGCCGAAATAAACGGAAAAGAAATATTAAAAGGTATAAATCTCGAGATTAAAAGCGGGGAAGTTCATGCCATAATGGGACCTAACGGATCAGGAAAATCTACACTTGCATCTGTATTGGCAGGTAAGGAAGAATACGAAATTACAAAAGGCGAAATTATCTATATGGAAAAAAATTTACTTGATCTTTCGGTAGAAGAAAGAGCTAAAGAAGGTATTTTTCTAAGTTTTCAATATCCTGTAGAGATTCCCGGTGTGAGCATGATTAATTTTATGAAAACAGCCGTAAACGAACATCGCAAATATCAAGGGCTACCGCCAATAAGTTCGGCTGAATTTTTGAAATACATGCGTGAAATGAAAGATCTTGTCGAATTAAAATCTGATCTTGCAAACCGTTCAGTAAATCAAGGATTTAGCGGAGGTGAAAAAAAACGTAATGAAATTTTTCAGATGGCAATGCTTAAACCTAAACTTGCCATACTCGACGAAACAGATTCCGGATTGGATATTGATGCTTTAAGAATCGTAGCAAATGGTGTTAATAAACTTAAAACCAATGAAAATTCCATAATTGTTATTACTCACTATCAAAGATTGCTTGATTATATAGTTCCGGATTTTGTTCATATCTTATTCGATGGCAAAATAGTAAAATCAGGAACTAAAGAGCTGGCATTGGAATTAGAACAAAAAGGCTATAATTGGATTAAAGAATAAAATTCTTGAATATGGATATTGAAACTTCTTATAAAAAATATATAAGGCTTTTTGAAGAAATATCTTCAAAACTTAAAAATGAAGATAGCGAGTTTGTTTTCAATACTCGCATGGCGGCTTTTAAAAAATTCAAAGATGCAGGATTACCGGATCATAATCACGAAAACTATAAATATGCCGGCATAGCGGAAATTTTATCAGAAGATTATGAGTTTTCTTTAGAATCACGACAAGCTCTGGTTGATTTAAACCAATTTTTTGAATGTGAAGTTAAAGATTTAGACACTCATGTTATTTTACTTTCAAACGGTGAATATTATCAAAACAATAAACCCATAGAGGGCATCAACGAAAATGTTATTATTTGCAGTTTGAAAGAAGCAAAATTTAAACATAAAGAAATCTTTGAAAAATATTACAACAAGACCGTGTCAGAAAGCAATGACAGCTATGCTGCTCTAAATGCCATGTTTGCTAATGACGGATTATTTATTTATATTCCTGATAACACAAAAGTCAACAAAACCATTCAACTTGTAAATCTAACACATGGTTTCGGCAACAAAAACGTTTTCAAAAGAAATCTTGTTGTTGTTGGAAAAAATGCCGAATTATCATTGATTATTTGTGATCACACCCTTAACAACAGTAAAAATTTCACCATTGACATCACAGAAAGTTATATTGAAGAAAACGGATATTTACAATATCATACCTTGCAAAACGAACCTAACAAATCATCTGTAATAAACAATCTATTCATTCAACTTGAAAGATATGCAAGAATAAATTCTTTTGTATTGTCTTTACACGGAGGGATTATCAGAAATAATCTTTATGCAAAGCTTTCAGGAGAAAATTCCGAAGCAAATCTTTACGGAGTAAATTTAACAGACAGAAAACAAAGAATAGACAATTTTACAATCATAGACCATATTTCTCCTAACAGTACAAGCAACGAACTTTACAAAGGCATTCTCGATGAAGAAGCCAAAGGATCATTTGCCGGAAGAATTATTGTAAGGCCGGGAGCACAAAAGACAAATGCCTATCAAACAAACAAAAACATATGCCTCACGCCCGAAGCTAAGATGAGAACAAAACCACAACTGGAAATTTATGCCGATGATGTAAAATGCTCACATGGTGCAACAGTAGGTCAACTTGATGAAGATGCTCTTTTTTATTTAAGACAAAGAGGTATTGATTACAAAGAAGCACGCTTGCTATTAATGTTTGCTTTTGTAAATGATATTTTATTAAAAATGGAAATCGAGCCATTACGCAATAGAGTTGCAAGCCTTATAAATGCGAGATTACGTGGAGAGTTCAGCGACTGTTCACATTGTTTATTAAACTGTCATACAAGAGAATAATACTATGGTGCACACTCCGGAAGTAGAAATTGGAAGAGAATACTACATTAGTAAACTCACAGGTAGATGGGGCATTAGACGCAGAATAAATTCCATAGGGATAAATTCCGGGGAAAAAATCATTTTCATAAGAAAAAACCGTAGCGGACAATATATTTTTAAATTTTCGGATAAGAAGAAAAAACAAAAGTTACCAAACAATTATCTTCATTTTATAAATCTTATTCCTACAGATGATCCGAACTTTGAAATAAAGGCAATTGCAGATTCAAAAACTATTTACGTTGATATTTTTCGAAACGAAGATACTCCCTGTTTAAGTATTTTCGAAAAAGAAAACGAATATAATTTTAATGACTACAAGTTCATAATAAACTATTTACCGGCAACATCTACAATTTACGGAGAACAATACGAAAGAAAAAAACTTAGAAACAAAATTTTCAGCGATTTTCCTGATGTTTTCTTTGGTATTTTAGACTTTAACAACCTCGAAAACGATTTGTTTCTTCTCACCCAATTTATTGACATGGATGCGAAAATTGTTTTGGTTGTTAAGAATTATGACGAAAGCAAACTCGAAAATCCTGTTGATTTCGACCTTTTGGGAAAACTTATTGGTATCCCGGTATTAACAATAAAAGAAGTCGAAGGCGTTATTTCCGAAGAAGATAGAAAAAAACTTTTTGAAACTTTAATTCGCACTCACAAAGATATTGAGCCAGATGTTCGGCATGTGCACGTTAATTTTGGCAGAGAAATCGAAAAAAGTATTTCTAACATTAAAAAATTCTTAAAGCGAAGAACAAAAAACGATTTTATTGCTTCAGCACGATATCTTGCTATTGGTTTGTTGGAAAACGACCCTCTGATTTATAAACTTTTTGAAAACGAAAAATGGTATAACAAATTAAAACAAAAACGCAAAACAGAGACCGAAAAGTTATCAAGTTTATATAACGACCATATTTTTAACATTATAAAAAATGCCAGAAAGGCTTTTGTGAGCGGTGCCATTAAAGAGATCAATGCCCCATACCAACCGGAGACACTTACAAAAAAAATAGACAAAATAGTAACACATAAGTTCTGGGGGTTTCCGATTTTTATAGTTTTTATGACTTTAACATTTTACTCTACTTTCGAAATAGGAAAATTTCCAATGCATTGGTTAGAAATTGGCATAGAACATTTAACAAACTATCTCGAAAAAACTCTGCCCCCCGGATTCTGGAAAGATTTGATTATTAACGGAGCTATTGACGGTGTTGGAGGAGTTCTGGTTTTTCTGCCCAATATTTTTATACTTTTCTTTTTCATCGGATTTCTTGAAACATCAGGATATATGTCGCGTGCAGCCTTTATTATGGATAAATATATGCACAAAATTGGCTTACACGGTAAATCATTTATCCCTATGATTATGGGATTCGGGTGTACTGTACCGGCTATTTTAAGCACACGTATCCTCGAAAATAAAAGAGACAGAATACTCACAATGCTTGTCGTACCCTTTATGTCATGTTCTGCTCGTTTGCCTGTGTATATTTTGCTTATATCGGCATTTTTTCCCGAACAGCCGGTTCTGATCCTTTTTGGAATTTACGGTTTTGGAATTATGCTGGCAATGATTGTATCTTTGTTTTTCAGTAAAACCATTTTAAAACAGAAAGAAAATCCATATATAATGGAGCTTATGCCATACAAACGTCCAAGTATAAAACTACTGCTTTATTACACCTGGACACGAGGCAAAGAATATTTAAAAAAAATAGGAGGTATAATTCTGATTGGATCCGTAATAATCTGGCTATTGGGTTATTTTCCAAGGAATGTAGAATACAGCAAAAATTATGATGATCTTATAAGCAAAGCAAAAAGTACTGAAGAAATTAATGCCCTTTTACTCAAGAAGGAGGCAGAACATCACAAACTTTCCTACATCGGACAAATAGGTTCTATCATTGAACCTGTAATGCGACCTCTGGGGTTTGATTGGAAAATGAGTATAAGTTTAGTAGCAGGCATAGCCGGAAAAGAAATTACGGTTAGCACAATGGGAGTACTTTATCAAGCTAAAGACGAAGGACACTCTTTGCAGAACAAATTAAAATCCGAAGTATATAATTCAGGTCCAAAAGCAGGACAACCTGTTTTCAACAAACTTGTTGCTCTGGCATTCATGTTTTTTGTTTTAATATATTTTCCGTGTATGGCTGTAATTTCAGCCATCTGGAAAGAATCTAAATTCAAGTGGGCAGTTTTTACGGCAGTTTATACCACAACATTAGCATGGTTAGTAGCCTTTGCCATATATCAAATAGGAAGTATTACACAGTGATTTAAAAAATCTTCGCAAAATTGTATTATTTTTACTTAAAATAAAAACTTTGTATATGAAATTTCCAGATCAATTAAGCCGCAATCATATCGCTGAATTGAAAAAATATGTAATTGTTGAACCTTATCCGTTTTCAATAGATTTAAAAAATTCACGCGGAATGTTTATTCAAACCGTTGAAGGCGAAAAAATATTCGACTGGACAGGTTTGTACGGGTCAAAACTGTTGGGATACAATCATCCGGGAATGTTCGAAAAAGAATATATAGAAAAATTGATTTTTGCGGCAAACAATAAAATGCCCAATCCTGATTTCCTTACTCCTGAATGTTTAGAGTATTATCGTTTGCTGCACGAGATAGCTCCTCGTTGTATGAAAAACGAAAAACTCGAAGTTTACAGTGTTAACTCGGGAGCCGAAGCAGTAGAAAATATGATGAAATATTTTATTAACATCTACAATAAACGAATGATA
This sequence comes from Bacteroidales bacterium Bact_19, assembly GCA_001603595.1. GTDB lineage: Bacteria > Bacteroidota > Bacteroidia > Bacteroidales > ML635J-15 > Bact-19. Next base: position 41,079 of record LUZK01000007.1, read on the forward strand.
AGTTGTGGAAAACCTATTACTCAACGACGTTTTATATATTTTGATCAGGCTTTTCATGGACGAACTGTATTTGCACTAAATGTAACAGTTTTAGATCATGATCCGATACTTAATAAAGATTTTAAAGGTATTATTCCGGGTAATCTAAGAATGCCATTTCCTGCATATAACAGTGAACTAAGTTACAAAGAAAACCTTAGTGAGATGAAAAATTCATTATCAGCACTAGAATATGCAATGAAAACATATCAGGATGAAATAGTTGGTCTTATCTTAGAGCCTCTTCAAGGAGCAGGAGGACAAAGGCATGCACTTCCAGAATTTTATACCGAACTAAGTAAACTTTGCAAAAAATATAATATTCTCTGGGGACTTGACGAAGTACAAACAGCAGGCGGACAAACAGGTGAAATCTTTGCAATTGATTTATTCGACATCCCCTATCCTCCAAATGCAGTGGCAACCGCAAAAAAATTCGGAAACGGGGTTGTTTATATGATAAAACCAATGGAAGATATTGGAGTACTTGACTCTACATGGGGAGGCACATTAGCCGATATGGTGAGATTTGTACAAGAATGGAAAATCGTTCGGAATGAAAAACTAATTGAACAAATACCCGAAAAAACTGAGTATCTAAAAAAGGCATTGTATAGTTTAAAAGAAAAATATACAGAAATTATTTATAATATTAGAGGATTAGGCATTTACCAAGGTTTTAGTTTAAAAGAAAAAGAATTGAAATCAATACTTATCGAAAAAGCATTGCAAGAACAAAATCTCTTGCTACTGGGAGCAGGACCAAACACTATTCGCTTAAGACCCCCACTAGATATGAGTTTTGAAGATGTTGATTTGCTGCATGAAAAACTAGACCTGGTATTAAAAACTTTTAAATCAATATGAAAAAACTTTTAATCATAGTTTTTCTCCCCTTTTTAATTATTAAACCTGTTTTTTCTTCTCACATAATTTTTCTTGTTCATGGATATGCAAATCCAAATTTAATTCTATTAAGAATAAACATCAAACTGAGACAAAACAATTTTACAACCATAAATTATCAATATCCGGGATTATTTGTTGACCTCGAACGTCTTGGTGAAAGTTTATATTACGACATAAAAAACACACAAACTGATACTGTTTCTTTTGTAACACATTCTATGGGAGCTCTTGTGCTACGATCAATGATGAAATTTGCTGCATCAGATTTTACTTTTCCTGTCATTCACAGAATAGTAATGATAACCCCTCCAAATCGAGGAGCCGACATTGCCGACTTTTTGGGATTTACTTTTTTAAAACCATTTTTGGGACCTAATGTTATAAAAATGAAAACTGATACTTTATCTTACGCAAACAAACTTCCTATACCCATAAATACAGAAATTGGAGTTATTATAGGACAAAGAGGAGATGGAAAAGGCTATAACCCATTGATAAAAGGAGATAATGACGGTCTTATTAGACCTGAAAACAAACTTTTAGGAAATGAAAAAGATGTTTTAACTGTGCAACATAATCATTTTACAGTACTGATAGTTGATGATGTTTTAAATTCCATTATAAACTTTTTGAAATACGGAAAGTTTAACCCGTATTAAGCAAACCCTGTAAACTGAACCATGAAATAGCGAAAATAGCACCGACATAGAGACATTTGGAGAGCACTTTGAGAAGCTCAGTATGGCACTTCAACAACCGGATAGAACGGCAGTGATATTTATTGGGACTCTGCTTTGCTTTTCCGACGGAAGAACAGATACGTAACATACGGTGGTTTCGACAACGCTCAACCACCGTATGTACGGGAATAGTGCATTCTGAAATATTAGAAAACAGTCTTAATTCCAACAATAAAGTTTCTGCCGGGAGCAACAATTCCTGAACTATACGGGCGATATCTTATGTCGAGAATATTTTCCACACCTGCAGTAAGGATAAAATTATCTCCAAATTTATACATAGCTTTCATGTTTAATGTGTACCATGCCGGAGAATATGGATTTCCGTTTTCATCTCTTGCATACATATAGTCTTTTGAAATTTCTTCCTGAGGCATGTTTTCATAACTTACCTCTCCGCTAAATTTCGAATATAAATCCAATCTAAATTTTTCTCCGGAATAGAACACGGCAGCAGTACCAAAATATGGAGCAGCATGCCGTAAAGGGCTGGTAGTACCATCGTCAAGTTCTTCTTCTCCTTTTTGATAATTAAATCTGCCGTGGAGTCCAATACCTGATGAATGTTTGATTTCAACTCCGGCCTGAAAACCATAAACTGTAGCAAAAGCAGCATTTTGTACAGCCTGAACTTTAGCCATTTCTCCCTGATAAATTATACTATCCTGCCCATTAAAACTAAAGTCTCGCCGAACCAGAGCATTGTCCAAAAATGTATAATAGCCTGTGAGCTGAATGCGAGCAAATTCGCCAAAAATTTTTGTAATCGAACCTTCACCGTTATATGCATACTCTGCTTTTAAATCAGGATTTGGAACCATAACATATCCAGGTTGCGAATCAAAAATTTTTCCCATATCATCCACATTCGGCGAACGAAAACCTGTTGAAACATTCGCTGCAAAAATCCAATTACTTGTAGGAGAATAATTTAATCCCAGTGTTCCGGTTACAGCACCATCATTAAGTTTTGCATTAACAAACGGAAAACTGTAAAAACTCGTATCAAAATCAGCATTCAATAGATAATGATTATATCTAATCCCTGACAGAAGATTCAATTTTTCGGTAAAATTATGGCGATAAAGTCCGTAAACCGCTAAAGAAGTCCAATCTGATTGTGGATATCTCGATTGTGCGTGATTTTCTGCAAGAGTAATAATATTTTGGTCTATTCCCATTGATTTTACGTAATTATAAACAGCATCAAATCCATAAAAAATCTCATTTTTTTCAGTGAAATTTTTATTAAAATCAACAGAAACCGACGCAGCCTCAACTTCTTCGAAACGTTTTGACCTTGTTGGTTTATTAAAGCCACGATCAATACGACTTTCTTCAAAATGCTGATAAGCCAGGCGAATAATCATTGAGTTATATATTTCAGTACTGTGCTTTGTTTCGAGGCTCAAACTGTTAAACATCCACATCTGAGGACCATAATACCATTCAGCTGATCGCGGAAGATTATTTTTAACCCTAATTAAACGATCATACCTCGGGATATCAGAACTTTCGGTATAGATAAAATTATATTTCAATTCTATTTTATCATAAGGTTTAAATGAAAACTTTTGCATAAAATTTTTCTGATTGTAATCTGTTGGTTTCTGAACAAGGGAATCAGAATTTCTTATCATATAATCAGTATTGTTTAATGTTTGTACATAAAAAGTATCGAGATATTCCGAAGGTCCTTTTGATCCCATCCGTAAATCGCCATAATCATTATAAGATATACTTGTAAGCATGGCAAATTTTTCCCAACCTAAATTTATATCAAAATGTCCGGTTTTTTCGTCATTTGCCGTAGAAGTTCTCAGCATTGAAGATCCTTTCACAAACATTTGATCATTATCGGAATACTGTGTACTTAGGGTATTAAAATTCATCACTCCGCCAATTGCATCGCTACCATAAACCACAGAACCGGGACCAAAAATAATTTCGGTATTTTCAATTGTATAAGGATCTATTGAAATAACGTTATGAACATTGCCGCTACGAAAAATTGCAGTGTTCATTTTTATTCCGTCAACTGATATGAGAACTCTGTTAGTTGCAAAACCTCGTAACATTGGCGACCCCCCGCCTTGCTGGCTTTTCTGCACAAACACCTCGCCACTCTGGGCAATAACATCTGCTGCTGTTTGAGGATTCTGAAAAGCTATTTCCGATGCCCGAATTGCTGAAACGTGCATTGGAAGTTGCCGTTGAGGTTGTTGCCACTTTACCGCAGATACCACAACCTGATCAAGAGTTATGGGAGAGGTTTTTAAAAATATTTCGTTTTTTCCGAAATTAAGTTTTTCGATATGAATAGCTCTCTTTTCATATCCCAATAAACTAATAACCAATTCATTGCAGCCTAATCCACTCAAATCGGCTTTGCCTTTTGCATCGGTTACAACTATTTTTTCGCCTGAAACACAAGATATTGTGGCAAATTCAATCGGTTTTCCGGAATAATAATCTTTTACAATTATTTCCTGTGCCTTCAAATTAAGCACAAAAAAAACATTCAAAACCAAAATTGATAATATATAATTTTTCATAATAATTCTATTTTTATTAAACAAAATGATTTAACTTACACACTAAAAGTTAACTGTTAAATCAAAATTTGGGAGGATTTGTAATCTCTTTATAAAATAAGAATTTGTAATCGAAATTCGGATAAATAAATTTATTTAATTCATTCTCAAAAACTTTAAATTCGTTAAATATGTCAATCGGAAAATAAAATAAATTCACAAAATCGGTAAAAATTTTAATGATACCTTGAAATTGCTTATTTATGGCATTGTTTTCATTAAATAAATTGTTTATTAATTGGAAAACACTTGTATTTGAATAATTTATACAGAAATAATAAATGATTGTTTTGCCAGAATATTTTAATCCGTTGAGGATGTAAACTTTATCATTATATTTTATTTCCCTGTCCGAAATCCAATAATTAAACAGATCAATTTCGTCAGGATTAACAACTAAAATAAGGTCTGCATTTTTATTCTTTCCCTCGTATAAGTTTACCGAAGATTTAATTTTAGCAGAAAAAGAGAATATTCCAACCCAAAAAACAAGGTATGGAACAAATACCAAAAACAAAAGAAATAATATGGAAATATTAATATTCTTTTTCAATTAAAAAATTTTGTGCAAATATAACATAAATGTTTTTTGTTAATTTCTTGAACTAAAAAAGATTTATATCAAGACAGAATGGTTTTTTAAATTTAAAACGAAATCTTTCTTAGAATTTTCCTTATGAATTTGTTGAAAAACTTTAATAAAAAAATTCAGGAGTTGAAAACAATTAAATACTTTTGCAAAAAATATTTTAATTATGGCAAAAAGAAGAGAATTAAAAAAAGACATTGGCTACTTAACATCTCAGGTTATTGAAGATTGTTTGTTGTATATTGAGTTTAATCCTAAAGCTGACCAGAAAGCTGTTGCTGAAATAATCAACAAAATAATTCTTAAACAGAATGATGTTTTTGCTGAAATCAATAAACCCACAAGCAAAATCAATACTAAAGCAGTAAAATCAAATTATAAACAAATTGTATTTACTTTTCTTGACACGGTTAATTCTTGCTACGAAGAATTGAGTAAATTGCCGAGAGATTAATGCAAAAAACATTTTCTTTTCCTGATATTGGGATAGTAAAAGTAACTAAAAAACGGCAGGTCCGAAATTTGACAATTCGGGTAAAGTCCTCTGATGAAGTTGCAGTTACTATTCCATTTTTAGTTTCTTACGAAACTGCTTTAAGTTTTGTAAGAAAAAACATCGCATGGATAAAAGAGAAACAGGCTTCATACAAAAATGCTAAAAATCAATTATTTAGTCCGGATACAATATTTAGGACAAGAAAATATCAATTGAGATTTATTTCAGGAAATTACAAAAATATACATTCCCGAATTACAAACTCCGAAATAAAAATTCTTTATCCTGAGGATTTTAAAGATTTTGAAAATAAAAGTTTTCAGAAATTTATTAAGAAAACAATATTAAAAGCCTTAAAAATCGAAGCAGAAGAATTCTTGCTGCCAAAAATCGAAAGTTTATCAAAAAAACACAATTTGCCTTACAACACTGCCAAAATTGGTTATGGAAAACAAAGATTGGGATGGTGTAATGCACAAAACGACATTTCGTTATCGGCAATTTTAGTTTTACTGCCGGAACACTTAATTGATTACATAATACTGCATGAGTTAAGCCATACAAAACAAAAAAATCATTCAAAAGAATTTTACAAACTTCTGAATGATTTAACCGATAATAATGTTGCAATCTATAAAAGGGGAATCCGCAATTTTAAATTTTCGATTGTTCCCGGAGATTACAGATATAATTAGTCTTTTACTCTTTCAACGTATTCTCCGGTTCTGGTATCAACTTTAATTTTATCGCCAATTTCCACAAAAATAGGAACCATAACCTTAGCACCGGTATCAATAGTTGCGGGCTTCAATGTATTAGTAGCTGTATCGCCTTTTAATCCGGGTTCGGTATAAGTTACTTCAGCATTGATAAAATCCGGCAATTCGCAGTTTAGAGGTGTTTCATTTTCTGCATGGAAAAGAATTTCCACAGGTTGACCTTCTTTTAAATATTCAACACCGTCAATCAGCGATTCTTCTAAAGTTATCTGTTCGTAAGTTTCCATGTGCATAAAATGATATCCGAGTTCGTCGTTATATAAAAATTGATAAGGACGTCTTTCAACTCTGATAACATCAATTTTTACACCTGCATTAAAAGTATTCTCAATCACTCTGCCGTTTTCTAAACTTTTAAGTTTTGTACGAACAAAAGCTCCGCCTTTGCCGGGTTTTACATGTTGAAAATAAACAATTTTGTATGGTTTCCCGTTAAATTCGATTGTTAAACCGTTTCTTATATCTGCAGTTGTTGCCATAAAAATATTATTTTTAAAATTTTTGCAAAGATATATTAAATTTCAAAACTACATATACCGATATAAAAAATACTGAAATTAGGATTATTATCCTTATCATATCACTGTGAATTGTGAATGTAGGTTAAGCAAAAACAGATATTCAATTGAAATTTTTTCAAGATTTTGATTCTCAAAAAATGATAATTAAATTTTTAGAAAATAATTGACAGTTTTTGTTTAAATTTGTCAATAAGTTTTATTTTTGTATCATACAATTTAAGAAGTTATTTTAATATGAAATATAATTTGAAATTAGTCGGTATAGTATTTTTTATAATTTTATCGTTTTCCATTAAAGTAAATTCACAACAATTAACAGCATCATTTTTGGCTTCGGCTTATGAAATATCAGCGGGAGAATGTGTGAATTTTACGGATATGAGTACAGGAAACCCCACCGGTTGGCTATGGAGTTTTCCGGGCTCCGAAACACCTACATCAACTGTTAAGAATCCACAGAATATATGTTATTATACTCCCGGTACTTATGATGTAATTCTCGAAGTTCAGAACGCCACGAATGTAGCAAGTACCTCCATAACTGGATGTATTACAGTTCTCCCAAATACCAGCACACCAATAGCAAATTTTGTTGCGGATTACACCACTGTCCCTGTAGGAATTGGAGTTAACTTTACCAATCTTTCTCAAAACGGGCCTTTTGTATCTTATGCTTGGTCTTTTCCGGGAGGAATTCCCAGTCAGTCAAATGATGAAACTCCTGTTCCAGTAGTATATACTCAAACAGGAACATACAATGTTGAACTCCGCGTTGAAGATGAAAACGGTCAACAAAGTGTTAAGTTACGTCAAAATTACATCAAAGTTGTTCCCCAGGCTACAGTTCCCCCTGTTGCAAATTTCGTTGCGGACCGCACTATAATACAACCCGGAGACTACATAAATTTCAGAGATTTAAGCACGGGAACACCCTACATTTGGAAATGGCATTTCGAAGGTGGTTCGCCATCAACTTCTAATTTGCAAAATCCAACCGGAATTTTATACGCGATGCCCGGAACATATGATGTAATGCTGATTGTAGAAAGCAACAAAGGAATTGATACTTTAGTAAAACCCGATTATATTCTTGTATCGACAACCGACCCTTGTGTTACTATGCCTAAAGCCGATTTTGTCGCAAATCAGAGATTAATCAGGTCAGGAACAAGAGTTTTTTTCGAAAACAGATCAACAAATCTCCCAACAACTTCAAACTGGTATTTTCAAGGAGGATATCCAACATATTCAGCAACTGCTAACCCATTGAACGGTGTTGAATATAATCTGGCAGGATTTTTTGATGTTTCTTTATCAGTTAATAACGCTTGCGGTTCAGATTATTTATATAAGGACGACTATATCCTTGTTTTCTCGGGACCGGTTGAAAAATATTGCGACACTATCAGCAATGTAGGTCCAAACGAATCCATCGTGAGTCCAACACTTGCTGGCAGTTGGGGTAGAATTGGAGGACACAACGGACAAAGAATCAAAATTTATGCCGACAAATACGAGCAGCATTCATTTACTCAGATTGATGCATTATTTGTTCCAATTGTAAAAGCAAAAGGAGCAACCTACAACAGCAAGGTGAAATTTATCATTTGGCTTGGAAATACTACCTATCCTGATTCAATAATCTGGCAAAAGGATGTTTTTATTAGAAATCTTTCCGAAAATTTCTTTAACACCATCGAAATAAATCCCCCGCTACAAATAGAAGGTCCTTTCTTCGCAGGATATCAACTTACCTACTACGACACTAATAACGATGGAATTCAGGATGATGAAGAAGTTGCTGTTAGCATAGTTCAGGACAGAAATTATCCAACCGCACATAATACTTTGTTTGTAAATTCAAACAATCAGTGGACAACAGCCACTGCTAAATTCGGAATCAAAACTTCGAGTGCAATGCGTATTGCTACCTGTATTGTTGATGTTGAAGAAATTAAACTCAGAGAAAACTTAACAGTATATCCAAATCCGGCATCAGATTTTATTAAAATTAACCTCGGCGAAAATTTATATGCCAAAGAATTTTCGGTTAAAATTTTTGATTTGACCGGCCGGGTTATTAAGTCCTCGCAACATTATAATGTTCTCGAAGAAATTGAAATCAATACTTCAGATTTTAATTCCGGATTATATCTTGTTCAAATGGACATTGACGGGAAAAGAATCTCACGAAGGATAATGATTTCAAAATCTTATTAATGTTGGATTCCCCGGTTGTTGAAATTTATACAGACGGAGCAGCCTCCGGAAATCCCGGTCCGGGAGGTTATGGTATTGTTTTAAAATCAGGTAAGCATAGAAAAGAACTTTCGGGAGGTTTTCGTAAAACAACCAATAACAGAATGGAATTGCTGGCTGTTATAATTGCTCTCGAATCGCTCAAAAAACCAAATTGTAATGTTACTGTATATACAGATTCAAAATATGTTTCCGATGCTTTTAATTTAGGCTGGATTGAAAGATGGAAAAGAAAAAATTTCAAAAAAGTTAAAAATCCGGATTTGTGGCATCGCCTCCTTAAAGTTATTAACAATCATAATGTAAAATTTGTTTGGGTAAAAGGACATGCCGATAATCCAGAAAATAACTTATGCGACAAACTTGCAGTTCAAGCCTCTAAACAAGCTAATTTGCCTGCAGATGAATATTATGAAACCTTAATTGAAAATCCACAAAACACTCTTGATTTTTAAATTCATTTTGTTTATAAAATATTACTTTCATTTATGCAAATAACTAAAAAAATTTTTTATTTTGCTTGCCAACAAAAACTTAAAAGATTTATTATGAAGCGTTTAAATTTCTTTTTCACTTTTGTTTTATTTTTTGTTATCAATATCAGTTTATTTTCACAAGTTCCCCAGATTACTCAACACCCGCTTAGTTTTACAAAATGTATAAACAATTCAGGCATTTTATCCGTAACTGCTACCGGACCTGATCTAACCTATCAATGGTTTAAAGATAATAATCCATTACTAGGCGAAACACAAAATCAGTTAATATTTCCATCATTACAAGTAAGCGACGAGGGAGAATATTTTTGTAGAGTAACAAATCCTAACGGTTTCGTTGACAGTTATATAGCTCAAGTTTTAGTTGCCGCCGAAGGCCCAACTATAAATGGCATATCCACTGAATATGATTTAATCTGCGAGGGAGAAACAAATACATTTACTGCTGATTATTTAGGTCAATATGTCATTGGAAAATGGTATAGAGATTATTTTCAAGTAGGAGTTGGCCAACAATTAAATATTACTAATGCAACACAAAACCACGAAGGCAATTATTGGTTTGTTGCTGAGAATGCTTGCGGTACTGTAACTTCCTCGGAACTCTATCTTGAAGTTGCTGCCCCGATACAAATCTTAACCCAACCCCAAACTATGCATGTTTGTGAGGGCGAAGATGTAACTATTACCGTTCAAGTAACAGGCGATTATATTGGTTATATCTGGTTGAAAAATGGGGAAATAATGCCTGCCGAACAATCCAATACCATTATAATTCCAAATGTTACTTATCCAAATAATGATAATTATAAATTAGTAGTTTATAATTTGTGTAATTCAGATACGACTCTTGCAATTTACATAAACGTTAACACAGCTCCCAATATAGTTGGACAGCCATTAAACTCGAGTGCCTGCGTGGGAAACGAAGTTACTTTATATGCTGTAGCAACATCCACAACAGAACCCAGCTATCAATGGTACAATACCGATACCGGTTTGATACCTGATGCTACAACTACTCAACTTAATGTAACATATCAACCAAACGACACTACCGGATATTATTGTGTGATAAGTAACATTTGCGGAACTGTTACAACAGACACCGCAACAATTACGACAAAAATGCCTCCTCAAATAACACAACAACCTGTTGGAACAGAAGTTTGTACAGGAGAAAACATCTCCTTAATCGTTAAAGCAATTGGGACTGAACCAATGTATTTTCAATGGTTATTTAATAATGCTAATGTTTTCGGCAGTAATATTACGGGAGCACAAAACAATATAATATCAATAAGTTCAATATTGCAAAGTCAGCAAGGATTTTATAAATGCCATGTTAGCAACGAATGCGGTTTTACTCAATCCGATGAAGTATTTGTAGCAGTAAATATCCCCCCTGTAATTTTAGAACAACCACAAGACATTGAAATCTGCGAAGGTGGAAATATTTCTATTAATCTTTTGGCAACAGGAACAGAACCTTTAAGCTATGAATGGCGAAAGACCGACACTAACGAAATATTCAGCACTACAGCACAACTTGTTTTTGAAAATGCCGAACCTTCGGTTTCGGGACAATATTTCTGTTCAGTAGCAAATATGTGCGGACAAATATCCACAAACACTTTCGATATTTTAGTAAAACAAAACGTAGAAATTATTACACAACCACAAGACGTTGAGGTTTGTTTAGGCGACTTTTTCGAACTAAACATAACAGCCTCAGGTACCGGACCTTTTGACTATTTGTGGTATCGCAATGGTTCGGCAGTATCTTCCGCGACATCTTCGGTTTATACTGTTACAAATGCTCAGGTTAATCAAAGCGGAGAGTATTTCTGCAGAGTATTTAACGACTGCGGGTATGAAGATTCTGACATTGCAATTGTAAATATTGGAACTGTTCCGGCAATTACATGGAATCCTGTAGGTTTTGACCTTTGCGAATTAGAACCTTTAAATCTTATCATGGATGCTCAGGGAGAAAATTTCAATTTACAATGGTATCATAACGACATCCCTATTACGGGAGCAACAGATACTGTTTTGAATATTCCTATGGTAAATTTATCTAATGCAGGGAGTTATTATTGCCTTGCGTATAATGCTTGTGCAACCGTAAGTACCGATACAGTAACTATTGATATTTTCCCGGCTCCTTATGTTAATTTAGGTAACGATATTCATTTATGTTCAGATGCTGGTTCTGTAACTTTAAGTGCCAACGGACAGTTTGAGCATTATAACTGGAATAACGGATACAGTTATCAACCAAGCATAGAGGTTTCCCAAACAGGAACATATATTCTCGAAGCTACAGGTAGCAATGGATGTAAAAACAGAGATACTATTGAAGTAGTTTACCATCCTTATCATACAATAATGTTTGGAGGCAGCGACATTATCGCCTGCGGACCATACACTTTAAATGCTGGTTCAGGAGCATATTCATATTCGTGGAATACAGGAGCAAATACTCCTACAATAACCGTAACCCAGACAGGTACATATAGCATTACTGTTACAGGAGATTATTTCGGATGTTCTTCAACCGAAAGCATATTTATTGAAGTAAGAGAACCTGTTATAATAAATTTAGGTCCTGATTTATCAGCAAGAGTTGATTCATTTGTTAATATCGGGGTATCACCTAATTATTCTGAATATTTATGGAATACAGGTTTCACGGGCCCAATGCTTAGCGTTTACGGTTCTGTTTACGGAGTAGGAACTCACACTTTCTGGCTCACTGCAACAGGATATAACGGTTGTTCGGGAACAGATACCATAAAGGTAACTTTCACCCCACTCTCAAACATCGAAAGCGTTGATACAGAAAATATTATTTCGGTGTATCCTAATCCGGCAAAAGATTTTGTCAATGTTAAATCTGAAGTTGATATCGTGAAATACTCTATCTATAATACTTTAGGCGAGCTTTTACAAAGTGAAACTATTAATAATAAAGATTTTGTTATAAAATTTACTAATTTTGCACGCGGTCAATATGTAATAATTTTTGTTAATTCCGAGGGAGATTACTATTTGAATAAAATTGTAACTGAAAATTAATGAAAGAAAGCAAAATACAAAATAAAATCAGAAGTGCTTATACAATATCTCTCATAAGCATCACAATGGTTTTATTATTACTTGGGATAATAGGCTTACTAATTTTAAATGCGGGTGTATTATCAAAATACGTACGTGAAAATATCAGTTTCTCTGTGCTTATTCACGATAATATTAAAGAACCTGACATAAAACTTTTCAAAAAAACTCTCGACACACAACATTTTGTTAAATCCACCGAATACATAAACAAAGATGATGCAGCAAAACAATTACAGGAAGAACTCGGTGAAGACTTTCTTCAAACACTCGGATATAATCCCCTATCTCCCACCATCAATATTTATTTAAAATATGAATATGCCACTCCTGACAGCATAAAGAAAATTGAAACCTGGCTGCTTTCCAATACCGAAATGGTTTCGGAGGTTGCATACCAACACAATTTAGTTCAACTGATAAATAATAACATTCGAAAAATAAGTATAATTCTTTTTTTCTTTGCTGCCATTTTTCTGGTAATTTCTTTTGCTCTCCTTAACAACACAGTAAGGTTGATGATATATTCAAAACGCTTTACAATAAACACAATGAAACTTGTTGGTGCAAAAAACACTTTTATCAGAAAGCCGTTTTTGATTTCTGGCTTAATCCAGGGATTTATGAGTTCTGTAATAGCACTTATAATACTTAGCTTTATAGTAAATTTTTACAACAAACAACTTGGAGAAATGATAAGCCTTTTGAATTTGCAACATCTAATAATTCTCTATTTGATTATAACCTTTATTGGTATTTTTCTAACAATTATTTCAACTTATTTTAGTATAAATAAATATTTAAGATTAAAAACAAGCGAACTTTATTATTAAAAATACTCGATATGAGACAAAACGATGATAACAAAGGATTTGTGCTTCAAAAGGCTAATTACATTTTAATTGCAGTAGGATTTATTTTTATTCTAATAGGGTTTATCCTTTTATCAGGAGGAAAAAGTACTGACCCTAACGTCTTTAGCGAAGAAATATTCAACTTCAGAAGGATAACTCTTGCTCCTATTGTAATATTTTTAGGTTTTGTTATAGAAATTGTAGCCATACTTTACAAGCCCAAATCAAAAAAAGAAGAATAAAAAATGGAATGGTTCGAAGCTTTAGTTCTTGGATTAATTCAAGGACTTACAGAATTTTTACCTGTAAGTAGCAGTGCACATCTCGAAATAACAAAAAACTTATTCGGAATTTCCGGCGAAGAAAATCTTTATTTTAGTGTATTAGTTCACGGGGGTACTGTATTAAGCACTCTGGTTGTTTTTCGTAAAGAAATAATTCAACTGGCTGCAGGGGCTTTCAAATTTAAGTATAACGAAGAAACAGATTATATTTTAAAAATTGCGGTATCTACCATACCTGTTTTTATCATTGGAATATTTTTCAAAGACTATATTGAAAGCTTCTTTGACGGAGAAAGTTTGGTATTTGTAGGCTCCATGCTTTTAATTACAGCATTGATTTTAACATTTACTTTTTTTTACAAACCAAAAAGACAGAGAAAAATCAATTTTATTGATGCTTTTGTGATTGGGATTTCTCAGGCAATTGCTGTTTTGCCCGGGATTTCTCGTTCGGGAGCAACTATTTCAACAGGATTGATTCTTGGAAACAACAAAAGCGAAGTGGCTCAGTTTTCATTTTTAATGGTTTTAATTCCAATTCTGGGAGAAAATTTTTTGTCAATAATCTCTAAAACTTATGACTCAGCATCAATACCGATGAGTTCTTTAATAATAGGGTTTTTGGCTTCATTTTTATCGGGATTGTTTGCTTGTAAAGTTATGCTAAACATAGTAAGAAAAGGAAAGTTGATTTGGTTTGCAATATATTGTGCAATAGTAGGGTTAATAAGTATTTTCGTTTTAGGATAATGATTGAAGTGTATAATTTTGACAGAGAACCCGATTTTTTAGCGGGGGAGGTAATATTATTTGATAAACCAAAAGATTGGTCATCTTTTGATGTTGTTAATAAAATAAGATATTTAATAAGTGATTTTTTAAAAATCAAAAAAATAAAGGTAGGGCATGCAGGCACATTAGACCCGCTGGCTACAGGCTTATTGATTCTCTGTACTGGAAAGTCAACTAAGCTTATAGAAGAACTTCAGGAAGGAGAAAAAATTTATAATGCAATCTTCCAACTTGGTGCAACCACTCCGTCTTATGACCTCGAAACTGAAATTGACCAATCTTTCGACTATTCTCATATTACTGAAAATCAAATAGTTGAAACCATAAACTCATTTTTGGGAGAAAGTATGCAAATGCCCCCGGAATATTCTGCAATAAAAATCAAAGGTAAACGAGCTTACGAAATTAAACGTAAGGGCAGAGAACCAAAACTTGTTCATAAACCAATAAACATTAGCGAAATAAAAATAAATTCAATTAGCTTACCTTTTATAAACCTTACTATCACTTGCAGTAAAGGAACTTATATAAGATCAATTGCAAATGATTTCGGAAAAAGACTTGACAACGGGGCCTTTTTGTATTATCTTAGACGTTTGAAAAGTGGACAATTCGATGTAAAAAATGCTGTAGAAATAGAATTTTTTGAAAATTTTTTGAAAAAAATGAAACAAAATTGAAATATATCTGTATAAACTCTAGCTTTAAAAATAAAAGATATGAAATTATCACAATTTGATTTTCATCTTCCTGAAGAATTAATATCATTACATCCTCCCAAGTACAGGGATGAATCCAGATTACTTGTATTGCACAAAAAGACAGGAGAAATCGAACACAAAATTTTTAAGGACATTAAAGATTATTTTCAAGAAAATGATTTATTAGTTTTTAATGATACCAAAGTTTTTCCTGCCAGATTATATGGTAATAAAGAAAAAACAGGAGCACAAATAGAAGTTTTTCTTCTCAGAGAATTAAACAGAGAACAAAAACTCTGGGACGTTCTTGTTGACCCGGCTCGTAAAATACGTATAGGCAATAAACTATACTTTGGCGAAAATGATGAACTCGTTGCCGAAGTAATTGACAACACAACTTCCAGAGGAAGAACTATAAGATTCCTTTACGATACTGATTATGATACTTTCAAAAAAACATTATACGGACTCGGACAAACTCCAATCCCCGATTATATTCTTGAAAAACGCGGAGTTATCGAAGATGATGCCGAAAGATATCAGACTATTTTTGCTAAAAACGAAGGCGCTGTGGCTGCTCCTACAGCAGGACTACATTTTAGCAGAGAGCTGCTTAAAAGACTGGAAATTATCGGAGTAGAATTCGGGTATATTACGTTACACGTTGGCTTAGGAAATTTCAGAACTGTTGATGTTGAAGATCTTACAAAACATAAAATGGATAGCGAACAAATTTTTGTTTCCGAAGAAATTGCTCAAAAAATTAACGAAACAAAAGCAAATAAACATAAAGTTTTTGCTGTAGGAACCACTGTTTTAAGAACACTTGAAAGTGTTGTTACAACTACCGGTATTGTTAAACCTTTCGAAGGATGGACTAATAAATTTTTGTTTCCCCCCTACGATATTATGGTTCCTGATGCACTAATTACCAACTTCCACATGCCAAAATCAATAATGATGATTAACGTTGCTGCTTTCAGCGGATACAATGAACTTATGAAAGCCTATGAAGTTGCCGTAAAAGAAAAATATAAATTCGGTACTTACGGTGATGCATTGTTGATAATTTAATTTTGTTAACAAACTTGCTTATAATTATAATGGTCCCCTTTTTTAGGACAACAAAATTAAAAATTTAACGTATAAATAATTAAAAGTTGTCTTATGGAAAGAAGTTCAAGAAAAAAGTTTAGCTCCTCTTTTAAATCAAAAGTGGCATTAGAAGCTGTTAAGGGGTTAAAAACGATTAACGAGATTGCTTCCGAGTACGGATTACAGCCGTCTCAAGTATCAGAATGGAAGCGAGTTCTTATAGAAAATATGCCGGAACTGTTTGAGAGGAAAAGTCAGTCTAGGGAGAAACATTTTGAAAAAGAGAAGGAGGAATTATTGAAAATCATTGGCAGTTTAAAGGTTGATAATGATTTCTATAAAAAAAAATTAAAACCCTATCTGTAAAAGAGCGCAGAGCGATGGTGGATCCCAAGGACCCAACATTAAGCATTGTTAAGCAATGTATTTTGTTATTTATTAGTCGATCAGGGGTTTATTATCAGCCTGCTAGTGAGAGTGAGTTAGATTTACAGATCATGTTAGAGATAGATAAATATTTCACTTTATATCCATTTTATGGGACTAGGAGAATGTCAGACCATTTAAAGGAAAAGGGCTATCATGTGGGAAGAAAAGCGATAAGATCCTATTACATTAAGATGGGAATAGGGGCAATTTATCCCAAAAAGAAGCCCAATACAAGTGAACCTAATAAAGAACATAAGGTTTATTCATATCTATTAAGAAACTTGAAAATAGAGCGTAAAAATCATGTTTGGGCAACAGATATTACATTCATTCCAATGCCCAAAGGACACATGTACCTTTGCGCGATTATAGACCTGTATTCTCGATATGTCCTTTCCTGGAATATTTCAAACACCATGGATACAGCACTTTGTATAGGAGTCTTAAAGGATGCACTACAACATCACGGTAAACCAAAAATATTCAATTCTGATCAAGGGAGTCAATTTACTTCTCCTAACTTCACAAATATTCTTGAAGATCAAGGTGTTATGATTAGCATGGACTCTGTAGGAAGAGCTTTGGATAATATATTTATTGAAAGATTGTGGAGAAGCGTTAAATACGAATGTATTTACCTCAATGCATTTGAAAATGGAGTTCAACTATACTGAAAAATAAAATATTAACAAATTAAAAAAACTGTCCTAATAAAAGGGGACACTTAATTTATAGCGCATATACATTCAAAATTGGATATATAGCGATATAATGTAGCGTATATAAACGAGTTATATGCCATATAGCGACAGCGCGTATCATAACCGTCTCTATTTTAGCGATATAACAAAAAACGCAAGACCTGTAAAGCGGTAAGAGCAGGAAAAATTTTAATAATTATGGCAGTAATTAGAACTTGTAAATGGTGTGGAAAAAAATTTGACGGCAATAGTAATGCCGCAAGAAATCCATATTGTAGTCCAAAATGTCAAACAGCGGCTAAAAAGAAATAAGCCACAAAAACTGTAAGTAATGGACAAGAACATTCAAATGTATTGGGAAAACGACATCAAACCCCAATTAGACCCTTTGCATAATACAGCGGGAAATCTGCTGTATTATGTATTTCAAACGCCTTACCGTTTTCAGCCTGAGTTGTTGATTGTCGGGATAAATCCGGGAGGCGATTATGAAGGAGTACCTTTTTTAGACCGAAAAACAAATTGGTACACCGAGTGTACACGAAATGCGGAACAAAAACACAGTTTCAACGAAACGCTTTGTGCCGTATTTGGATATGGAAAAAATAACGAATTGTTCAATTTTTTCGAAAATGCTGTAGGAACAAATATGGTGTTTTTCAATACAGGCAGTGTTGAAAAATTGAACAACAATCCGTTAAAAAACGAGATGATACAGAAGTGCAAACATATTGTCATAAAACTGATTGACGAATATATTCAACCAAAACGAATTTTAACAATAGGCAAAGAGCCTTTTGAAAATTTGAAAACATCAAAAGCAGAACTCGTCAAACCCGAAAACGTCTATATTCATAAATCATTCAGAGGCAAAACGCCGATGTATCGCATCCCCAATCCGTCTCGAATTAATATAGGCAGTTACTACAAGCCCGAACAAATTGCTCAATATCAACAATATTTTGAACAAGAATTTTTAAATCAATGATTTTATGAACACAACAGAATTTTTAAACAGTATGATAACATCATACATCATAAAAAGTGCAGGTTATGATTGCATCAAAAATAAATTTGATACAAAAAATTTAGACGCGCAAAAGTGGCTCAATACCATCAGTATTGAGGGTTACAAACTATCGAAAGACTGGGACAGGGAAGATGCTGCGTGGAGGCGCGGCTTGCAAAAATTGACTAAAATAGCCAAAAATCCGCGTATAGAATCGGGTTATCTTTTGGCGAGCCTGTTTTTGAATGTGTCAGTCGTGCGCGATAAAACCGTAACCGAAACCGTTGAAGGAAAAGAATTGGACGACTTTTCGCGCAATCCCTACGATTTCGACTATGGCATTGCGGAAGACCGCATACAAGAGGTCATTGAAGAAGCCCTTGAATACGGCGAAAAAAAGATAAAACCGCAATGGGAAATCTGCGCCGTAGCCTCCAGCAACGAGGCACCCCCCTGTACTGCCTGCGCCGGTGAAGGTTCTGTGAAATGCGATGAATGCGGCGGTCGCGGGGAAAGAATGTATGTCGTTGAAACTTACGCCAATGGGTCTCATAAAGAAAGCATCAGAAAATGCCACCATTG
This sequence comes from Bacteroidales bacterium Bact_19, assembly GCA_001603595.1. Classification (GTDB taxonomy): domain Bacteria; phylum Bacteroidota; class Bacteroidia; order Bacteroidales; family ML635J-15; genus Bact-19. The sequence goes on from LUZK01000007.1 coordinate 60,069, forward strand.
CAAAGGAACAGGTAAAATACAGTGTGAAAAATGTGCGGGAAGTGGCAAACAAATTTTTGCCAACCAACATCAAGTAGTGAAGAAATTTGAAGATAGCAAAAAATTACGTGCCTTTGCCTGCGTATCTACCTCTTGGGAAAATGCTGAACGCTGTATAAAAAGAGACTCAACAGAACACAAGGCTGCTGTCTATTTTGATGAATTTAAGGAAGATGCGTACAGTAGACGTGAATGTCCCGATTTTGGAAACCGTGAACTACAAAGCGGCATTGCCAAACTCTATAAAAATCAAAAAGAAATTTTGGTTGACGGCGAGCAAAATATACAGAATGAAATCAGCGAAATTTGCGAAACGTTATACCGGAAAAACAAAAAAGCCGCAACGCAATATTTCGACAAAAACGACAAAGGCAAACCGGGCTGTTCCATAGAAAAACATATTGCAATACCGATGTTCCGGCTTTGTTATACTGCTGATGACGGCGGTTACAACAAGGAATATTCGATAAATATTTATCAATTTTCCGACAAGGGAAGTTGTTATTTCAACGAGTTTGATTTTCCGAAGTTGGGCTTTTTCAAATCATTGTTTATCTGAAAAATATGAACACTTTTAAATGTTGGCTGATAGCCAATTTTGAGATTGCGATGCCTTTTTTGACACTGTTAATAGGCAGTATTGTCGTTTGGATTTTTGGAGCAAATATTGTAGCAATGCCCGATAATGAATTTGGCACAAAAGGGGAAGTATGGTTAATGTTTGCTATGGTTGTCGGTTTTATATTATTGCTTTCTATTCCTACAAACAGAGGTACTTTGCAGTTTGGAAAATATATTTTGATGTGGGGCGGAATTATTTACTTCGTTTGGTTTTATAAAGAAAATCCACTTGGAGGGGAAGCATTGACCGAAACTCAAATAGCGTTGTATGAGCATATTCGTATGTGGTTTTGGATAATTTTTTCGGTGGTTTCTGCTATAAGCGGTTATTTGGCATTTTACACTTTTGTGAATTTCGACGAAGTAACTTCGCGCCGTATGCTATGGCGAAACAGCAATGTGAGCCTTTTTGAAATTTCGATGCTCTATACTTTGGATAGATTTTGTAATATTTCTGTTTCGCTACTTGTTAATGTATTTTGTTTGGTGGGGCTTTTTATGCTAATTTAAAAATTGGGAATCAGTTATCTATAAAATTTTGTAACTTTACAGTTCTGTTATTCAAAATATTATGCTGATAAACGACAAAGAGTATTTTTCTGTATTAGAGCAAATTAAGGCTCGTATAAAGACCGCACAATACAAAGCGGTACTTGGCGTAAACCGCGAACTGATAAACCTTAATTGGAATATCGGACGAATTATTATTGCCAACACAAAGTATGGTGCGAAGTTTATCGAAAACTTAGCAAAAGACATAAAGCATGCATTTCCGAATGTAACAGGCTATTCGACACGAAACCTTAAATATATGCGTAAATTTGCCGAAGTTGTCAGCGATGAAGAAAAAGTGCAGACACTGTTTGCACTTTTGAGTTGGTCACACAACATACACCTATTAGACAAAACAAAGTCGTACAGCGAATATCTGTGGTATGCAGAACAAACGGTTGAAAACGGCTGGTCTTTGTCTTCGCTCGAATATCATACCGAAACAAAAACATATCAAAGACAGGCAATAGCCGAAAAAACTTCAAATTATCTTGAAAAATTACCTTCGGTATTAGGAAAATTAGCGGAAGTAACATTAAAAGACCCTTTTGTTTTCGATTTTGTGGGAAAACGAGAGGGAATTATTGAACGCGAAATCGAAAGCGAACTCGTGGCAAATATTGCCAAAACAATAATGGAACTCGGTACAGGATTTGCCTTTGTCGGCAATCAATATCATCTCGAAATTAGCGAAAAGGATTATTATATTGACCTTTTATTTTACAATACAAAACTGCGTTCCTATGTGGTTGTTGAGTTGAAAAACACAGAATTTAAGCCCGAATATGCAGGAAAGCTCAACTTTTATCTCTCTGCAGTTGATGATATGTTGAAACACGAAACCGACAATCCGTCTATCGGTATTATGCTTTGTAAAACAAAAGACCGTCTCACAGCCGTATATGCACTCAAAGACATTAACAAACCTATCGGTGTAAGTGAATACAAACTTTCAGATTTCGTTCCTGCCGAATTTATTGACACTCTGCCAAGTGCCGAGGATATTGAAAAACGAGTGAAGTTGAAATTTGAGATTGAATAAAACAACAAAAGAAAAGATTGGTACGGTTAATTATACGGCATATAACAGCGGTTTTGCGTCAGGCGGGGGAAACGGCTCCCTATGACAGTTTTTCGTAAATTTGAGCTTTCGGCTTCGTAATTAAGTTTGGTGGTAAAATCCCGCCCGAACGCCAAGCCCCGAACCGTTATAATTGCGAAAGGTAACACCAATCACTTGATTATCAAACACCTGAAAAATTATTTAAAAAAATTGTGTAAAACACTTGAAAGTTTCAAAAAAATATTTAACTTTGCAAAATTAAAGATTTAAGTTCTTTGAAAAATAAAATATTAACAAATTAAAAAAACTGTCCTAATAAAAGGGGACACTT
>LUZK01000065.1 GCA_001603595.1 Bacteroidales bacterium Bact_19
ATTTTTAATATCAAAGTTTTTTGCAAAGGTAAAATATTTTTCACACAATTTTGATATTTATAAAAATTAATTTTATTTAAATTTTTTATCCTTTTATCGACCAGAATAAAACAACAAAATATCCATTTATCAAAATACATTATATTCTCTTTATTCATCAATTTTCTTTTATCTTTCTATATTATAATATTTTTCATAAATTTGCAATATGAAACTAAACATAAACATATTACGAAGAATAACTCCAAGATGGTTAGTTTTTCTTATTGACCTTTCAATTTGCTTTTTATCTATTTTTTTATCTTACTATTTAAGGTTTAATTTCGTTATACCCGAAAAAGAAATAGATGCTATTCCCTTTGCTATTTTCTCGGTTTTAATAATCAGAATTATTTCTTTCTTGGTTGGGAGAACATATACTGGAATGGTTAGATATACAGGTACAAAGGACATCCTAAGAATTTTTGTTACAATGTTTTTGGGAAGTGTTCTAATCCTGATTGTAAGCATTTCCTATTTGGCTTATAAAGATCGCTACTTAATACCTATCTCGATTATTATTATAGATTTTTTTGTTAGCACTTTTGTTCTTGCATTTTCTCGTCTGTTTGTAAAAACATTGTTTCTAGAATTCAATACTCAAAAAAAAATACTCGAAAATATCCTAATTTACGGTACAGGGGATTTAGCTTTAATTACAAAAAAAGCTCTTGACAGAAATCATAAAAACAATACCAAAGTAGTTGGATTTATTGATCATCATAAAAAATTAATTGGAAATAAAATTGATGGTGTAAAAGTTTATAATATAAATAATATAGAAAAAGTTATTAAGGATAAGAATGTTTCTGCTATAATAATATCAGAAAAAGGTATTCCTACTTCGAGAAAAAGATTTTTGGTAGATATTTGTATTGAAAATGATGTTGTGGTAAAAACAATTCCTAATATAAATTCTTGGATAAATGGTGAACTTACGATTAATCAATTAAAAAATATAAAAATAGAAGATTTACTTGAACGTCCGGAAATTGTTATGGATAAAGACAAAATTTCAGTACAAATTAAATATAAGACTATCCTCGTAACAGGAGCCGCAGGATCAATCGGAAGTGAAATTGTAAGACAACTTACGAATTTATTACCAAAGAAAATTATTCTTCTCGATATAGCTGAATCCCCTCTTTATGACATTGAACTTGAGCTAAAGGATTCTTTAAATTTCGGATCTTTTGAAATAGTGGTTGGTGATATTCGCAATAAGGAATTTATCGAAAAAGTTTTTGAAGAACAACAACCTGAAATAGTATTTCATGCTGCGGCTTATAAACATGTGCCAATGATGGAAAAACATCCTCATCAAGCAATAATAACTAATGTTTTAGGTACAAAAATAGTTGCTGATGCCGCAATTAAGTATAATGTAAAAAAATTTGTAATGATTAGCACCGATAAAGCAGTAAATCCTACTAATGTCATGGGGGCAAGCAAACGTATAGCTGAAATATATATTCAATCTTTATCGAAAATATCTAATGTTAATTTTATTACCACAAGATTTGGTAATGTTCTTGGATCAAATGGTTCGGTTATTCCTCGTTTTCGCAAACAAATAGAATCCGGGGGGCCGGTAACAGTTACTCATCCCGACGTTACAAGATATTTTATGACAATTCCCGAAGCCTGTCAGTTAGTGCTTGAAGCTGCCAGTATGGGTAAAGGGGGCGAAATTTTCATTTTCGATATGGGGGAATCTGTTAAAATTGTTAATCTTGCCGAAAAAATGATCTATCTTGCAGGATTGAAGCCTAATAAAGATATTAAAATTTCATTCACCGGATTACGTCCCGGCGAAAAACTCTATGAAGAATTATTAGCTAATAAAGAAAACACTATTCCAACATACCATTCTCAAATTATGATTGCTAAAGTTCGCGATTATGATAATAACGAAGTTTGCAACCAAATTCATGAGCTTATCGAAATAGCTAAAACTTATGATAAATTCAAAATTGTAAGAAAAATGAAGGAGATTGTTCCTGAATTTATTAGTAAAAATTCGATTTATGAAGCATTAGATCCCAAAAATTAATATCTTCCTCTTTTACACTGAATAAAATATCCATGATCAATAAAATTTCCTGTTGATGATTTTCCGTAAATTTTATCAAAAAGCAACTTATCAAAATCAGAAAATATATTATCAAAAATTTTATATAGATGCTTATCGCTTATTTCATGGGAATAAATATTCATTATAAGAAACGATTCTTCATCTAACAATTCTCTTACATCCAACAGTAAATCCTCGAGCATATCATTTAATATCCATTTTTCATTTTTCACTCCTATTCCTATTGCCGGAGGATCTAAAATTATCATCTTATATTTTTTTTGTCTTTTTATATCTTTTTTTACAAATTTAACTGCATCATCAACGATAAATCGAATATTTGAAACTCCGGAATCTTGAGCATTTAATCTAGTGCGATCAACAATTTTTTGCACTGAATCCACATGCGTGACTTTACCCGCAAAGTTTGCCGCAAATACACTTGTAGAACCCGTATAGCCAAATAAATTAAGGACTTCACTATTATTAAGATATTTTGAATTTTCTAAAATAAAATTCCAATTTAAAACTTGTTCAGGGAATAACCCTGTATGTTTTGACCCTGTAAGGGCAAGAGTTAAAATAATCTTCACAGAATTGTAATATGACATTTGCCAGGTGTCCGGCATTTCTTTTAGCTTTTGCCAATATCCGAGTGTTTTGTCGGTTTCGAAAAATTCTGCATGTGCAATACTTTGCCATTCCTCATAACTTAATTTTGCATGATCTTTTGCAGTTATTTCTGGACGAATAAGAACATAATTGCCAAATTGCTCCAATTTTTTACCTGAACCACAATCTATTAGTTTATACTGCGGAAATAATGAATTTAATTCAATCTTCATTTTCGGGATTTGAATTTGTTTCACGGGACCAATATAACTTTTTCCCGAATCCCAATCTGTTATCGGTCATTTTTATAATTTTAATATCTATTTTCCACAAATCTGTTTTATGTAAAATTGCAAAAGGGAATCGGGAAAGATATTTAATTGTGTACTTTGAGTTATCGGAATTTTCAACTTTTATTAATTCACCGGTAAATTGTATTCCCCTGATTTTTCCAATTACATTAGTTTCTAGAACTACACTTCCGGAAACTTTAGTATTTAAAGTAGCCATACGGATATGCTTAGTATCTGAATCAGAAGTAAACAAAAAAGCATTTTCTTCTTCAAGATAAACGTAAAAGCAATTACAGCACCAAGACTCATTCTCTACACAGGTAGCTAACGTAAGAACATGATGTTTTTTAATAAATTCGATTATTCTTTTGTCCGGAGCTGTCATTTATTTTTTTTAAGTTCTTCCGTATCGACTAATTTAAACAATTTATCCCCACGACGTACTAATTCCGCTGTTTTTATCGAAAAAATATCCGACTGTATAACTTCATCAACCCTAACAAGATCTTTGCGTATTTCTTCAACAAATTGTTGTACAACTCCAGTTGTTGGTCCAGTAAATATTATCTCATCTCCTACCGAGAGTTTTTCAGCAGTATCAATTTTTACTTCGGCAACACCAATTTGAGAAAAATAATTTCTTACCAATCCAAGATAAACTTTTGTTTTGGTAGCTTTTGATCCATAACTCTTTGACCATTCTCCAAGTTTTTGTCCAAGATAATATCCATTCCAGAAACCTCTGTTAAATACTGTACTCAAACGATCAGTCCATTCTTTAATTTTTTCTTGCGTATAACTCCCTTCCAAAACAGCTTCAATGGCCTCATTATAACATTCTACTACTGTTTTTACATATTCTGCACTCCTGGCCCTACCTTCAATTTTCAAAACACTAACCCCTGCTTCAATAATTTTATCAATAAAACCTATAGTACAGAGATCTTTCGGAGACATCAAATATTCATTATCAACCTCAATTTCCGCTCCGGTTTCTTTGTCAGTAAGAATGTATGGACGACGACAGTTCTGAAGGCAGGAGCCCCTGTTAGCTGAATAATAGTACTCATGCAAACTCAGATAACACTTCCCGGAAATGGCCATACATAATGCTCCATGGGCAAATATTTCTACCTGGACTAAACTCCCTGAAGGACCTGTAATATTTCGTTCTTTTATTTGTTTGCAAATATCTGATACCTGCTCAAGACTCAATTCTCTGGCAAGTACCATTACGTCGCAATACTTTGAAAAATATTCAACTGCTTCTATGTTCGAAATATTAAGCTGCGTCGAAGCATGGATTTCGATATTCTTTTTGTATGCGTAATTTAAAACTGCGATATCAGTTGCTATAATTGCACTAACACCGGTTTCAGCAGCAGCATCAATAATCTCCCGCATTTTGTACAATTCATGATCGTAAATTATTGTATTTACAGTGAGATATGTCCTAACATTATTTTGCTTACAAATTGAAACAATATTTCTTAAATCTTCAATTGTAAAATTATTTGAAGACCTTGCCCTCATATTTAATTTTTCGATCCCGAAATAAACAGAATTAGCTCCGGCTTGTATTGCTGCCATTAGAGATTCATAAGAACCAACAGGGGCCATCAAATCTATGGTTTTTCTTTGCATATCTTTCATAATTGTTGCAAAATTAGAAAAATAATCATTTAACAGCACAATGGAACATTTTCAGAAATAAACATATTTTTTGGGAAGGAATAAAATTTGTGATAAAAATTTACAATGCAGCAAGCAACAAATCTATATCTTTAGAAAACAATCCATGATATAATCCAATGTGTTCGTCGGTTAGTACTCCATTAAAAATATATACCCCTGATCTTATTCCTGGATTTTGTTTAAGATATTGTATTAAACTACCGCTTTTATTAAATCTTAATAGTTCTTCGGCTAAAACATTACTGATAGCATAAGAGGCTGTCCTTGCCACACGAGAAGCAATATTCGGAACACAATAATGAATTACTCCATGCTTTATATAAACCGGATTTTTATGAGTCGTTGGTCTTCCGGTCTCAAAAATTCCTCCCTGGTCTATACCTATATCTATGATTACTGAATTTGGCTTCATCATTTTCACCATTTCTTCAGTAACAATAATATTCGGCATTCTATCAGGATTTCTAATGGCACCGATAACAACATCAGCAGTTTTTATTGCGTTTAACAAAACTTTAGAATGTATGGTACTTGTAAAAATATTTGCCCCAACAGTTTGCTGCAGTTTTGACAAATTAGTAACGGAATAATCAAAAACTTTAACTAAAGCACCAAGACTATATGCAGTTTGTGCAGCAAAAGTGCCTGCAACTCCGGCCCCGATAATAACAACTTCACTTGGTGAAACTCCGGTTATGCCTCCTAACATTTCGCCTTTCCCCTTATGAACATTACTTAAATACTCCGAAGCAATTAAAATTGAACTTCTTCCTGCTATTTCGCTCATTGATTTTACAATAGGATTTGATCCTTGATTATCCTGCATTGACTCAAAAGCTATGGCTGTAACTTTTTTACTCATCAGTTCGATGAAATAATTTTTATCTTGAGTATTAGTATGCAATGAGGTAAATATTATCTGATTCCCGGAAAGTAATGCGATTTCCTCTGTAGTTAGAGGGAATATCTTCAATATTATATCGGCGGAATAAATTTCAGCTTTATCTTCGGTTATTCTTGCTCCATATTCCGAATATTGATGATCGGAGAAGTTTGCTCCCTTACCGGCTCCTCTTTCAATTATTATTTCAAAATCTCCTCCTTTTTTTAATAACATCTCTACAGCTAACGGTGCTAACGGAACCCTATGTTCAATGCCTGAATTATCTGCCGGAATGCCGATTTTTATTATTTTACTGTCTTTCTTTATATCCAACATTTCTTCCTGAGGCATTAAAGACACTTTATTCAGCATAACTTGCTTTACTGATGTTGTCGAAGATGTCATAATGATAGTTTTTATATTATAAAATTAACAAATTTACATTTTTCTTGTTTTTCTAGCCAACACATAGTTATCATTTATTCTCCTTCAGCTAGCTCTAGATCTATGTGCTTACGTTGCATATTTACCTTCACAATTTTTACTCTTACTTCATCGCCCAACGAATAGATTTTTTTTGTATAAGTGCCGATTATACTATATTCATCCCCACTGTAAAAATAGAAATCATCATTCATTGAACGAATATGTACCAGTCCTTCGCATGCGTTCTCTTTCATCTGGACAAAAAGCCCCCATTCTGTAACTCCCGATATCACTCCATCGAATTCTTTTCCAATTTTATCAGCCATAAATTCTACCTGCTTATATTTTATCGAGGCTCTCTCTGCGAGTGTTGCTTGTTGTTCCATAAATGAACAATGCTTAGCTTTTTCCTCTAGTCCCTGATATTTGTTTTTTTTCTTTTCAATATAATCAAAACACAACCTGTGGACAATTAAATCTGGATAACGCCTTATGGGTGAAGTAAAATGAGTATAGTAATCAAAAGCTAATCCGTAATGACCGATATTTTTTGTTGAATAAATCGCTTTTGCCATAGTCCTGATTGCAAGATTTTCAATAATATTTTGATGAGCCTCACCTTTAACTTTGTCTATCATCTCATTCATCGAGCGTGAAATTGTAATTTTATTAGTAGTATCTATTTTCAATCCGAATTTGGTTATAAAATTTGAAAATTGCTTAAGTTTATCATGGTCGGGTTCTGCATGCACGCGATAAACAAATTCGCTGTTTTGATAATTTTTACCTATAGTTTCGGCAACTTTTCTATTTGCCAAAAGCATAAACTCTTCAATAAGATTATTTGATTCTTTTGTTTCCTTAAAATAAACCCCTGTTGGTTCAGCTTTCTCATTCAAAATGAACTTTATTTCAGAATGATCAAATGCAAAAGCTCCATTTTTCAACCTTTGTGAACGTAATTTTTTAGAAATTTCATTTAAAACAGTTAATTCATAGGCAAAATCTCCTTGTTTGTTATCTATTATTTCTTGTGCTTCATCGTAGTTAAATCTTCTGTCGGAATTAATTATCGTTTTAACAATTCTGTAATCATGAATTTTTGCATTAATATCAATGTTGAAAATTACGGAATAACATAATTTATCTTCATTTGGCCGGAGCGAACATACAAAATTCGATAATTTCTCCGGCAACATTGGCACTACCCTGTCAACAAGATATACTGAAGTTGCTCTTGAATATGCTTCTTTATCTAATAAAGAGCCTTCTCTCACATAAAATGAAACATCAGCTATATGAACGCCTACTTCGAACAAATCATCCTTTAGTTTTTTAAAAGAAAGAGCATCGTCAAAATCTTTTGCATCGGCAGGATCAATGGTAAATGTTATAACGTTCCTAAAGTCTTCGCGAGTTTCGTATTCTTTTTGGGAAATTGTTTCTGAAATTTTTTCAGATTCTGCAATAACTTCATCAATAAATGAATACGGTAAACCGAACTCTTCAAGTATAGCATGAATTTCTACTTCATTTTCTCCTTGTTTTCCTAGAATTTTAACAATCTCGCCTGTAGGATTTTTAGATTTCTTTTTCCATTCCGTGATTTCAACCACAACCTTTTCTCCATCAACTGCTCCATTAAGCTTATCGTAAGGGATAAAAATATCATACGGCATTTTAGGATTATCGGGTACTAAAAATGCATAATTTCCCGATTTTTCGAGTGTTCCAACAAACCTTAGAGTAGCTCTTTCGATAATTTCGACAACCTCTCCTTCCATCTTTCCTCCTTTACGCATTGCATAGAGCCTAACTCTTACCTTATCACCATGTAAAGCAGTATTTAGATTTGCAAATGGGATAAATACCTCATCGTGCAATTCAGCACTTATTAATGATGCTGTCCCTTTTTTACTTAAGTCTATTGTACCTACAACAAAACCCGCTTTAGATCTTAACTGATATTTACCCTTATCTACCTCTGCAACTATACCGGCATTCACTAAATCTTTAATTATTGATTTTACAAATTCTTTATCAACGTCTCCTCCTAATCTTGCTGAAATCTGTTTATAATTAAACTGTTTCTTTGGTGAGGCAGAGAAAATGGTTAAAATCTCTGATGTTAAACTCGACTTATTCAAATCAATTTTTTGGGGGAAATTTTTCTTATTCTTCATTTTTGGCACTATGTTTGAAAATTATTATGTAATTACGTTCTAAAAAGTTTTGAATTTACAAAAAATTTTTAATTTTACAGAATATTTAATATTAATTAACTAAATTTTATTGCCATGAAAACAAAGACTTTATTAAGATCAAGCATTTTTTTAATGATTGCTTTCGCAACTGTACTTTCTTTCAGCTCTTGCAAAAAGAAAAAAGATGTAATTAAACCTGACAAAAACGCAAAAGAAATTATCATTCCTTGTAAGAATGAAGGTCGTTCAGACAAAAACTTCTTCAGAGCAGACGCACAAGCTACTTCTCAAGACATGAGCCTCTCAAGGGAAAAAGCTTTAACTGCAGCAAAACAAAGACTTGCAGGTTTGATTGAAACTAAAATTAAATCAGTTACCGATCGTTATGTAAACGAAACTGAAGTTGGTAAAAATTCAGAATTCGAACAAAAATTCGAAAACTTAACCCGCGAAGTGATTAATCAAACTCTTGTTGACATTGCTATAGTTTGTGAAAAGAACTTCCAGGAACAAAATGGTAAATATACTACTTACATTGCCATTGAAGTAAGTAAAGATGCAATGTTAAACGGAATCAACAACAAAATTACTAAAGACCAAAAGTTAAGAGTTGATTACGACAAAATGAAATTCGAACAAATCTTCAATCAAGAAATGGAAAAACTTGAACAAGAAAGCAGATAAAAATGTTCAACATTAAAAAAAAGGTCATCAAAATGATGGCCTTTTTTTGTTATACTTTAAATGAATATTAAAATTCAAATACAGTTAGAACCTAAAACAACTTTAGTTGAGGATCAAAAAGTTTAAATGATTTTCGGTGATATTTACAAATTCCATATTGTATAATTGCTTTTCGATGCTCGGTTGTAGGATATCCCTTATTCTTTTGCCAATGATATTGAGGAAATTCGTCATGCAATCTGATCATGTAATCATCTCGATATGTTTTAGCAAGTATTGATGCCGCAGCTATTGACATATATGTAGAATCTCCTTTGACCACACATTGATATTTGAAGTCATCGAAAGCTTTAAACCTGTTTCCGTCTATTAACAAAAATTCAGGTCTGATTACAAGTTTCTTCACAGCCTCTTGCATTGCTTTAATAGAGGCATTTAAAATATTAACTTTATCAATTTCAACATTATCAATCATAACTACAGAAAAGGCAAGGGAACACCTTTCAATCTCGTCACGCAAATAATATCTGTTTTTCTCTGAAAGTTTTTTGGAATCATTTAGTAATAAGTTTTCAAAATTATGAGGTAAAATAACTGCTGCCGCAAAAACAGGACCTGCCAAACAACCTCTTCCGGCTTCATCACACCCGGCTTCAATTTGATTGTTCTTAAAAAATGGTTTTAACATCAGATTCCTTTTTTATTTGCAGCCTTTTCAATACTTTTCCACAAATTGCTAGCAGAAATATCCCAAGAAAACTTTTCCTTTTGAATTCTTCCTTTATTTATTAGATTATTTCTTAATTGATCATCTTCAGAAATTTTTGTCATATATTCAGCAACTAATTGGTGATCCGTAGGGCTACATAACAAAGCTGCATCACCAACCACTTCAGGAAGAGATGTAGTATTTCCTGATATTATTGGCACATCACATGACATTGCTTCGACCAAAGGAATACCAAATCCCTCAAAAAATGGAATATATACCATAGCAAATGCCGAAGCCAAAACAAGATGGAGCTCCTTAACCGGTAATCTTCCTAAAAAAATAACATCATGCTTGAACCTCATCTTCGACAAAGTTTTGTTTATCTCATCGGTTAGGTGCATCGCTGCTCCCACAATTACAAGCTTATGGTCAAATTTGGAATTTTGTCTGAATAACTCGTAAGATTTCAATAATCCGGGAATATTTTTACGTGGATTTAATGCTCCAATAAAAATAAAATACTCTTTTCCACCGGTAATTCTTTGTTTTGTCCGGAGTTTTATTTCGTATTCTATTGGAGTGTAAATTTCATTTGTGCTATTGTAACAAACTGTTATCTTTTCGGGCTTAATGTCAAAAACCTCAGAAATATCGTTGCGTGAATATTCCGATACAGTAACTATATTATCAGCTATTTTGGCAAACTTCGGAAAATAACGACAATAAAAGTTCCTTACAAAAAATGGTAACTGACGTGGATTGTGCATAAAGTTAATATCGTGAATCACCGGAACTTGAGGAACCTTGGTGTAAAGAGACAGCATTCCGTCAGGTGAAAGAAAAACATCAGCTTTAATTTTCTTTAAAGTTCGGGGTATCAAAAAATTAAACCATATATACCATAAAATAGGATGTCTTGTAGGTGGATGCAAAACTATTGGAGTAATATTTTTACTGAAAATAAACTCATCTGAATAAGGTCTGTCGAAAATGAAAAAGAAATTATGATCGGGATGATTATTGCAAATTCTTTTTAAAGTTTGATACGAAAACCAACCTATGCCTTCGAGACGATTTGGAAGAAGCAATCTTGTATTTACTGCAATATTCATTAAAGTAATCCCAATTGTTTAACCTTTTCAAGATCTTTTGGTGTATCTATAGAAATGCTTTCATGTTCGGTAAAAGCGACATTAATAGTAAACCCGTTTTCTAACCATCTAAGTTGCTCAAGTGATTCGGCAATTTCGAGCGGAGTTTGACAAAGCTTGGTTATTTTTAACAAAACATCTTTTCTGTATGCGTATAAACCTATATGTTTATAAAAGAGATGTTTAGCAATCCATTTTTCTCTCACTACACCACGTACATAAGGAATAGGAGATCGGCTGAAATATAAGGCCTCTTTTTTTGAATTTACAACAAGTTTTGGTTTGTTTGGATTAAAAATATCTTCAATATTATTTATCGGTTTAGCCAATGTAGCAATTTGTGTACGCTTACGACTAAAACACTTCTTTATTTCCAGTAACTGTTCGATTTTTATAAAAGGCTCATCTCCCTGAACATTGACAATTACATCAAAATTCATATTCTCAAGTACTTCTATTTTGGTGATGGCTTCCGCACACCGATCGGTACCGCTTTTATGTTTCTTTTTGGTCATCACAAATTTACCGCCGAAACGTTCAACCTCTTGAGCTATCCTTTCGTCGTCAGTTGCAACGTAAACATGTTCAAAAACTTTTTTCGCCTGAATATAAACATTTTGAATCATGGATTTCCCGTTAATCTGAATCAAAGGTTTACCGGGGAACCTTGTAGAAGCATAACGTGCCGGTATAATTGCAATAAAATTCATTGACAAAATTTTTGTAAAAATACAATTTTTTGTTTTGTTAATATACCATACATTAAATTAACCTTAATTTTAATCTAAAAAATTAAATATTTAGCTAATTTTATTTTCTTTGTGATTTGTTATTAAGATCAAGTCAGTGGATGAATCTGTAAATAGCAAAGAACTAAGGAAGCTCAACCCCGTGCGAATCATATTACCGGCGGTTTTGGGTCTGGGCATTATAGTAATTCTATTTTACCGTGATTATAACAAAATAGATTTTAATTTATTAAATTTCACACTTTTATCAGGATTGTTTTTGTTTTTTGCCGTTTTGATGGTTGTATTCAGAGACTTGGGATACATTCTCAGGATAAGAATACTTTCATCCGGAGAATTAACCTGGATTCAGTGCCTTAAAATTGTTTTTCTTTGGGAGTTTGGGTCGGCAATAACTCCTTCAGCAATTGGAGGTACTGCTCTTGCCACGATTTTTTTATGGAAAGAGGGCCTTAGCATTGGAAAAAGTACTTCAATAGTTCTATCAACCTCATTTTTGGATGAATTATACTTCAGCTTGATGTTTCCTTTTATGTTTATTATTTTTTCGAAAACCGAGTTGTTTAACACTTTTGAAAAAGGTAGTATTTATAACAATTTATTTTTATTTGCAATTTCTGGATATTCTTTAAAATTGTTATGGACACTCCTTGTTGGATATTCATTATTTATAAACCCAAAGTTTTTTGCTGAATTTGTAAAAAAATTATTTAAACTGAGATTTTTAAAGAAATGGAAAAATCAAGCCGAAAAAATGGCAATAGATTTTGAAATTGCAAATAAGGAGTTAAAATCTAAGAGTTTACTTTTTTGGGTAAAATCATTTTCTGCTACTTTTATATCATGGACAGGACGATATTTTGTTTTGAATTTTATTTTTGTAGCATTAATTTTATCCACCAATTCTGTTTCAGGGGATTTTCTTGAAGTTAAAGAACATTTAATGATTTTTGCTCGACAATTAATAATGTGGATAATGATGATTGTATTACCATCACCGGGGGGCAGTGGATTTGTGGAAACCATCTTCGCAGGTTACATGGCAGATTTTGTACCTATTGCAGGATTTTCTATTGTTGCAGCTCTAATCTGGAGATTATTAACATATTATCCCTATTTAATAATCGGTTCGATTATAGCTCCTACATGGATAAGTAAGAATTTAAGAAAAAATATAAAAAAATAAATTATGACAAAAATTATTGGTTTTGCATGCGATCATGCAGGTTATGGGTTAAAAAACAAGTTAATAGAATATCTTAAATCAAAATCTTATGATATTATGGATTTTGGAACATATTCCGAAGAAAGTTGCGATTATCCGGATTTTGCTCACAAACTTGCCGAAGCCGTAGAAAATAAAGATTGTGAAATTGGAATTGCAATTTGTGGCAGCGGAAACGGAATAAATATGACAGTTAATAAACATCAACTAATAAGAAGTGCTTTATGTTGGAATCCGGAAATTTCAAAATTAGCACGGCTCCATAATGATGCTAATATTTGTGCTTTACCCGGAAGATTTATCTCTTTCGAAGAAGCAAAAGAAATTGTTGATATTTTCCTAAATACAGAATTTGAAGGAGGACGACATATCAACAGGATCAATAAAATCCCTGTCAGGAAACCATAAGATTGCAGCCTCTGACTTCAGCCTCGTCAAAACGACCTAAAACTTTAAAGCCGGCGTTCTGGTCAACTTCTCCAAGATCCGAAGTCGAAATAAAACAACAAGAATCAATATTAGCAAGATCAATGATATTCAAAGCACCTTTGCCGAAAATCATTGTTTTTAATGGATCTCCTGTGTCTCTAACCAAGACTTTCATCTGCGGAGGACAACGATAAATTCCGTTTTCAAATGAATATGCTTGCGAAAGCAATTCCGTCATTCCATATTCTGAGTGAACAGACTTTATGCTAAATCCTTCGCAAATAATATTGTGTAATTGTTCTCTTGTAATTTCTCTTTTACGCCCTTTCATCCCTCCGGTTTCTATCACTATTCCATTTTTTAAAGGAAATTTATATCTTACCGCAAAATCAAGCAATGCAAAACTCACTCCAAGCAGAATAAATTTTTTATTCTCATGTTCAAGAACTTCTATTTTTTTTAGTAATCCTTCAAAATCATACAAATAAAATCCATTGTGTTCCGAGGCGGATTTTTCCATCAACTTTTCGACCATATAAACCAGACTTGACCCTTGCCTCTCAAGATATGAAGGTAATAATGCAAGTATT
This sequence comes from Bacteroidales bacterium Bact_19, assembly GCA_001603595.1. GTDB lineage: Bacteria > Bacteroidota > Bacteroidia > Bacteroidales > ML635J-15 > Bact-19. The sequence continues at coordinate 13,767 of LUZK01000065.1, forward strand.
GTGTATTCTGAAGGATTTCCGTAAAAATATTCAAAATTAAACATTAGAGATTTTTCATATAAACTAATATCTTTTACAAAATGATAAGATGGATGCTGACCGGTTGTTGAACTGGAAGAAAAAGTCCGCTCAACATTTCCAATTCCGGAAACTACTTTACGATTTTTGAAAATGGTTACAGGTAAAAAAGGAATATCTGTTAATTGACTTATTGATTGAGGGTTAATTTTCAACAAATCACAAAATTCCTTATAAACTTTATTTTTATGATATTGATAATTAAAAGCATATAATGCTAAATCGGCAAATTGCCGATAATTTTTAATTTCAAAAATTTCTTTTTTAAATTCAACAATAGATTTCATTTTGCAAGATTACAAAAAAAAGAGGTACAAAATGCACCTCTTAATATAAACATCCCTTAGTCTTATTATTTTTTCTTAAACACAACATATTCATTTTCAAAATTCAAGAAATATTGACCTTTTTTCAGGTTTGAAACATCAATGGAAGTACCAACCCCCGTAATAAGTTCTTCACCAAACTCATTTACAACGGCATAAGCTGTTAATCCGCTAAAAACAATTTCTTTACCAACTTTAGAAAGTTTAGTCATTACTTTCACCGGTTCTTTGTCTATATTAAAAACAAATTCTTCGGAATAATGTCTTCGACCGAGATGATCAATTTGATAAACTCTAAACTTATTTTCTCCTGCAAAAGGATAAATTTTCACTGAATAATTTCTATTTCCAGGGCCGCCTTCTCCCATAATTCGGCCTCTTTCAATCCAGCGATTCCATCTGTATTCTTCAACATAAAAAGTGAGTTTTCCAGACTCGTTTGTGGTTGTAAATCTTAAAAGATCATTATATCCTAGTTCATAATTAATAATTTCATAGGTAGATAAAGGTTTCAATACTTCCGGATTTACCAATTTTGGAGTACAATCGCTTCTGTGTTTAATAACAACTTCGAATTCTTCTCCGTATTTTAAATTCAAAAAATCCAGCGAAATTTTGAATGCACTCGAGCGAATTTCGTCATCATATTTGATATTATTAACCAAAATTTCGTAAGCACAGTATTCTTCACCAATATCTATCATTGGATTGATAATAAATAAATCCTTACCCTGGTAAACACCTTTAAAAACAAGTTCATCTGCTTTTGAAATCTGAAAAGTCATTATTAAAAGCAGAACTATTCCAAAAATTAACTTGTTGTTTTTCATTGTTTTATAAATTTTATTAACAATTTATCAACAAAAATAAGACATAATTTCACTTTTTCCAAATTTTTTTAATCTTTTTTTGAAAAAAATTTAAAATTTTTCTCATCAAAAAGCTTATGCTCTTGTATTACAGACAATTAAGAATAGTTGTTATTTTTATTTTTAAACTTAAAAATTAATTACAAAAAATTGTTTGTAATTATAATTTTACTCTATTGCATTGAGTTATACAAATACTAAATTTGTAACCATAAAAATAAAGACATGAAAAGTTTACCGATTTTTTTTATACTCACGGTCCTCTCAGTAAGTTCATATACACAGGAATTTAAAGAAGAGAAATTATATTACAAGAACGGAAAAATTAAAGAAGAAGGCCTGCTTCAAATGGGACAAAGAACCGGTACATGGATATTTTACACACCTGAAGGGATAAAAAGTGCCGAAATTGATTATTATAAAGACATGCTTCATGGCTTGAACAAAGTTTATTACGATGATGGCAAAACTGTTATGGAAGAATATAATTATTGGGCAAATCAACGTCATGGTTGGTTTGCAGAATATTATGAAAATTCTTTACCTAGACTGAAAGGATTTTATCATTCAAATCAAAAAGACAGTATCTGGCAATATTTTTATGAAGACGGAAAATTAAAATCTGAGGTAAAATATAAAAAAGGAATTCTAGAGGGAATTATAAGTTTTTACACTCCCAAAGGAGAACAAACGGTAAAAAATGGATTTGGGTATATTGTTAATTATCACGATAACAATATGAAAAAATCTGAAGGTAAGGTTGAAAACGGGTTGGAACATGGACTCTGGACTTATTATTTTCCTAACGGTAAAAAATCTTCTGAAGGCCACTACATAAACGGAGAACGCACCGGAACATGGTATGAATGGTATGAAAACGGTAATTTGAAAAGCGAAATTAACACTCAATCCGGCATGAACATTTATTATACCTACGATGGAAAAAAAGAAATGGAAGGAAAAATGATTGACGGAAAAAGAGAAGAAACATGGACATATTGGTATCCATCAGGTCAAATTCGAAGTATCAATAACTATAAAGAAGACTTAAGACACGGTGTACAAATAAAATATTACGAAAACGGGAACAAACAATCTGAAATTTATTTTGAAAACGGGAAAAGAGAAGGTCCTGCTTATTTTTGGTTTGAAGATGGCAAAAAAGACATTGAAGGGAATTTCAAAAACGATCTTCAAAACGGGTTGTGGACTTATTGGAGAACAGACGGACAAAAAGGAAATGAAGGATATTTTGTTGACGGCAAAATGCACGGAATATGGACATATTGGTACGGAAACGGTCAAATTTGGAAAGAAGCTGAATATAATATGGGAGTAAAACACGGGAAGTGGATTATTTATTATGAAAACGGAAACCTTTTCAGGAAAGGACAATTTGAGAATGATAAAGAAATAGGACTATGGAAAGAATGGTACGACGACGGACAACTTAAACTCGAAGGAAACTTCGAGAATGGGATTATGACTGGTAAATGGACAGGTTATCACGAAAATGGAGTAAAAAAATCTTTAATAGAATATAAAAACGGACTAATTAACGGTAAAAGTTACTTTTGGTTTCCAAATGGAAAACCTCAAACTTTCGAAAATTATAAAATTATTGTTCGTGAATCTAAAGACACACCGGATAAAATACTTATCGAAACATCTGTTCTTCATGGAAAATATCAAGTATTTAACATTAAAGGCATTGAAGTGATTTCCGGTGAATACTTTCAAAATCTTCGAAATGGGAAATTCGTTTACAGAAATGAAAACGGAGGAATTATAAGAGAAGAAACATACAAGATGGATAAACCGGATGGTGTATGGAAAACCTACTATGATTTTGGTAGATTAGAGTCCGAGGTTAACTATAAAAATGGGGTAAAAGAAGGCAAAGCAACATATTACGACCATAGAGGAAATATTACGTTTCAGGCTATTTACAAAGCCGGAAGACAAACAGACATTTTGTTTGATAGCAGTGTAAAGCAAGGAGATAATAATCCTGTAAGAAAATGAGAATTAAAAGCTTTTTTTTCTTTATTCTATTATTTGTAACATTTCTAAATGCCCAGGAAAATACAAATCTATATAGCGGAGGCATGCTAATTTTACAGCCCGGATATACTCTTGCAAAGAATAATCATCAAGAAATACAAACAACAGGATTAGGCGTAGGCGGCATATTACGTTTTTATGTTTACGAAAATCTAACACTTGGCATTACAGGAGGAAATCAAAAAACCAAATATCTCTCAACAGGTTCACATAACTCTTTCATCAGTCTTGGATACGGTGGCCCTTTCGTTGGATACACCAAAAAAGGAGATTTTTTCAGATTTTGTGCTTCAATAGGATTTGCAAAAGGCAGAATAAAAAATTTGCATATAGAATCTCAGCAGGATGAAACTTTGAACGAAGCATACTTTTATAACTATAAAGCAAACGTTATATTTCCTATACTCAGTTTAGACTATTTAATGACAAAAAAAATATCCCTGACATCGCAGTTTATTTTTCTATCAGCAAAATATAATCAAAATGATTTGTATTTTTGTCCGGTTTTTCAAGTAGGTATTTTGTTTAATAGATAATATTATGAATCAAGAAGACCTTTTCAAAAAAATTGTGGCTCACTGTAAAGAATACGGTTTTATTTTTCCATCATCAGAAATTTACGACGGATTAAGTGCTGTTTATGATTACGGTCAAAATGGAGTACAATTAAAAAATAACATTAAAGAATATTGGTGGAAAGCAATGACACAGCTAAACGAGGAAGTTGTGGGAATTGATACTGCCATCTTTATGCATCCAACAGTGTGGAAAGCATCAGGACACGTTGATGCATTTAATGACCCCCTCATTGATAATAAAGACTCCAAAAAAAGATACCGTGCCGATGTTCTGATTGAAGAACATATTGAAAAGATAATGGAAAAAATTTACAAAGAAGTTGAAAAAGCAAAAAAACGTTTTGGAGACAGTTTTAACGAAAAAATGTTTGTTTCCACAAATCCGCGTGTGCTGGAGTATAAGGAAAAAATAGACAAAATCACAAAACGATTCACAAATGCTCTTGAAAACAACGATCTGGAAGATTTAAGAAATATAATTGTAGAAGAAGGCATAGTATGCCCTATTTCAGGCAGTAAAAATTGGACAGAAGTAAGACAATTTAACCTGATGTTTGAGACAAAACTTGGTTCGGTTGCTGAAGGAGCAAACACTGTTTATCTGCGTCCCGAGACTGCTCAGGGTATTTTTGTAAATTATCTTAATGTTCAAAAAACCGGACGCATGAAGATTCCTTTTGGAATTGCTCAAGTCGGGAAAGCTTTTAGAAACGAAATAGTTGCTCGTCAGTTCATTTTTAGAATGCGTGAATTTGAACAAATGGAGATGCAATATTTTGTTCGTCCAGGCGAAGAGTTACAGTGGTTCGAATATTGGAAGGAAAAACGCTTTAAATGGCATTTGGCTTTAGGATTTTCCGACACAAAATATCGCTGGCATAAGCACGAAAAATTAGCTCACTACGCAAATGCTGCTTACGACATTGAATTTGAATTCCCATTTGGTTTCAAAGAACTCGAAGGAATTCATTCCCGCACAGATTTCGATCTGTCGCAACACGAAAAATTTTCAGGTAAAAAAATCAGATATTTTGATAATGAAACCGAAGAAAGTTATGTACCTTATGTAGTAGAAACCTCAATAGGATTAGATCGTACATTTTTAGCTATTTTATCGGCATCGTATAAAGAAGAAAACCTTGGCGAAGAAAGTCGCATTATTTTAAGCATACCACCAGCATTAGCTCCTATTAAAGCAGCAGTTTTACCATTAGTAAAAAAAGATGGACTCCCCGAACTTGCAAGAGAAATTATGGATATCCTTAAGTATGAAATGAATTGTATGTATGAAGAAAAAGACTCCATCGGTAAAAGATATCGCAGGCAAGATGCTATCGGAACACCATACTGTATAACCGTTGACCATCAATCTCTTTTAGACCGAACTGTTACTTTACGCGATAGAGACACAATGCTACAAGAAAGAATAAGCATTGACAAAATCTTCGACACTGTGAAATCAAAAACCGACATGAATACCCTTTTAAAAAAACTATAATTCCAAAACAATTTTTTGATGAATTTTGACAAAAAGCTGATTAAAGTCTATATATTCCTAATATTCTCCATGATACTATGGGGCAGTTCTTTTGTTTGGGGAAAAATAGCACTGAATTTTTATGGAACTAATACTATTGTTTTTTTAAGATTACTTGTTTCAACTATTGTTTTATTGCCGATATTAATATTTTTAAAAAAGTTGAGAATTCCAAAACTTAAAGATTTACCACTATTTTTACTCCTTGCATTCTTTGAACCATTTCTCTATTTTCTTGGAGAAACAAACGGATTGAGGTATTTAAGTCCATCTATTTCTGCTGTTTTTATTGCAGTAATACCATTATTTACACCATTTATTGCCTGGTATTTTCTTAAAGAAAAGATTTCCATGATAACACTTAGCGGAATTATAATTTCTATATTAGGGATTTGCGTGCTTGTTTTAGGGAAAAATCTCAATCTGGAAGTAAGTCCTAAAGGAATACTATTGACAATGATTGCAATATTGGCAGCAAACGGCTACAGCGTAATGATAAAAAAAATTCCTGATGCATATTCTATTTTCACTATAATTTTATGGCAAAATATTTTAGGATTGATTTTCTTTTTACCTCTATTTTTATTAACTGGAGCTAAAGATATTTTTGAAACCGGACTTTTAAGAGAACCTTTAATTGCAATAATTAATCTTGGAATTTTTGCTTCTACTTTAGCTTTTCTTTTTTACATGTATGGTTTAAAGTTTATGTCTATAAGTAAAGTAAATGTTTTTACAAATACAATACCGATATTCACAATTTTTATATCGTGGCTTTTTTACGACGAAGCTCTAACTGCAAAAAAATTAATTGCGGTATTAATTGTTGTCGCAGGTGTAATAATTTCCCAATTAAAACTTAAATCAGAAAAAATTTCTGCAGATATTAAATGAAAATATATTTTTCTGCTTTATAAATATAAAGTTAAATTTACTTCTCTATATCAGCAATTTCAATCGGAATATTTTTACACAGGTCCACGGGTTCATCATCAGTAATAAGAATATCATTTTCGAGGCGAATTCCGAATTCCTCCTCACGAATATAGATGGCAGGTTCACAGGTTAATACCATACCAGGTTTTAAAACAACATCTTTATTCCCGACATCATGAACATCGAGACCGAGAAAATGAGAAAGCCCGTGCATAAAATACTTCTTAAAAGCGGGAGCATTTTGAGTTTGATTTTTAATATCATTCACAGAAAGTAATCCTAGATTTAGCAACTCTTCCTGAATAAGTTCCTCACATTTTGAGTTTAATTCATTAATTGTAATTCCGGGTTTCATCATCGGGATCATCATTCTTTGAACTTTTAATACAGAGGCGTAAATATCAGCCTGACGTTGAGATAATTTTCCTGACACGGGTATTGTTCGGGTTAAATCTGCTGCATAATAATCATATTCAGCTCCAAAATCCAGCAATAACAAATCGCCTTTATTACAAATGTTTCGATTGTCAATATAATGCAAAATGCAATTATTTTTTCCGGAAGCAACAATAGGCAAATATGCTACATCATTCGCTCCATTACTAATAAATTCTTTATAAATCAAAGCTTCAATCTCGTATTCATAAATTCCGGGTTTCAAAAATTTTCTAATCTCATTAAAACAATTCCCGGTAATTTCTATTGCCTTTTTAATTTTGTTTAATTCCTCATCTGTTTTGCAAAGCCTTAATTCCATAAATTGAGGGTCTGCATCAAGAATAATTTTTTCTGAATACAGAGATTTTATTTTTTCAATGTATTGATTAACTTTCGAATAGGAATATTTTATTCCCCTAACATTGTTTTTGAAACTGAAATAAATATTTTCTGAACATTTAATTCGTTCTTCAAGCACTGAATCAAACTCATTTAAAAAGGAGACTCTTTCGATGCCGGATATTTCAGAGACATCGGATTTTGAATACTTTGATCCTGTCCAGATGATAATGTAATCTGTAGGTTCAATAATAAAAGCATGTTCGTAAACGATATGTTTACTATTATCAGTTTGAATAAAAAAGCATGTTTCCGGTTGAGTGAGACCGCTGAAATAAAAAGTGTCGGAATTTTGTCTGTATTTAAAAGTTTGATCTCCGGTTCTAGGAAAAGTCTCAGCCGAAAAGAACAGTACCATGGAATTAGGTTCGATAATCGAAGACAAACGGTTCCTGTTGTTGATGAAAAATTCTTTTTGAAAACCCATATTATTGAATTAAAAATTAGTTTTTACAAATTTATAAATGTAAATTCAAAATAAATAGTTTTTCGATAAAATGCCATTATATTATTATCTTGAAGGAAAATGTTATCTTTGTATAAATTTAAATTATGAAAAATCATTTATTCTCATTTGTAATATTTTTTGGATTAATATCAATCAGTTTTTCTCAAGAAACAAATCCGCATTCGATTTATGAGGAGTTCGCACGTTTTGTAAGTGGGAAAGAAATTCCTGCCTTAGTGCGGGAAAAACTAAACGATACAACATTTTGGGTAAATTATCAAAAAAAGATTATCGAAGACTGGCAAAATCTGGATTCCACACGTCTAAAAGTAATCGTAGAATGGAGAGAAACCGAAATAGCACCTTATATCACGGAGAATTTACCGGTATTTTACCCTTTTTCAGGCCCTGACTTTTTACATTGCTGGAGCTTCTTTCCAAATTCCGACAACTATATTTTTCTCGCTCAGGAAATGCTCGGAAAAATCCCCGATTTCTCTAAAATGAATCAAAAATCAATTTCAGAATATCTGGATAAATTTTATTACTCAATCCGTGACATTTATATGAGAAGTTACTTTATCACGGCAAGAATGAATACTGACCTTCATAACGAAAAGATTTCAGGTGTTCTACCAGTGCTTCTGTTTTTTATGTCAATGACCAATCATGAAATAATTGATGTAAAATATGAATATGTTGACAGTAAGGCTGAAATAAAACCTCTCGCAAGAATTAGCGGAAGATTTTCGGCTTCGGAATGTGTAACAATCAAATTCAAAGAATACAACAGCAATATTACAAAAACACTGAGATATTTCAGATGTGATCTCTCTAACGACGGTTTAAATGCAGCTCCGGGATTCAAAATGTACCTCGAAAATGTCGGAGATTTTAATACTTATGTAAAATCCGCATCTTATCTTCTTCATTACGAGACATTTTCTGCTATTCGCAACATAATTTTAAAATACTCAAAATCAATTTTACAGGACGATACCGGAATCCCCTTCAAGTACTTTACTGCCGACAAATGGGAAGTAAGGATTTACGGAAAATACGTCAAACCTATAGCAGATTTTCCAAATCCGGGACTTTTCCAAAAAGATTTAGATAAATATTACCATGAATCTGAAAACCTTAAATCTTTGCCATTTTCTATAGGTTACCATTGGCGTAGCGGCGATCAGAATCAACTGTTTATTATCAGGAAGTAGGCATAAGAATTTTAATAATACCCAAAATTATTCAATGCAGTATCACTGTTTCGCCAATCTTTACGAACTTTAACAAAAAACTCAATAAATACTTTTTTGCCAAAAAATTTTTCGATATCCATTCTGGCTTCGATGGCAGTTTTTTTCAGAGCAGCACCTTTATTTCCGATAATTATGCCTTTTTGAGTTTGTCTTTCTACAACAATTACCACCCTAATACGAATAATATTTTCGTCCTCTTTAAATTCTTCAACATAAACCTCGGAAGAATAAGGAATTTCTTTATGGTAATTTTGTAGAATCTTTTCCCTAACAATCTCTGAAACAATGAATCTTTCTGTTTTATCTGTTAGTTGATCCTTTGGAAACCAAGCCGGACCTTCGGGTAATAATTCGATAATTCTGTCGAATAAATGCGAAATGTTATATTTTAACAAAGCTGAAATTGCATATATCTCAGCCTTAGGAAGTTTTTCTCTCCAGAAACTTTCCAATTCTTTAATTTTTGCAGGTTCTGCAAGATCAATTTTATTAATTAAACAAATAACAGGAACATCAACTCTGTTTAATTTTTCGATATATTCAGGGTTTTTATCTGGCGACTCAACAACATCGGTCATGTAGAGAAATACATCAGCATCTTGAAAAGATTCACTGACATAATTCATCATTCTTTCTTGCAATTTATATTTAGGTTTTATTATTCCGGGAGTATCACTGTAAATAATCTGAAAATTCTCTCCGCTAACAATACCAAAAATTCTATGTCGAGTAGTTTGCGATTTGGAAGTAATAATAGAAATGCGTTCCCCTACAAGTTCATTCATCAATGTTGATTTCCCGACATTTGGATTTCCGATAATATTAACAAAACCTGATTTATGCATAATTTTTTTGCAAAAATGCTAAAATTATTCGAATTTTGAATAAAAAGTTTTTAATGAATGTAGAAGTTTTAAGAGAATATTGTCTTTCGAAAGAAAATTCGACGGAAAGTTTTCCGTTTGACGAAGAAACACTTGTTTTCAAAGTATGTGGAAAAATATTTGCTTTAATTGCTCTTGAAAAGCCAGTTAATATAACACTCAAATGCCTTCCCGAAAAATCTATCGAATTCAGAGAACAATATACAGGAATAACTCCGGCATATCACATGAATAAAACCCATTGGATCAGTTTAGATTTAACAAGCTATATCCCTGAAGATTTAGTTTATGAATTAATTGATCTTTCGTACAGTTTAGTAAATAAGGTAAAAAAATAGAATGACTTCCACACTAGGCGGAAGCCATTCTTTAAACCAGTACAGAAAAAATTAATACATGCGTTCAATATTCCATACGAAAGCACGTATTCCAACTCTTTTGTCAATTTCATCAATTTTTTGTATTTTTTCGAGAAGAATATCCACTTTATCATCTTCGACAATACATAAAGTGGAAGTATTAATTTCAGGCCAGGTGTGTGTTCCGTAGTGAGGATCACCATCAACGGAACCTCTTCCCTGGAGCCCATCCCATTGAGTAAAACCGCGAATATTAAGTTTATCAATCATATATTCTACTTTATCGGTCAAGGCCGTATTAAAAACTATAAGTACTGCTTTCATAATTTTACTTATTAATCCATGAAACTAAAATCTTTTCTGTGAGCTAAACGTCTTTTTCGACGTGTACCACTTCTTTCAAACACTGCATAAGCTACAGGAACAACGATTAAAGTAAGGAATGTAGAAAAGATCAAACCTCCTATAACAGATATTCCCATAGGTGACCATATTTCAGACCCTTCACCAGAGCTTAAAGCCAAAGGCAACATACCGAGTCCGGTTGTAAGAGCTGTCATAAGTACAGGACGTAATCTTGATTTTCCGCTTATTGCAATTGCTTCACACAAATTATATCCTCTATCTCGCATAAGATTTATATAATCCACCAAAACAATGGCATTTTTCACAACAATCCCTATCAATAACACTGCTCCCAAAGCCGAAATTATGTTCAAATTTGTTCCTGTTAGCCACAAAGCAATTACAACACCTGAGAATGAAAACGGAATTGAAAACATTATAATCAAAGGTATCTTGAAGGATTCAAACTGAGAAGCCATTACAATATAAACCAACAAAATTGATAATAAGAGCAGTAATGCCAAATCCTTAAATGAATCCTGCATATCCTTATATGCCCCGCCAATTTCAACCAAAACTCCTTGAGGTTTTGGAATATCATTCATAACTTTTTCTATCTCGCCGGCCAAAGTTCCCAAAGAAACTCCTTGAGGTACGGAAGAAACTTTAACAATACGTTCACGACGTTTATGTTCAATTGTAGGAGGAAGCCATGTTTCTTGAACTGCACCAATATCTCCTAATCGAACTTTAATGCCTTGAGAATTTTGAACAACAATATTCTCTATATCAGAAATTGAATTTCTGTATTTTTCATCAAGTCTTACAACTATATTGTACTCTTCACCAGCTTCGCGAAATTTTGTTGCTGTCAATCCTGTAACCCTGTTTCTAAGTGCTAATGAGACACTTGCTACATTAAGTCCGTAAATAGCCATTTTTTCTCTGTCTGGCACAAATTCGAGTTCCGGTTTCATTTCGGCTCTTGATATTTGTACATCTCTTGCAGAAGGAATTTTCTTAATTTCATCTGCTAATTGAGCAGCATAAATGTTAGTAGTATCAAAATCATACCCGAAAATTTCTATTACTACTGAATTATCCCCACCACCCATTTGAAATCCTTGAGAATATGTTATTTTATAATTTTTAATTTCCGGAATTTGGGCAAGATCTTTCCTGAATTCATCACCAATATCCCAGCAAGTTCTGTTACGAGCATCTTTAGGTTCAAGACGCATAATAATATTGATAATATTTGAACCGGATGTTCCAAAAATTGAAGAAATACTTCCTGTATCATCTGAACCTGAAGATACTGACAATAAAGTTACTTCAGGATATTTTTCTTTAATTATGGCTTCCAAACGTCTTGCTACTTTTTTAGTTTCTTCTACACGAATACCTGTTTGAAGTTCTATTGTTGCACTAACTCTGCTTTGGTCGGAATCTGGCATAAATTCTGTTCCAACTTGAGTTATCAGTAGCATACTCGATCCAAATATTAAGAAAGAAACTAATAATGCTGAAACTTTGTGCCTCAAAACATAACGTATGGACCTTTCATATAAATTATCTAATTTATCTAAAAATTTCTGAATAGTATTATCCCAGCTTAATTTACTCTTACGTGGAGGTAACAATCTCAATAATTTCGAGCTCAACATAGGAGTCAAAGAAATTGCAGCCAAAGTTGATGTAGTAACGGTAATAGTTACTATCCATCCCAATTGTTTAAACAATACTCCCGTTAAACCGGAAACTAAAGTAAGTGGGAAAAATACGGCAACTACAACCAAAGTAGTTACAATTACAGCTAACCAAACCTCATTTGTAGCATAAATTGCTGCTTCACGAGGAGTTGCCCCTCTTTCTATATGCTTTGTAATATTTTCCAAAACAACTATTGCGTCGTCAACCACCATACCAATTGCAATAGAGAGCGAAGTCAAAGAGATTATGTTTATTGAGCCGCCTGATATTCCAAGGAAAATAAATGCAACAATTAATGAAATAGGTATTGTCAAAATTATTATGAATGTCGCTCTCCATCTTCCAAGGAAAAACAGAACAACCAGAATTACAAAAAGAAAGGCATACATTAAAGTTTCGGTGAGGTTATTAATAGAATTTGAAATAAAATCGGAAGAGTCAAAAATAGTTTCAATTTTAACATCGGGAGGAAGTGTAGGTTTTATCTTTTCGATTTCGGTTTGTACAGCTTTTGCTACTTTAACTGTATTCCCTCCAGATTGCTTTTGAACAAACATTCGTACACCAGTCTTTCCATTAAGTTTTTCATCAATATTTGACTCACGAATCGTATCTCGAACCAGAGCAATATCTTTTATGCGAATAGTTTGTCCTAAAAAATTTCCAAGAATAATGTTTTGAATTTGATCACTTGAATAAAACTCTCCCTGGATTTTTAATTGATAATCCATATCCCCCATTTTAACATTTCCGGCGGGAAGGTTAAAGTTTTCAGCTTGTATAATGCCACCAATCATCTCTACGGTAATACCCATAGCTTCGGCTTTAACAGGATCAACATCAACGTAAATTTCCCTTTTCGGAAGACCTACCAAACCTATCTGTCCTATTCCATCAATTCGGTTAAGAGGATTTATAACTTTTTCCTCCAAAATTTTTTCCAGTCCCGGATAAGATTCTTCTGCTGTAACTGCATAAAATACTATAGGCATCAAACTCGAATTGAACTTAAAAATTTGAGGATTATCAGCACCTTCGGGTAATCGTTGTTTAACAAATTCCAGAGCATTTCTGATATCATTTGCAGCCTCATCGAGATTTGTACCCCATTGAAACTCAAGCGTAACAACAGATACATTATCACGAGAAACTGAGGTTATCTGTTTAAGATTGCTTAAAGTATTTAATTGATCTTCGACGATTTTAGTAATGTTTTTTTCTATTTCACCGGAGTTAGCTCCACGATAAACAGTTAATACTGTAATTGCAGGTAGTTCTATTTCGGGATATAAATCAACCGGTAGCCTGGTTAAAGAATACAACCCGAACACAATGACGGCAGTAAATACCATCAATGTTGTGATAGGTTTTTTTACGGCACTTCTATAAATACTCATGGCTAAAAATTTTATTATTCAACAACCTTTATTTTTGCTCCGTCAACAAGTCCAACATGACCTGAAACTATTAGTTCATCTCCGACTTTTATTTGATCTGAGATAATTTCAATTTTATCATCAAAACGTTTTCCAGCTTTAACTTCGATACGTTTAGCTATGCTACCACTATTAATAAATACATATCTTATATTTGTTCCCATTTGCTGCAATACTGCCGAAGCAGGTACAACTATTGCATTTTCTTTTGCAAATTCAAAATTTACTCTCGCATACATTCCCGGACGCAAAAGCTCGTCTTTGTTCGGAACTTCGATTTCTACATTAAAAGTCTTTGTCTGGGCATTAATTGTAGGATATACCAATTTAATTGTTCCTATAAATTCTTTACCTGGATAAATATCTGATTTAATTTTAACCAACATGCCTTTTTTAATAACTGGATAATATCTTTCGGATACTGAAATCATAGCCTTTAAAGGATTTATTTGCTGGATAACTAATATTGCTGGTTTTCCGGCTTGATTATTTGGCGCTCCTGTATATAATTCACCGTTTTCAAAAAATTTTGCAGTAACAACACCACTAAAAGGAGCTGTCAACTTTGTATTTGATTTTAGAAGCTCTACATTTGCTCGAGTTACTTCTAACTGTGTATTAAATTGGTCATATTGTTGTTTGCTTATTCCTCCATATTGAATTAATGTGTCGAAACGGGCTTTATCTTTTTCCAAGCTATTTAATTGAATTATTGCATTATTCAATTGAGTTGGATCCATTTCGATTAATAATTGGCCGGCAGCAACTCTATCACCTACGTAGGCATTTACTCTAATAATGCGTCCTGGTGTTGAAGGAGCAAGATAAACTTCCTGATTCGGTAATAAATTTGCAGGATAATCTATCTCTCTGCCTATTTCCTGTTCGGAAATTCTTAATACTTTGACAGTTTTTACATTTTCTTTTGATGATGATTCTTCAGCTTTGGTTTTAGCATCGGAATTTTTTCCGCAGGAATAGAATAGCATCAAAGCTGATATCCCTATTAAAACTAAATTTAATGTTCTGGTTTTCATAACTTTCATTTTTATACTGTTTATATTTTATTTAACAATTTATCGAATTTAAGTTTTGCTTGTAGAAGCTCCATAGCAGCTGAAATATAAGAACTCTGAGCCTGTAGCAAGGAGGAATTTGCTTGTGTAAGTTGAAAACCTGTAGCTACTCCCTGACTGAATTTGAATTCTGTTTTATCATATACTCTTTGAGCCAATTCCAAATTTTTCTTTTGATTTTCGAATTGTTCAAGAGCTGATTTCAAATTGTATCTTAATTGTTTTTCCTGCATTTGAAGCTGATCTTTAAAAATATCTTTATTATTCTGAAATTGATAATATTCTAATTTCCTTTGTTCAAGTTTAGATTGTCTCAATCCACTTGAAAATATAGGAACTGACATGCTGAAAGCAACTAAATTTACGGGGGTCATATCAAAATCTGTTTTTACAATTTTGATATTTCTATTGTAAACAGCAGCTATTGTTGGTGCAAACGACCATCTTTCAAGATCAACCATTTTTCGAGTAAGTTCTTCTTGTTTTTCGAGCATTTGCATGGTGATATTCTGCGATGCATCAAATTGTTCAACTAATAATGTGCTTATATCTATATTATTAATAATATTATCAAAATCTTCTGTCAATTCAATATCAATATCCTCGTCAATTCCTAATTGAAATTTCAAAATATTTTTATTTAATTCTGAATTTCGCAACAAATTATTTTTTGTAGTTTCGAGAACCAGAATACTCATTTGTAATTGTTCCAGGTCAGTATCTTCAATCATTCCAGCTTTAAATAAGGCTTCTGTCTTTACCTGAGTTTGTCTTAGGTTTTGAATATTTGCTTCAATAAGCTCTATTGATTTATTTGTTAAAAGTCCTAAATAATACATAGAAATTACAGATTCACGCACATCTATCTCAGACTTAACGACGTTCATATCGGCAAGCATTTGACCTATTTTTGCAAGTTGAATTCCCGTTATGTATTGCCCGCTGAATATTAACTGAGTTGCCTGAACTTTGGCCGTGGAAGAATTTTTCATTTTAATCGTTGTAGGCCCGCTACCCATTGTTTGTTGCAAAAAAGACAAGATTTGAAAATCACCTTCATCTAATTTTGTAAAATCAATATTTGGGGTATTATTTCCTCCTCCAAAAGAAAACTCAATTTCATAATTAAAGAAATTGGTGTAATCCATTGATCCGGATATTTGAGGCAAACCTTGTGCTATCGCTTGACGAAACTTCTGTTTGGATATAGCTACATCGGTACGGACATTTTTTAAACTCTTGTTATGTTCTAAAGCATACTGTTGAGCTTGCTGCAAATTTAATCTCAAAACATTTCTTTCCTGAGAAATTGCATATCCACTAATAAACAAAAATATCAATAAAAATTTCAATGCTCTCATAACTTTACTTTTGATTGTTATTACTAAAATATTTTTCTACTAAAACTCTTCCCTTTTGAGTTGATACCCCAATTATAAACGGGATAAATACTGTTTTCAAAATTTCTTCATTATCGTAAACTTTTAAATCATCATCGTGAATAATATCTATTAACTTGTGAATGATAATGTTCAGTAATTCAATGTTTATATCATTTCTGATAATTCCTTCCTGTTTACCTTTTTCAAACAAAGTTCGAGTAAGTTCATAATCCTTTAAATCTCCATTTTGATGAAATTTATTGTAAATCGTAAAATGATATTTCTTTAAATCCTCAAAAAATAGAGGATTTATTTTAGCAAAAAGCTCATGATTAAATTTACCTATTCTATAAATTGCCTCTATTATATTGGAGCTTTCGCTTATTATATTCTGACACATTTTACGATGTTCCTTTGTGCCTTCGATAATGGCCTGATAAACAAGATCATCTTTGTCCTTAAAAATTTCGTACAATGTTCGTTTCGAAACTCCAAGTTCAGAAGCAATATAATCCATTGTTATGCTTCTGATACCGTATTTAGAGAACATCATACCGGCTTCTTTCAATATATGTTGTTTCAGTTCCATTTTTCTTGCAAAACTATAAAACTTTTTCCGTTTTCAAAGTTTTCTATTTGCCATTAACAAATTTTTAATCATTTTGTTTTAATCAATGCGAAAATAAATTGAATGATTTTTATGGAAAAATCTAAATCGGTGAACAGTATAAATTAGAGGATAAATAAAAGAAAAACGACGTTAAAGTAAAAACAACACTTTAACGCCGTAACAGTTTTATTAAAACAAAAATAAACTATTGAATATCAATAACATATTCCATTCTTGCCTGAATTCCAGTCATTTTTTCGATATTCTGTAACATTTTAAACAATTTGTAATTTTCACCAAGAGCTTTTTTTATCGCTTTTTCAGAAGTATTTTCGGATAAATCGGTTAAAAATTTCTGGAAGTAGTCTTGTTTCTCGGGATATTCTTTTATTCTATAATCATTGAGTTTAGCAAGTTCGGCAGCTTTTCTGACTGCATCATTGATTCCGCCAATTTGGTCAACCAGTCCGATTTCGATTGCATTCAGTCCACTCCAAACTCTACCTTGACCGATTGAATCAACTTGAGCTTTTATTAAACCTCTACCATCAGCTACACGAGTAATAAACAAATCATAAAAGTTTTCAATTTGTAACTGAATAATAGCACGTTCATTTTCGTTAAAAGGGCGAAGAACAGTTCCGAAATCGGAATATTTATTTGTTCCAACACCGTCGTAAGTAATCCCAAGCTTTTCGTTCATAAGTTTTTGAAAATTAGGTATCAAGCCGAATACTCCAATCGAGCCGGTGATTGTATTTGGAAGAGCAAAAATATATGAAGCCGGACAAGAAATATAGTACCCGCCAGATGCAGCTAAATTTCCCATTGAAACAACAACAGGCTTCTTTTCATTTGTAAGTTTAACTTCTCGCCAGATAATTTCACTTGCCAGTCCCGAACCGCCCGGAGAGTTAACTCTCAGAACAACTGCTTTAATATCATCGTTTTCACGAACTTTACGAATTTGTTCAGCCATCCAATCTCCCCCAATACTGCCTTCTTGCTCACCTCCATCAACAATGTCGCCCTCAGCAAAAATCACAGCTATCAAATTATTTGAAGTATTTTTCTTTTTAACTTCTACTTTTGCTTTACTATATTTATTGATAGAAATAAACATTTCATCCTTCTTGTCATTTCCGGTCATTTCTGTGAGGATTTGCAAAAATTCATCGTAATAAATAAGACTGTCAACAAAACCATATTTTAGAGCACTTTCAGCATTCATCACAAGCATGCTGTCAGCAATTTCATTTAATCTTTGCGGTGTAATATTACGAGCCTCACCTATTTTTTTTGTAATATCATTCCAAATACTATTTAATAAAACAGAGGTCTGCAATTTATTTGCTTCACTCATTTTATCAGAAATAAAAGGCTCGATTGCAGATTTAAACTGTCCGTGTCTGAATATTTGTGCTTCAATTCCTAATTTTTCTAATGCTCCTTTAAAGAACATCACTTGAGAATATAATCCTTTCCACTCCATCCCACCTTGATGATTAAGAAAAATTTTATCGGAAACCGAAGCAAGATAATATGATTTCTGAGTAAGAACAGAAGTATAAGTTACTATAAATTTTCCACTTGTTTTAAAGTCCAAAAGTTTGTTTCTTATTTCTTCAATAGTTGCCAAACCGGCAGGCACAGAACTTATATCAAGGTATATTCCTTTAATTCTGTCGTCTGCTTTTGCTTTTTCGATTGTTTTAAGAATATCGTTTAACCCTAAAACTTTTGTAGTTTTGAAGGTTCCGAAATCCATATTACTAAAAGGATTATCTGAGGTTTTGTCGGGGATATCGTATTTAAGACTTATCTTTAAAACAGAATTATCCTTTATTACAACTTCTTGCTCTCCAAAACCTGAAAGCATAACACCGAAAATTCCAAAAAGAATTCCGAAAATCAGAATAAAAGTCAGCAAACTACCTACTATTGTAGCAAGAGTATATTTCCAAAATGTTTTCATGTTAATAAATTTTTGATTTAAATTTCTGTAAAATTAACAACTATTAATTACGGAATTATCTAATTAACAGTTTATTAAGATTTTATTTGCAAACTTTATCATAACCAATCAAAGCTTTCTTTTTATTTTCAATAGTAGAAAGCTCTTTATCTTTTGGCAGCGAACTTTCCCATTTTCCGTACATCGGATTTGGTAAAATTACATAGTAGAATCCAAACAAATCTTTATCATTATCAACATTTCCTATGCCTAAATCTTCGCCGCGTTTTTCGTATTCACCGCTAAAATCGGCAAGATTATCCCCAACTAATAAAACTATATTATATTTTTCCCCAACAGCATTTCGTCTTTCAACTTTATTGCTCCCTTTACTTTCATTCATAAAGTATAAATTTTCATCTTTTACATCAGGGAACCCTAGTTTTTTCATGTTTCGTATTGTTACTTCTTTTTCAGACTCAAGCCTGTTTGAAATATAAACTACTTCAACACCAAGGGAACTTACATAATTAACAAATTCTACGGCTCCGGGAATTGCAGTCGCACATTCTTTTTCTGACCATTCCTTCCATGACTCCGGAGTATATGACATTTTATTTTCTATTAAATAAACTTCATAATAACTATTATCAAGAAGAGTTTCGTCCAAATCAAAAACTACTGCAGCAGGTTTATCTTTTTTAGCAGCTTTCAAGTTATTACCAAGAGCAATTTTTGCATAATTAAAGGCCTGATAACAACATGCACGATACTCTGCAGAAGATTGAACCCATAGTACTGCATTAATTAAATAATCGGAATTTTGTTCCTGAGTTGTTTCCTGTTTAACTACTTCTTCTTTTTTTACTTCATTTTTACAACTCACAACAAAAACAAAAGCAAGTAAAAGACTAAAATAAACGAGATTTTTCATAGCTTTAAAATTTAATTTATAAACAAATTTTATGTGAAACAAAGGTAAAAAAATAAACGGTAATTTAGACAAAATACTTACACTCTTTTATAAATCTGATTCAAATTTAAGCAAAGGCTCAAATGATTTGACACTCCGGCAAGATGGTATGAAGCAATACCATAAGAAATGCTAAACTTAGAAAGATTAAGTCCAAATCCGGCAGAAAAACCGGTAAGTTTAGGTGCAGTAGGAATAACCATTTCAGTACGACGCCTGTAATTATATCCAAAACTGAAATAAAAAGCATCTGAAGGGACTATTTCAAAACCAATAACTATATGGCGGATAAATTCATCACCGATTTTTCCTATCTTATCAATAAATTTTTCGGATGGGTCTTCTTCCTGTAAAAGATTATAGTTTTGAGAAAATACACTTTTATAAGATAAATTCCATCTTGTTAAATCTTTTGCAGTTACAGAAAATCTTAACGGAGCATGCCTGAATTTTTTTGTTACTCCTATTTGAATATCAAAAGGCAAAGGTTCTCGATTACCCTTGACATAAGGTTTTAACTGAAACCCTGCGTTTTTTATAACAAGGCCCGCAGACAACATGTTTGATGTATCTACGTAAGCAAGTCCTAAGTCTAATGCAAGCCCAGAAGAAAAATATTGCCAAAAACTTGAATAAATGGTTTTAAAAGATGCTCCTGCATTTAATCTTTCGGATAACGGATAGGAATAAAACATATTAAAAGAGTATTCTGCAGCATAAAAATTACCAAGTATCTCACCAGTTTCATCAGCATTAATAAACTTGCCATAATTTATGTATTGCATGCCTACACCAAACATTCCAATATTTTCAATATTTTTTGAATATGAAATATATCCAAAATTTATATCGCTGAGATAATTAATGTAATTCAAAGATAATTTTTCATCAAAAGCAGGTCTTAAAAGTGCAGGATTAGAGTTTACCAACACAGGGTCTTTCTGATAATGTGAAACATTGGTTCCACCTAACGATGCTATATAAGGACTGTTTGGCAGATTTAAAAATTCATAGGTGTTTCTTCCTCCAGATTGCGAAAGAGCTAATAATGAAATTGCTGAAAAAAAATATATAATTATTAACCTACTCATAAAATTTTTAACCAAAATAATACATTTCAAACGAATATTACAAAAAAATATTGTTTATCCCGTATTAAGTAAAAATGTAATGAATTATTGAATGCTTTTTGTCCATATTGAACTAGGAATATTCTATATAAATTCAATTTTTGTAAAATGAATGATTTTCCAACAGAATTATTATAATTATTCTTTTTGCTAAAGCATTACATTAAGGTATAATTATTAATTAAATTTTCATCAAAATCAACTTTAAATCTTATGTTATTTGATTTCCACTTACGCTTAATCGAAACATAATCAGGATATGATAAAAAATTATTATTCAAGAAGTCTTTGTACAATTCCTCCATCTTTAAATATTTTATCCATGCAAGTCTCACTTCCAACAACTTATAGTAATTAGGAACAGACTTTAAACTTTGTAAAAACGAATAAAAATTTGCATATACCTGTAAGTACTTCGTGGCCACTCCACGCATAAACCTATTTATAAATTCTTTAAATTCTTCTACTTTATATTTGTGTATTTTCAAACTTTTCTCTAACCTCTTGATTTTTATTGTCTTATTTTTTTCTTTAACTAAATTTTTA
>LUZK01000066.1 GCA_001603595.1 Bacteroidales bacterium Bact_19
CCTCCTTTCTTTAGGATATTTTAATTTGTTTAACAATTTTTGCCTCTTTGTTTTTCGGAATGCTAACTTTTAAAATTCCGCTTTCGTAGTTTGCCGAGATTTTGTCCTTGTCAACATCTTCGGGCAAACTGTACGATTTTTTGAAACTTCCGTAGCAGAAGCCTCTGTAATAGTACTTTTTGTCTTTCTTTTCTTCCTGTACTTCTTTTTCGGACGAGATTTCCAGAACATTATCGTTTACCTCAATGCGGAAATCTTTTTTGTCCAATCCCGGAACTGCTGCTTCAACAACATATTCGTTGTCGGTTTCGTAAACATTGAATTCCGGACTTGTAAACATTGCAGGAACATTTTCGTTCATGTCGAAATCTTTAAAGAACGACTCGAAAATTGATGGTAATAATCCGTAGTTACTTCTCTTTACTATCATAGTTTGGTCCTCCTTTCATTTATTTTTTTTTCAATTTTTTATTTTTACACTATATTTTGCAAACTGAATACCACTAGATTATTATAGAAAAATTTGACATTTATTAAATCAAAAATAGGTCATTTTGACATTATTTATATTTAATATTCTGTCATATTGACACTTGTAAAAAAAATAAATCTTTGTATTAAATTTGAAAAAATTTCAATCATGAAGAATATCATAGTGATCCCTTTCTTATTTTTTGTGAATTTTTTGTTTTCACAAAACTACAATATAATAAACGGTGGATTTGAAAATTGGGATAGTTCATCAACTGATGCAGAACCTGTTGGCTGGAATGGTTTTACGAGTGCAGATTGCAGTCTTTTTATTGGATGCGGTTCTGCCACCCAAGCTCGACATTCAAAATCAACAGATGTAAGACCCGGGAGCACCGGTTTGTACAGTTTGAAAATTTTTGCAACATCTACTCTTGGAATTATAGCTAATGGCACTATAACAACCGGAAAAATAAAAATCGGCAGTACGAATCCCAATCATAGTTCGAATTATAATGTTACATTACAGGAAATAGCAGATTTTAATCATCCTTTAAATTCAAAACCTGATAGTTTAGTTTTCTGGGCAAAATTTATATGTCCTTCCGAAACTCAAACAGCAAGAGTATCTGCTATAATTCATGATAACTATAACTATCGAGACCCCGAAGATTCTCAATCTTCCCAACATGTAGTTGCTAAGGCAGTGCATAATTTTACAAGAGAAACCCAAAACTGGAGAAGGTTTTCCATCCCGTTTGATTATAACTTTCCATCTAATAACCCTAAATATATTTTGCTCACTTTTACAACAAATTCTATTGCTGGAGAAGGCTCTACTAATGATGCTTTATTTATTGATGATGTAGAATTAATTTACAATACTTTATTAAATAGTATTACAATTAATGGTGTTAACCTTGAGAATTTCAATCCAAACAATTTTACTTATGAAATAACTTCAGATTGCGGAGTTATTCTTAATGTTTCAGCAACCGCCCAAAGTCAGAATGCTACTGTTAGTATTCAAGGATCTGAAGATAATAAAACATTTCAAATCACTGTTATTTCCGGAAACCAGAATTCAAATTATATAATAATTGTAAATTATATTAACGAGATAAATTTTATTGATAGTATTTGCTCCGGAGAAACTTACATCAAGAACGGATTTGAAATAATAACAAGCACTCCCGGAAATTTTATTTATTATACAAATTCTATATCCGAAACTTGTGATACTTTAAAAACATTACAATTAACCGTTTTTCCAAACTATCCGCAAATTCTGCGTGAGATTACGATTTGTAACAGTAGTTCATATTATTTCGATAATCAATATTTAAGCGAACCCGGAATTTATTATGAATACCATCATACAGCAAATAATTGCGATAGCATAATTAAATTAGTTTTATCGGTCGACAGTTTTTATCAAATAAATTTAAATGCCGAAATTTGTGAGGGAGAAGCTTATATTCAAAATGGTTTTAATGAATCAAGCACAGGAACTTACACAAATTATTTTACTGCCATAAATGGTTGTGATAGTATTGTCTTTCTTAATTTAATTGTTAATCCCAATGATTCTCTTTTGCTATACGACTCAATACCGGTGAATCAAATATATTCAAAGTTTGGATTTAATATTGAACCAATATCTCAAGAAGATTTATATTTATTTTCAAATACATTTTTGAATATTTATGGGTGTGATAGTGTAATTAGTTTAATTTTAAAAGTATATAATATCCCTGAACCCGAAAAACCTCAATTCGATAAAGAATTAATTATTTATGTTTATCCAAGTCCAACAAAAGATGTCTTGATGGTAAAACTTAATAATTACGTTGATGAGATATTTATTTGCAGAATATATAATACAAATGCTCAAAAAATTGATGAATTTACAATAAATTCTTCTCTAAAAACAATAGATATCTCAAAATATTCTTCAGGGACATATCTAATAAGTTTGTATTATAACGAAAAAAATTTTTTTACAAAAAAAATCATAATAAATAAATGATTCATTTTAATTTTTTGATATTTTTGTAGAAAATAAAACCAATATACTATGAAAAACGTTTTATTTCTTTTAATCTTTATTGGGATATTGAGTAATTCATTCGGACAATTTAATCTGCATCTTTACGATTACAAGTGTTTTGGGGGAAGTAATATTGATGCAATTCATTCAGTACTTCCAGTTGGAGACAGTTTAATTGCAATCATAGGATATACTTATTCATCGGATGGAGATTTTGAGAGTGCTGAAACGAGTAAATCAGGATATATTATGTTTATTGACACGTCTCTCAATTTTAAGAAAAAAATTATTTTTGGTGGCGAAAACAGTGAATCAGCGATTAATAGCGTCATTACTCCGGACAATACATTTTTAATTGCCTATAATAGCAATTCAAACACAGGAGAATATTCAGGTGCATATGGGGATTTTGATATTTATATAAAAAATTATGACTATACAGCAGATTGGTTATCTCAATATTTACGATTTGGTGGTTCAGGAGAAGATAAAGTTTTTGGTTTATCTAAAAAAAACATGGGAGGCTATTTAATTTCAGGTAAAACAAATTCAACTAATGGTGATTTTACAATAAATTCCGGAGAATTTGATGGTTTTGTAATAAATTTAACTCCGACATATACAAAAGCATGGGCTAAAACTTTTGGTGGATCTGATGACGACTATATTATTAAATCTTTTCAATTACAAGATGGCAATATAATTATTTTTGGATGCACCTTATCTAATGATTCATACTTAAACAGCAATCATGGAAACTATGATGTATGGATAGCAAAATTAAATTCTATGGGAGATTTGATATGGTCAAAATGTTTAGGAGGATCTTTAAATGATTATTTATTTTCAATATTTAAAATTGATAATGACAGGTTTGTGATTACAGGATATTCAAATAGTATTGACGGCGACTTCGTTTTTGTTGCCAAAAATAATGATAATCAAAGAGTAAGTCATTATTTTGGATTTATATGTGTTATTGATTCCAATGGGGATATTATTTCTGGTACCTCAATTGGTTTTGCTAATTCAGATACATATATAACTTCTGCCAATGTTATTAATGATTTGGAATTCGAGATTTTTGGTACAGTAACTACTCCTACAACCTCAAATCCATTATATGCATATTTTAACAACTCATTTTTACCAGATTATGAAAATATAATTGATTGGATAACAACAGAAGATGTTTATAATTGCAATATCAATGGAATTAATTACACTGTAATGCCTACCAATACTGCGGAATTGCCCGGGTTTCATGGCAATGTAGATGTTTTGGTTTTAAAATCTAAATTACATGATATAGGCCATAACTTTACTGAAATTATTAAAAGAATAAATATTCATCCTAACCCTGTTAACGACAAAATATTTATGGAAAACTCAAATTATTACGATGGTTGCGAATATAATATAATGACAATTAATGGTGAATTGTTATTATCAGGAAAAATCAGTAGCAATTATATTGCTGTAGATATTCTTCAACCTGGAAATTACTTTTTGTCAATCAAAAAGGACCAAATAATTTATTTCGAGAAATTTCTTAAAATAAAATAATTCAAAAATTTTTACAACTAATTAACAATTTGTTAAAAAAAACTTTTGAAATTTAGCTAAATTTGTTTTATCATTGCATTGTTATTTAAGGGAGGCCGAAAACTTTATAGAGTAGGCAAAATTTAAAATTTTAAGTTATGGCAGAAGAAAAACCTGTACAGAAAAAAATGGTTATGGCTTTAATTTGCTGGTTCGCAGGATCATTAGGTATCCACAGACTTATGATGGGATACAGCAATTGGTGGTTAATGTTGATTACTTTAGGTGGTTGCGGTATTTGGACATTATATGATTTAATAATGATCCTGACCGACAAAATGCCTATGGCAGACGGAAGACCATTAGAAAAGTAAAACAAAAAGGGTAATTTTTTACCCTTTTTTTAACAAAAAAATCAAACACTTAAATAAAATAATATGGCAAATAAATTTTGTATACAGTGCGGTGCACAAATTCCAATGGAAGCTCAAGTATGTCCTGTTTGCGGTGCCCCACAACCTGTTGTAAATCCAGACCCACAACAACCAATGTCTAATAATCAAACATACAATCAACAAGGAGCTCCAGTTTTAAATCCCCCTAAAGAAAAAACAACAGCTTTGATATTAGGAGTAGTTTCTATGTTTACTGGGATTCATGGATTGGCAAGATTCTATACAGGTCATGTACTTCTTGGTATATTGCAGTTAATTACTTTCGGTGGTTGTGCAATTTGGACAATAATTGATATAGTAATGATTGCAAATGGAAGTTTTAGGGATAATGAAGGAAGACCACTCAAAGATTAATCGTATTTTTTTGATTATATTCAATTATATACGAAAACATTTTCTACTAAGTGCAATTGCCTTTTATTATTTGATAGGCTTCGCACTTTTTTATTTGGCAAAAATCGATATTTTAATTCCGTGTATTTATTATTCAATTTTTAATATTCGATGTCCCGGATGCGGGTTGACGAGGGCTTTTATGGATTTGTTGCAATTAAATTTCGCCGAGGCATGGCAGCACAACCCATTAATTTTTATAGTTTTTCCCGGGTTGTCGTATTATGTTATTAAAGATTTCGTTGGTTTTGTAAAAGAGCATAAAGAAAACAATAAATAAAATTTTATCATTCTCTAATCCAAACATTTAAAATCTCTCCCACATACATAGTGTGAAAATCTCTTGTTGGATATACTTTAGCAGGAATTTTCTCATCAACAAAGTCATCTTCTTTAATCTTTGTGGCATACAATTTTTTGCACTCTATGATTATTCTGGCTTCGGCAAAAGCTACAGACCCATTATCAGTTTCTATGGCAGTGAGTTGTTCATAATTCATTTTGTCAAAATTTCTACCTGAAACAGTCCCCATTTTTGATAAAATTTCACGATTATTTTCATCAAAAAAACACAGGGTGTAATAATCTTCTCTTTCGGTAAATTTATGTGTATATCGCTGTGGACGGACAAAAATAAAAGAAACAGGTTTTTCCCATAGCCATCCCAAAGCTCCCCAACTCGCTGTCATCATATTGTAATCATTTATTTTGCCGGCCGTAATCAACATCCAATCTTTACCTATCAACTTAACAGCATTTTCGTTTAATGCTTCCCAGTTTGTTTTTTTTAAATCTCTCATATTAACTATTTTATTTTGAGAATTGCACGAACTTGAAATTAGAATATTAATTACAATGAAAAAAACTATTTTGATTTTTGTTTTTATCACTTTCATGTTTTATTTGTTTTTTCAAAAATACTTATTTTCTGATTAATACAAAATCTTTACTTGTTTTTGGTAACCAAACAATTTTTAAAAATTTAGAATTTTTCTAAATTTTTATTCTATAAACTTTTATAATAAAATTTTTGTTTATTTAGCAAAAAGCATTTTTAATGAAATTTTCAGCTGCAATTCTTACGGGAGGTTTAGGTAGCAGAATGAACGGAGTGAATAAGCCAGAATTAATTATTGGCAATAAATCAATTATTTCACGACAAATAGAAATTATAAAACAGATATTTGATGAAATTTTAATTTGTGGTAAAACATCCGAAAGTTTTAATAATTTGCCTGTTTATCCTGATATATATCAAGGGATAGGTCCGGTGTCCGGAATTTATAGTGCTTTAAAGTATTCAAAAAATCCTTATGTATTTATTTTATCGGGAGATATGCCTTTTATTGATAAAAACTTAATTACTGAAATGATTAATTTTACAAAATCAAATCAAGAAAAAAAAAATATGAGGCTATAATTCCCCATTACGATGGTAAAATTGAACCTTTACACAGCATTTACAGCATAAATCTTTTATCAAAAATTAAAAATAATATCAGTTTGAAGCAGTACAGTGTTAGAAAAATTTTTGATAATGAAAATGTTTTTAAATTTTTTATAACTTTACCATACAAACCAGAAAAAGTGTTTTTTAATGTTAATCTTAAATCTGAATATTTAAAAGCCATTGAATATGCAAAGTCTGAATTTAAATTTAATTAACGAAATTTTAAAGAAATATCCTCAAAAAAAGGAATATCTTATCAATGCACTTCATGAATTACAAAATTCACATCCGCATAAATACATTGATGATACGATAATGGACGCGTGCTGTAATCATTTTAAACTTACAAAATCACAAGTGTATGGAGTTGTTACATATTATACAATGTTTAATACTAAACCACAAGGGTTAAACGTCATTTATGTTTGTAATTCTCCAATTTGCAGCAATATGGGTAGTGAAAATATATATGATTTTTTAAAACAAAAACTAAAAATTAACAACGATAATATATCCATAGACGGGAAATTCAGTCTTCAAAAGGTTGAATGTCTGGGTAGATGTGGAAAAGCCCCTTCAATAATGATAAATAGGGATATTTTCACGGGAATGACAATTGAGAAAATAGAAGAAATAATATCAAAATATTAAAACCAGAAATGAAGAAAAGTTTTCCATTAATTTCACTTGCACGAAGCGGAAAAGTAAATCCAAAATCAATTGATGATTATATAAAAACAGGAGGTTTTGAGGCAATAAAAAAACTATCCACATTGTCTCCGGAAACAGTACTGGACGATATAGAAAAGTCAGGATTACGCGGGCGAGGCGGAGCCGGATTTCCTACGGGTTTAAAGCAAAGATTTACAAGTTCATCATGTCTTTCTTGTGAAAAACGTTTTGTTGTTTGTAATGCCGATGAAGGAGAACCCGGCACTTTTAAAGACAGAATGATAATGGAAACAGACCCTTTTCTTTTGATTGAAGGGATGATTATAGCTGCATTTGCAATTAAAGCCACCAACGCTTATATTTATATTCGCGGCGAATACTATACATCAATTGAAAATCTTGAGAATGGAATAAAACAATGCTATGATAGAGGTTTTCTGGGGAAAAACATCCTTAATACCGGATTAAATCTTGAAATGGAATTATTCAAGGGAGCTGGCTCATATCTTTGCGGAGAAGAATTAACACTTCTCGAAAGTCTCGAAGGGAAAAGAGGTTATCCCCGAATTAAACCTCCATTCCCTGCGGAAAAAGGTTTGTGGGGCTATCCTACTCTTGTAAATAATGTAGAAACATTTTCTCATCTCCCATTTATAGTTACGCATGGTTATAAAGAATATGCAAAAATAGGTACCACGGAATCGAAAGGCACTAAACTTTTTTGCGTCAGTGGAAATGTAAATAAGACCGGTGTTTTTGAATTACCATTAGGTATAACATTGAGAGAATTGATTTTTGATATTTGCGGTGGCATGAAAAACGGGTTTGAATATAAAGGAGCTTTACTCGGCGGAGCTGCCGGAACATTTGCAGATAAATCAATTATTGATATCCCCCTCTCTTATGAAGCACTTAAAAAAGAAGGACTTACACTAGGTTCAGGAGCTGTTATTGTTGTTGATGATAAAACTGACTTAAAGAAAATGATGAAAAGCATACTGCATTTTTTTAAACATGAATCCTGCGGTAAGTGTGTTCCATGTCGTATTGGGACGAAATTACTTTTAGACGAAATTTCAAAACAAAATCCGGCAAAAATTGATATGAATTTTTTATCACAAGAATCGGAATACATGGCAAAAACCTCCCTTTGCCCCTTAGGACAAAGTCCCGTATTACCAATTAAATCATATATTAGATTTTTTAAAAACTTTCAATAACATGGAAAAGACTGTGAAGATAAAAATTGATGGTAAAGAAATTTCAGCTCAGGAAGGAGCAAATTTACTACAAGTTGCAAGAGACAATGGTATTAATATACCTGGTCTATGTTATCACAAAAAATTAAGTCCTACCGGAGCTTGTCGTTTATGCGTTGTAAAAATTGATAATACTCCAGGATTGATAATGTCCTGCACCGTAAGGATAAAAGATGGAATGAATATTACAGCTTTTGACGAAGAAATTGAAAATAATCGCAAGCATACTTTAGCATACTTATTGGCTGAGCACAACGAGGAATATGATGGTTCTTATGAAGATGAATTAAGACCTTTAATAAAACATTACGGATTAGAAAAACCTGAGGATCGTCCGATAAAATCAATCTGGCAGAGTATTCCAAGAGTTATTGACGACTCCTCCCCAGTTTTGATATATGATTCATCTAAATGTATTAAATGTTTCAGATGTATAAAAGCCTGCGAAGAAGTTCAGGGTAAATCTGTTTTGAGTTTTGCTGATAGAGGTATATCGAAATACATTGTTGCAGGTTACGGATTTTGGAAAGAAAGCGAATGCGACGGATGTGGAGAATGTATTCAATTATGTCCAACGGGAGCAATAGTTGAAAAGCCTTTTAAAGGCGAATTTCATGTGGAAAATGTTGATAAAAAAGTTATTACAACATGCCCATACTGCGGAGTAGGTTGTCAATTAGAGGTTTTTGTTAAAGATAATAAAATTGTGAGATGCGATGGACATGAAGGAGTTTCTCCA
Organism: Bacteroidales bacterium Bact_19; assembly: GCA_001603595.1. GTDB lineage: Bacteria > Bacteroidota > Bacteroidia > Bacteroidales > ML635J-15 > Bact-19. Next base: position 9,035 of record LUZK01000066.1, read on the forward strand.
AATGACGGAAGACTTTGTGTAAAAGGACGGTTCGGATATCAATATGCCAATGACAGAAAACGTCTTACACATCCATTAATAAAACGAAACGGCAAATTCGAAAAAGCTAGCTGGGACAAAGCTCTTGATTTGATAGCCAGCAAATTTACTGAAATAAAACAAAAATACGGAAATCAAGCTTTGGGAGGATATTCATCAGCTAAATGCAGCAACGAAGAAAACTATATTTTTCAGAAATTCATCCGTATAGCTTTTGGCAATAATAATGTAGATTATTGCACTCGATTATGCCATGCTTCTACTGTTACCGCAATGTTAAAACAATTTGGTGATGGTGCTGGGAGTAATTCAATAGAAGATTTTGAAACTACAGATTGTCTGTTTGTTATTGGAAACAACATTATTGAAACACACCCTATAACAGCAACTTATGTAAAAAGAGGTAAAGCTCGCGGTCAAAAGATAATTGTAGTAGATCCTAAATGGACACCTTTGGTGAAATATGCAGACATCTGGTTGCAACCTCGACTTGCTACTGACGTTGCCTTGCTTAACGGCTTAATGCATATCATTATCAAAAACGGATGGATTGACAAATATTTTATAGAATCCAGAGTGGAAAACGGAATGCAGGCTTTTGAAGAGCTTAAGAAACTAACAGATAAATACACTCCTGAATATACCGAAAAGATTACAGGAGTTCCTGTCGCAAAACTTGAAGCAGCAGCAAAAATGTATGCAACAGCACCAACAGCCATGATTGCAACAGGAATGGGCATGAGTCAACAAACCGTTGGTACAAACAACGTTTTTTCATTAATCAATATGTGCTTGATTACCGGAAAGATTGGTCGGGAACGTTGCGGATTAAATCCTCCCAGAGGTCAAAATAATGTTCAGGGAGCTACAGATGTTGGCGCTAGTCCGGTTAATTATCCCGGATATATTCCTGTAAAAAATGATGAAAATCGCAAGCGAGTTGCAGAAATCTGGAATGTTCCTTATGAAAGTCTTGATCCGAATCCCGGATTAACAACACTGGAAATTATGGATGCTGTTTACGACGGTAAAATAAAAGCTTTGTATATAATGGGAGAAAATCCTGTAATTACTGACCCTAATCAAAATCATACTATTGAAGCTCTCGAAAAGGTCGAATTTCTTGTTGTACAGGATATATTCGAAACAGAAACTGCATACTATGCTGATGTTATTTTGCCAGCAGCATCCTTATTTGAAACAAGCGGTACTGTTGTAAACAGTGACAGAAGAGTCTTACGACTTCGTAAAGCTATTGAATCTCCGGGCGAAGCTATGGATGATTGGAAAATTATCATAGAAATTGCAAAAAGAATGGGCGTGAATATAGGAAATTATCAAGATGAAGAGCAAATCTGGAACGAAATTCGGGAAGCCGCTCCGATATTTAGAGGTATTAGTTACAATAGAATCGAAAATGAAGGATTGCAATGGCCCTGCTATGATGAAAACGATCCTGGTCAAAGAACACTATTCCTCGAAAAATTTAATACTCCTTCAGGAAAAGCTATAATTATACCTGTTGATTATACTCCTCAAAGCGAAACCTCTAACGAAGAATATCCAATCGTATTAAATTCAGGGAGATTGCTTTATCAATATCATTCAGCCACCTTGTCCCGGAAGAGTGATTTGTTGAACGCATACTCAAATGAAGCCTATATAATTATCAATCCTAATGATGCAGAAAGACTTGATATAAAAGACGGAGATATGGTAAACGTAATTTCTCCGAGAGGCACAATAAAAACAAAGGCATATGTTCGTGCGGAAGTTCTAACTGGTGAAGCCTTTATGCCCTGGCACTTCCACGAAGCTCCGGTAAATGCTCTTACACGAAACGAAAAAGATCCCATGTCCAAAATTGCTCCTTTTAAATATTCAGTTGTTAGAATAGAGAAATCTGCTGAAATCTGATAATAATAAAAATTAATATTGAAATATTTTTTCATTTTTCTAATACATGTTTTTTGTGTGTCATTTAAAATTGTTACAATATTTATTAATTTTCCTGACAATCAAATCGAAACAAACTTTTTAAGTTCAATATTATTTAGGGTTCTGTTATATTAAGTAAAATATTATTTGGGATTAATATCATTTATCTCTTTATATTTGAGTACATAAAAAAGTCTTTATATAGACATTGACATTACACATAATTCATTGCAACAATAGGGTCCAACTTTGCAGCTGAACGTGCCGGAGCAAAACCTGCGATTATACCTATTACAACTGACAATAAAGTACCCACGATGATATTATTTAAACTTAAAACAAAATTTAATGGAGTTAAATTTCGTGCTATTAACATCAAAATCCAAACAAATATAATTCCGGAAAGACCTCCTAAAAAACTTAAAAATGTTGATTCTGTAAGAAATTGAAATAATATCAGATAAGATTTTGCTCCTATAGCTTTTTGTATTCCTATCTCGCGGGTTCGTTCTTTAACACTTACAAACATAATGTTTGCTATTCCAAAACCACCGACCAAAATAGAAAAACCTCCTATAATAAGACCTGCAAGGTTTATTATTCCAAAAATATTATCAAGACCTTTGCTTATTAAACTTGCCTGATTGAGAGCAAAATTATCTTCTTCGCCAGGCTTCAATCTTCGTATGGAACGCATGATTATAGTTAATTCATCCTTCAACTCTTCGGCAGTGATGTTTCCTTTTGCTGAGACCACTATAAAAGGATTTAACTGGTCTGAATTAATATTAAAGATATTTTTTCCATATTCAATCGTTACCATTGCTATTTCATCCATGCTGTTATTAACACCCGATTGTCCTTGCTTTTTTGTTACGCCAATTACTACAAGAGGTTTTCCCCCTATTTTTATTTCTTTTCCGATTGGATCAGTATCTCCAAAGAGTGATTTCGCAATTTCATATCCTAAAACAGTAACGTTTTTGCCGGTTTTGCTTTCGATTTGAGAGAAATATCTTCCTTTTTCAATTTCAAAAGGGAATATTTTTATATAGTCATCATCAGCTATAAGAATACCTGCATTATCATAGTTTCTATTTTTATATTCAATGTTTCTGTTTGTAGAAGCTGCAAAAACAATATAATCTGCAATTTTTGTTCGTTTCCTTATAAATTCTGCTTCCTGATATTTAGGCACAGGACGGTTTAAATATTTCCACCATGGATAATCACTGCTAAACGACCAAGGCCACTTTTGAATGTATATTGTATTGCTGCCTAATGTGCTTACATTTTCCCGAATGCTACGCTCAAGACTATCAATGGTTGCAGCTACCGAAATAATACAAAAAATTCCGATTGTTATTCCCAAAACAGACAAAAAAGTTCTTAACTTATTATTTTTTAATGAATCATAAGCAATGTTTATACTATCAAAAATAAGCCTTAAAATATTCACTGTTTGATTTTTTACAAATTTAGTTATAATCAAATTGATTGTAAACTTATTTTATTAAATAAATGTTAAACTATGTAATCTTAATTTAAATACATTTTTACTTTACAATTCTTTGTCTTTTATAAAACATAATTTTTATGACATTTAATATCATCAATAATTTTAATATATTCAAATTATATTTAATTTTGTTGCTGTATGGAAAAATTCAAAACATATTCAATCGCAATTCCTCTATTATTATTTTTAGACGGAACTATTATGCAACTTATTTTCGGGAAGTTTCCTATCAACAGCTTTAGATTTCCTGTTAATTTTACATTAATTTTCGCTTTACTCATAATATTAGCCTTGGTATTCATTTTTTATAAGACAAAAACCATTGTTAAATTTCTGTCTTCAGGTTATGCGGCACTAAGTTCAATACTTTTTTTTATTTTCCATGTCATTATAATGGTAATATTTTCCCAGAATGATCATTATTCCGGATTTTGGGGGGCAATTGGATTTCACAAGATAACAGAAACTTGGAGTTATGCATATTCAAGTTTATATCTACTGCTGAGTTTAGGCATGGTAAGTTTTCGCCGACTCACTCCTTTTAACACCCGAAACATATTCTTTTATTTTAATCATTTTGGTTTGTGGATTGTTATTGCATTTGCAAGTTTAGGGCAAGCCGACAAACTAAAACTTTTTATTTCGGTGCCGGAGAATGATATAGTTTGGTTTGGGACAGATTCTGATGGAAACTTTCATGAAATAGATTTTGCCATCAAGTTGAATAAGTTTAATCTTGCTTTTTATTCTCCTCAACTTGCAATATTGGACGACAATGGAGAATTATTGAAAGTTAAAGAATTTCATCCTGTAGATTTCGTTAAAGATACAGAAATAAAATATAAAAATTTTAATTTCAAATGCCTCGATTTATATGAAGATGCCATAATATTTAAAGATTCTGTTGTTTTTATTGATGATCTACCAGAAAAAACATGGTTAGGAACTGTTGAAATTAGTAATAAAAGTAGAAAAGATACTGTGTATTTAAGTACTGCAACATCATTTCATCCTCCAAAAATTGAAAAATTGGGAAAAAATCTTAACTTGATATTACTTCCATCCGAAGCAAGTTACTTTGGTTCAAAAATTGAAATTTATACTGAAAAAGATTCAAAACCAGGAAAATTCATAATTGAAGTAAATAAACCACTCAAACTTGGAAATTGGACAATTTATCAAAACTCTTACAAGAAAAATCCGGGAAATGTAAATTATATTTCTATTTTCTCAGCAGTTTATGACCCATGGATAAAAATTGTTTATGTGGGAATAGTGATGATGTTAATCGGTGCAATTTATCTGATTTTTAGTAGAAAAAAAGAGTTTAAGAAATGATTTGGCAAATTCTAAACATAACATTCATAATTTTTGTGTCTCTTTGGTTAGTCGGAACAATTTTTGTTTTTTTTAATAAAAACAAAATTAAAACGACAAAAATATCTTTGATACTTCCAGGAATAGCTAATTTGATATTACTTACTTTTATTATTCTTTACTGGATCGAAATAGAACGTCCCCCTTTAAAAACTATGGCAGAAACACGATTATGGTATGCTATGTTTGTATCGTTGATAGTATGGGTAATTTTCATAAGAACAAAATCAAAACCTTTATATCTGCTGGGATTTATAATGTCAACAGTTTTTTTGTTGGTTGATCTTATTCATCCTGAATACCAAACAAAGAATTTAATGCCTGCTCTTCAAAGCCCGTGGTTTATTCCTCATGTAGTTATTTACATGATTTCCTATGCTGTTCTTGCGGCTGCCTGTTTAACAACCTTAATAGGTTATTACAATTATTTGAAGTCTAACACCATAGACCATGAAAATCTGAGACTTGCCATGAATCTTGTTTATCCGGGTTTTGCACTGCTAACTATAGGAATGCTGCTTGGTGCTGTATGGGCAAAAATAGCCTGGGGCGATTATTGGTCGTGGGATCCAAAAGAAACATGGGCTTTACTTACCTGGTTGTTTTACATGCTATGCATACATCTTGACTACTCATTCCCCAACAAAAGAAAAACACTTATGTTTTTATTGGCATTTTCGTTCATAGTTTTGATAATTACCTGGTTAGGAATAAGATATTTTCCAAATGGAATGAGCAGCATTCATGTGTATGGAAATTAATTCCGAATTTACATAAGTTATGATATAAATCTATTTATGTAGAGATATTTACTTTGGTTGTTTACTGAAAAATAATTTTCAAATAAAAATATAATATCTAAGATATCCTCATTAAAAAGATAAAACTAAAATAACTCTAAGTTTACAAAATTTTATAAAAAGAAATTTTTGACTTTTAAAGTTAAAGATTTTATAAATCTACAACTGACTTTGCAAAAAAATTCATTTGTTAAACAATTACAACAAAATTAGTCATCTCTCAAACCAATAATTTTTCATAATTCCTTATAAAATCGTTTTCTCCAACAGCAATAAAACTTCCCAATAAATGATTCTTATAAGAATAAGTAATTTCATTAAAATTATAATAATCGAATACGTTTCCTCCGGCTGCTTTTAAAATTGTATGACCTGCTGCGATATCCCAAGTATTGATTTTTCCTTTACGAAGATATAAGTCTGCATAGCCTTCTGCTAATAAACAAAATTTTAAGGAACTCCCTACACTTTCAACTTCTGAATTTCTGAACGCTTTTCGTATTCTATCTATTATGATTTGAGTTTCTTTGTTCAAATGAGATTTAGAACATAAAATTTTCAAATGGTTTGAAATACTATTAACGCGAATTTCATTTTTATTGCCGTTTTCAGTGTTAATTTTATAAGCACCTATCTCAATATCTGCATAATATAACAAGTTTAATGCAGGAGCATAAACTGCTGCTTTGTCAACTTTATTGCCTGTTATCAACGCAATATTTACAGTAAATTGAGGGTCAGATTTTATAAATTGCTTTGTTCCATCAATGGGATCAACCAGCCAAAAGCTTTCAGAATTTGTATTTTTTATTTGTGTTACAGACTCTTCACTGATTATAGGTAAATATGTTTTGCTTAAATTTCTTAAAATAATCTCATTAGCTGCGACATCTGCGGAAGTTAAAGGAGATTCATCTTCCTTAAATTTTAATTCATAATTACTGTTATAGTATTTTAACACCTCCTTGCCAGCATCAATAATAGTATTAATTATTAAGTCGTTAATATTCATAATTACTCGGTTCTTATCACATTTGTTGCTGAAGCCTGAGCAAGAGGCATTACAACTAAATCGTTTATGCATACATGAGGCGGAGTGTTTAGCAAATATAATATTATATCTGCAATATCTTCTCCAACTAACGGATTTAGCCCTTTGTAAACATTATCGGCTTTTTTATTATCTCCATGAAATCTTACAGTTGAAAACTCGGTATTTACCATACCGGGAGCTATTTGTGAAACTTTAATGCCATAAGGCAAAAGATCTATTCGCATAGCTTTGGTTAAAGCTTCAACGGCATGCTTGGTTGCACAATAAACATTCCCGTTTGGATAAACTTCTTTTCCTGCAATAGAGCCTATATTGATAATATATCCTTTTTTTCGATTAACCATTTGAGGTGATACGAGTTTTGTAATATATAATAAACCTTTTACATTAGTATCAATCATTATTTCCCAGTCATCGAGACTACCGTTGTGAATTGGGTCTAACCCGGAAGCTAAACCGGCATTGTTTATCAGTACATCTATTTGTTTGAATTTTTCAGGCAAAGAATCTATAGCTTTCTTAACTTCATTAAATTCCCGTATATCAAAATTTAATATACAAACATCAGTTCCGTATTCTGATTGCAAAAAATCACTGAGTTTTTGGAGTCTTTCTTTTCTTCTGCCCGTAATGATTAATCTGTATTTGTTTTTTCCGAGGAGTTTTGCAGTAGCCTCTCCTATTCCGCTGGTAGCACCGGTAATTAAAACAGTATCTTTCATAAATTTATTATTTTGTCAAAATTAGGCCAAAATTACGAAAATAAAAAAACCGCAGTTAATTCTGCGGTCATAATTTTATCCGAAGATATGCCTTTTTGCTGCAACATATTCTTGCGGACTGATAAATATTTTGGTATCAGGCATAATGGTATATCCCATACCATCGGGATTATATTTCTCAAAGAGTTCAACGATTTTTCGTGCATAATCCATTACGTCAATATCTTCGAGAAGATTTAACTCGCGTACATTAATAAGTTCATCTTCTTTAAAAGAATAACATGCATTACTCTGCTGTGTATTAAGAGTAACCTGTCCAAAATCTTTAAAGTGATTACTCAAATTTTTGAGCATCAATTTAAAGTGCATTGTGTGATTAACATTCAAATATACCGAGTTAACAAATCCAATTTTGTGCTCTTTACAAAGTTTTTCAAATTTTTGAATCCAATACCAATATCTTGGATTATCTTGATGAATAAATGGAAATATATTGCAGCTTAAATTATAATCACAGTGTCCAAAAGCAACATTTTTAAATTTCGGATGCTTAAAACTTATTATTTCTTCCATATTGGAGAATCCGTCATTACTTTCGATGATTGGAATTACTTCATCAAATCTTATATCCTGATTATCTTCGATAAAATTTTGTAAAATCTGAAGATTATGACAATTTGATAAAAAAATGCATCGGATTTTTATGTCACCTAGAGCACGAAGAGCTTGAATATCATCATAATAACGGTTATTTCCAAATTCGTTAATTCTAAATCCCAGCCAGCTTTTCAGGATTTTTACTTTATGTTTATTAATTAAATTGACAACCTTTTCTCTGTAATTAGCTTTATAAGCATTTGTATCATTTTTTTTAAAGTCAATTATACTATCTTCAAAATCAAAACAAGATACAGTATTTTGTTCGGCAAGTTGGCGATGAAATTCTACAAAAGAATCCTCTTTGAATTTAACGAATTGGTAGGCTGTAATCATAATTTTTCGGTTTTTTCAAGATTTTTATGAAAGTATTTTAATGCTAATAACGATAGCCTGTAAGCTATATAAATTAGTACAGGCCACATTCCTAAACTAATTATTTCTTTTAAATATTCCATAGCACAAAGTTATAAAATTATTTTAATATGTTTTTTCATTTGGATTATTAATTTCTTCCTGAGTAATTTTAAATTTGTTAATTTGCCTCCAAGTTATAATTATAACGGCTAAAACTACCGGTACCAGCAATGAAACGATGCTCATGACTTTCAGTGTAAAAAAGCTGGAACTTGCTTTATGTATAGTTAAAGAACTTTGCAAATCAAACGATGAAGGATAAAAAGCTGTATTATTATATCCAGCCAAAAGCAAAAGAGATAAAACTGTTAATACAACCCCCGGAGCAACATACCAAAAATTCATATCACAAGATTTTTTCAGAAACAAAGCTCTGATAATTCCAAAAAGTACAGCCAATACACCTATAAGAAACATCACCAAAATTAACGGCATATCCAGAAAATTATTCAAATACTTTGTTTTTTGCATAAAAACTACACCATTTTCATCAACGGCAAATCCATCCATAATCAAAAGTCTTATGACAAATGCAAGGAAAAATACAAGAAAAGGGATAGTGTTTATCAAAAGTTTTTTTCGTATTCTATCAGTTATAGGTTGATAATCAATAGTAAGCTTAAAATACAAAAGACCCATAATTCTTGCCAAAAAGAAAACTGCTAAACCAAGGCTAACATTATGCCAATTTAAGACAGCTTCTAGTCCGCGTGTTTCATTTGCCCATGTTACTCTCTTAAAGACATCTATTGAGAACTCCGATCCATTAAAAAATGTACCAACAACAGTACCCAACAATAATGTGCCGAAAAGACCATTTAAAAACAACAAAACTTCAAAAAATTTAGGTCCAAAAACATTCCCTTTTTTACTTCTAAATTCGTATGAAACAGCTTGAATTGTAAATGCCAATAACAAAGCAATCCATGCCCAGTAAGCACCACCAAAACTTGTAGAATAAAACAAAGGAAAAGATGCAAAAAAGGCACCTCCAAATGTAACAAGAGTAGTAAATGTAAGCTCCCATTTCCGACCAAGAGTTGTTACTAACATTTTTCGTTCGGTGTCGTTTTTTCCAATTTCATAAATAAGAGTTTGACCTCCTTGAACAAACATTAAAAAAACTAATAATGCTCCTAACAACGACACTATAAAATACCAGTATTGCTGTAAAAATAAATATGATATTTCTGCGGTAATCATGACTTTTTCCTCCTATTTTTTATTTTATTGCAGAATTTGATGGACCTTGTTTGATAAATTTAATCATAATACTAACCTCTGTAATTAAAAGAGCAGTGAAAATGAATGAGAAGATCCAGAAAGTTGTTTGAACAGCAGTACTGGAAATCTTTGTTACACCCGCACCCACAGTCATTAAATCCTGAATAATCCATGGCTGACGACCAACTTCGGCAACAATCCACCCGGCTTCGGTTGCAATAAATGCTAATGGAATTGAAATAATACCTAGAATATACAAAGGTTTTCCCCATTTTATCTTATCAATTTTGTTTTTAAGAGTGAGCCAACCGTAAACAAGGAAAATAAGAACAAATAAAAATCCAAGAAAAACCATTATATGAAAACTGTAGAATATCATAGGTACGTGTGGAATAATATCTTCTGGTTTTTCAACATAAGAGTAACCAATATGATTAAAATTTGCTTTTAAAATTTCTAATTGCAAATTTGCTTCTTCCATATTCCCAATTTCTTTGGCTTCCTTATATTTAATAAGTGAATTCATTGCCAGAGTCCCTTTCATTTTGCGTTCTTCAAAAGAAGGTACTCCTCTTTCTGGATTTCCATACACTAAATCGTTAATTCCGGGGATAAATGTCTTTGTATCGAAATTTATTAAATAACTTAACACACCTTTAAAACCAATTTTAAACAAAAATGGATCCTCATTATTATCAAAAGTCTTTTTGGGATTCAAAATACCAATTCCTATAAACTCAGCATTTTCTCCACCCTGATACAATCCTTCCATTGCAGCAAGTTTCATTGGCTGATGTTTTGAAACTTCTACAGCAGAACCATGTCCTGTAAAGATCAATGCTGAAATGGAAATTATACCAAAAACAGATGCAATAACAATGCTTCGTTTTGCTAAAAGTAGTTCTCGTTTTCTAAGAATAAAATACGAACTTACTCCAATTACAAATAACGAGGCTAATGTATATCCGCTTGTAACTGTATGCAAAAATTTATTTATGGCTACCGGTGAAAACAGTACTTGCCAGAAATTCACCATTTCGTTACGTGCAGTGTCGGGATTAAATTCCATTCCGGCTGGATATTGCATCCATGCGTTAGCAACAAGAATCCACAAGGCAGACAAATTAGCTCCTAAAGCAGTTAACCAGGTTGCAGTAAGATGGAATTTTTTACTTACTTTATTCCACCCAAAAAACATCACTGCAATAAAAATTGTTTCCATAAAAAAGGCCATAATGCCTTCAATCGCTAAAGGAGCACCAAAAATATCCCCAACAAACCATGAATAATTAGACCAGTTGGTGCCAAATTCAAATTCAAGGATTAACCCTGTTGCCACTCCAACCGCAAAATTAATCCCAAAAAGTTTCATCCAGAATTTCGTAATACGTTTCCATTCTTCATCGCCTGTTTTAACATAAATTGTTTCCATAATGGCAATGATGAACAAAATTCCGAGTGTTATTGGAACAAAAATCCAATGGAACATCGCTGTTAATGCAAATTGTGCCCTTGACCAATCTACTAGCGATGGATCAATGTTTAGAAATAATTGTGTCATTTTTTGAAATTTTAATTAGTTCATTAATAACATGTTCACTTCTCTCTTTATCTGTTTTAAAATTTGTTTTTAAAAAATTAGGGAAAAACAATGAACGAACAATAACAAAAACAATAAAACCTTTTATAAGAATTATTGTCCACATTAACCTACCCCATTTGGGCATATTCTTAAATCCTTCGTAATAAAAAAGCCAGATTTTTTTTAATATGTTCATTTCTATTTAGGTATTTATATGCAAATATACTATAATGATTACATATAACCAATTAATTTTTATTTTTTTTTAAAAAATGTAACGAATCTCCCCTCAAACCATATCCAACATCATCACCTGCATTTTGAATATTTTTTTCAAGATCTTTTATATAGTTGTCGGTTTCAGGAGCAATCTGAGGCTTTCCTTTGTATAGATTATAACTTTCATGATATTTAACGGGAGTAATATTTGGCATTATTACATTTGCCCCAATTTTGATAGCTTCTTCTCTACCAGTAGGTTTTATTGCTTGCAATGCAGTTACAGAAGCAATATTTATATCTTTCATAATGATTCTTAACAAAGCTATCATTTTCAATGTTAATTCATACCTTTTCTCGATTGGAAGCAGCAAATCTTTATATTTATATAATGGGGTGTCTTCGTGTTCAATATAAGGTCCCATCCCGCACATGTCGATATCGAATTCTTGCATAAATAATAAGTCATCAGCAAGATCTTCTAAAGTTTGAAATGGAAGACCAACCATTACACCGGTTCCGGTCATATATCCTATTTTTTTTATGTTTCTTAAAGATTCTAGCCTATAATCGTAATTATGGAATTTATCATTCGGATGAATTTTATCAAAAAGTTCTTTATTTGAGGATTCAATTCTAAGCAGGTATCTTTGAGCTCCTGCATCATACCATTTTTTATATGTTTCTTCTGGTTGCTCGCCTAAAGACAATGTTATCCCAGGTTTTGTTTTTGACAAAGAACAAATAGATTTTATTAATTTTTCGATTCTCTCAATGAATTCTTTGTCATTTCTTTCTCCGGATTGCAAAACTACCGATCCCCAATTCCTTGTTAAAGCATATTTTGCAGCGTTAATAACTTCTTCGTCAGTAGCATTATAACGTTTTATCAACCTATTTTCTCTACGAATCCCACAATATAAACAATTTTTTGAGCATATATTCGACAATTCAATAAGACCTCTGAAGTATGTAATGTTACCAACATATTTTGCTTTTACATCTGCTGCTTTTTTAAATATTAATTCAGTTTCTTTATCATCAGCATTAAGAAGAATAAGAAGATCTTCTTTACTGAAACTCTGTTTTCTAAGGATTTCTCTAACATTAGACATATTAAATAAGATTCGAATGCGAGTATAAAAATATAAATTAATTTTCATTTTGAAAATTAATTATTAATTTTGTTGTTTAACTATATTTGTTGGGTAACCATAAAATTACGTAAAATGGACGATGGCCCGTATTTACAGAAAATGAATTATTAACCAAGCTGTAAGGCGGCCAATAATTATAGCTCCCTTACAGTTAAAAATGTAAGGAAGTATGGAAGATTTCAAAATCTTAGTGGATTTTTTTCAAGAATTACTTGAAAATCACGATTGGAAACGCATTAAAGAAGAGCTATCTAAACTTGATGACATTCAAATTGCAGATCTTATTGAGGAACTTCCCGAGGATGAAGAAATAATCATTTTCCGTTTATTATCAAGAAATCAAGCTAAAGAGGTTTTTCAACTTCTTGAATATGATAAACAAGAAGAGATAATAGAGAAACTTGCTCAAAACAGCAGAAGACTTGCAAACCTTTTGAACGACTTAGAGCCTGATGATCGTACTGCATTATTTGAAGAATTACCCGGAAAAATTGCTCAACGACTTATTCAATTTCTTTCAACCGAGAATAAGAAGCTGACTCTGACTCTGCTAGGTTATCCGGAAGACAGTATAGGACGTCTCATGACTCCCGAATACATCGCTCTAAAATCTTATTTTACAATTGAGCAAGCCTTTCAACACATAAGAAAATACGGTAAGGATAGTGAAACATTAAATGTTATTTATGTTGTTGACAAAGATTGGAGACTCCTTGATGATATTAAAATCAGAGATTTAATTCTTGCCGAACCTTCACAGAAAATTGCAGACTTGATGGACGGTAAATTTGTAGCTTTAAACGTACTAGATGACCAGGAAAAAGCTATCGAAACTTTTAAAGACTACGATAGGGTTGCTTTACCGGTTGTAAATACAGAAGGTACACTGCTGGGAATTGTTACTTTCGACGATATTATGGACGTTGTGGAAGAAGAAACTACCGAAGACTTTCACAAATTTGGGGCTTTCAAAGATTCAATTTCTAATCCGCTTAAAGAAAACATTTTTATACTCTACAAAAGCAGAATAATTTGGTTATTTTCTCTAATTTTTGTTAACCTCTTTTCAGGAGCAGTCATTTCTCAATATGAAAGTGTGATCCAAAAAGTTGTTTCTCTTGTAATGTTTCTTCCCTTACTTATTGGAAGTGGTGGTAATGCAGGCTCACAAACCGCAACCTTAATGATTAGATCATTGGCTCTTGGAGAAGTTAAATTAGCAGATTGGTATAGAGTAATATTCAGAGAAATTTTAATCTCTCTATTACTTGGAATTTCAATGGCTATAGGAGTAGGTTTAATTGCAAGTATTAAAGCTCCGGGAATTATTTTTGTTGTAACCTTATCTATGATTCTTGTTGTTATAACAGGTAGTTTGATTGGTATTTTATTTCCATTTATTCTCACAAAACTAAAAATGGACCCTGCTACTGCGAGTGCCCCTTTGATAGCATCACTTGCTGATATTATCGGTGTAACAATTTACCTTAGTATTGCAAAGATTTTTTTAGGAATTTAGTTGTTTACAAATCTTATAATCATAGTTATAAAAGAAGGTTGCCTTTTGGCAACCTTCTTCATTTTATAGACTTAGGTTACTTTTTAATAAGTTTATATACATACTCATTTCCGTTAATTGAAAGTTTCAAGAAATAAACTCCTTCGCTCAAACCGGAAACATTAAGATAAAATCTTTCGGATTGTGGGTCTATTTCTAAAACATTTTGTCCCAGTGTATTTACTATACTGCCTGTTTCAACAGTTCCTGATATTTCTATTGTTATGTGATTATTGGCAGGATTAGGATAGACTTTCAAAATATCATTAGATACATTTACAAAAGTAGATGTTTCGACCAAAACACTTGAAGTTGCATAACATCCATGATAATCAATTACTGCAACAGAATATAAGCCTCCTGTTAAACCACTAATATATTCTCCCGACATTCCATTTGACCATGTTACTATATAAGGAGGTGTTCCTCCGTTAATAATTAATTCGATTGCACCATCAGAAGCACCTGAATAAGATTCCGGTGTTATTATAAATTCTAATTGAGGAAATGACCAAACAGTAATATAATTTTCAACAACTTTTATATCATTTCCATTATCATTTGATACTGTTAAACTTACAGTATATGAACCAGGAGTTGAATAAATATGAATAGGATTTTGTTCTGTAGAAGTTTCTCCGTCACCAAAATTCCAAAGCCATGAAGTAGGATTATTTTGAGATAAATCAGTAAACTGTACTGTTAAACTACCACAAGCCTGTGTTTGATTTGCAATAAAATTAGCTATTGGTTGTCCAAACACAGATTCCTGTGTAACTTCAATGCAATCAGATGCATAACAACCAAAATTATCCGAAACTGTAACGCAGTAATTGCCTGCAGTTAATCCTGTTATTGTATTTGTCTGCATTCCATTATTCCATAATATTGAAATCGGGACAACACCTCCTGTAACAATAACAGAAGCTGTTCCGTCATTTCCTGCTACACTTTCTTCAGTCATTGTCAAAACTATCTGAGGAGTAATTCCAATGGTAATAAAATTATTTTCTATATGAGTATTTGAACCGAATATATTAGATACTGTAAGACTTACTGTATATGTTCCGGGTTCATAATAAGTATGAACAGGATTTTGTTCTGTTGATGTTTGTCCATCTCCAAATTCCCAATACCAAGAGTTTGGATTATTATTTGATAAGTCCTCAAATTGAATGGTAAGATAATCGCAACCTGATGTTAACGATGCAGCAAAGTCCGCAACCGGACCAGCTCCTGAAGTATTGACTATAGCTGAAGTAGAGGCTGTACATCCGTTGAAATCAGTAACAGTAACCGAATATGCACCTCCTGTTAATCCTGAATAAATTATTATATTTTCTGTTGCATTAGTAATAACATTAGTATTCCATTCTCCTACAAATGGTTGAGTACCTCCTGTAATTGTTACGGTGATGCTACCATCATTAGCTCCTGCATTTGATTCATTTTGTACCGATGTTGAAAGTGTGAAAGCCGGATGTATGGTAACTATTGCAGAGCCTTGATTTCCCCAACAACCTTCGTTTGATCTTGCTCTGAAATAATATGTGCCACTTGAAATCGTTCCACCTGTACCACCGGTAGCTGTGAGAGTCATACTGCCACCACATTGAGTACCACCGCCGCTCACAGTTACATCTCCAGGAACAGGATTAATTGTAACCGTAGCAGACCCTTGATTTCCCCAACACCCTTCGTTTGATCTTGCTCTGAAATAATATGTGCCACTTGCAGA
>LUZK01000158.1 GCA_001603595.1 Bacteroidales bacterium Bact_19
GAAATTGACGGAACTCTCTATTTTGATGGAGGAATTTATAATAATTTTCCTGATGATATTATGCTGAAAGAATTTGCTCCGGATTTTATAATTGGGGTTGTAGTTGCAGGACAAACAAAAAAACCTGATCCTGATGATCTGATGGCTCAGATTGAAAATCTTGTAATGGGCGAGCAGCGTGAATATTTTATTGATGAAAACAAAGGAATTACCATACGTTTAAACCTTAATGATGTAGGATTGCTGGATTTTCATAGGGTTGATGAAATTAGTACTATTGGCTATGAAGCTTGTTATCAGGTAATGGATTCCATTTTGGCACGGATCGATAGACGACAATCTGTTGAAGAATTATATCAGAATAGAGAAATATTCAGAGAGAGAGTTCCGTATTTAATGTTTGATCAGATATTTATTAAGGGTGTTGATAAACCTGTTAAGGAATATATAAAACGGAGCATTAAAAGACCAAATGAAAAATTAAATTTGAAACAATTCGAGAATGAGTATTATAAGTTAATTAATGATTTTCAAATAAAATCTGCGGCCCCAGTTGCGAAATATAACGACTCTACATGCTTTTTTGATGTAAATCTTAATGTTAAAAAAAGTGAAAGGTTGAATTTTATGTTCGGGGCAAATTTATCGAGTAGTTATTCTAATACAGGATTTTTTGGGGCTTCATACAAAGTTTTAAAAAATTATTCGCTTTTATTAAAATCAAATGTTTATTTCGGCAGACTTTACAGTTCTATAAATTTTACAGGACGTATTGATTTGCCATTGAGTTTGCCTTTAGCCTTGCAATTTGAATCAAGCATAAATAGAATGGACTACTTCAGGGGAGTACCTCGTTTATTTTCTTTGGATTCAAGACCTCCTTTTATCGTAAATTTTGATAATGGAACGAGATTGGATGCTTTTGTTCCTCTTAATAAAAAAAGTATTATAAAATTAGGGATTGCCGGAGGAATGCAAACATGGAGTTATTTCCAAACGAATTATTATTTAGCAACCGATACTGCCGATTATACAACGTTTACTCCGAAAACTATTCATTTTTCGATCATCAGAAACAATCTGGATTATCCCCAGTTTTCAACAAATGGCGCTGAGAACGTGATTTCAATTCGACATATCTTTGGAACGGAAAAAAACTTTCCCGGTTCTACTACAGCTTTAACCGATAGCTTTGAAAAATATCATTCATGGATAAGCATTCTTATGAAGAGTGAAAGCTATAACAGGATATCTAAAAAATTTTGTATAGGGTTACATTTTGAGATGCAATTAAGTAATAAAGATTTTTTCAGAAACTATCATTCTTCAATTCTATCGGCATATTCTTTCAATCCGTTACTACACTCGAAAACATTGTTCTTGGCTGATTTTTATGCAAATACATATTTCGCAGCAGGTCTTAAACCAATCTATTGTATAACAGAAAAATTTAGCTTCAGAACCGAATTTTATATTTTTGCTCCATACGAAAAAATATTAAAGATTACTCCTTATGAAAGAGTTTTTGTAGCACATTATTCCGAACCATTAACATATATTCATTTTATAGGGGGGGCTTCTTTTGTTTTTCATAGTCCACTTGGACCTTTGTCGTTTTGTTATAATTTTTATCCTGGTGAAAACCAAAAGTCATTTTTTGTTGTTAATTTTGGCTATCTTTTGTTTAATAGAAAAATTACCGATTATTGATTTACTAAAACATTTTTTGAATTTAAAAAAAAATAATAAAGATGAGAAAATTTAGTACGATTGCTTTTTTGTTTATTTTAACCAGTTTGTTTTTTTCATGTTCTATAGGGCGAAAACTTGAAAATACACATTATCTGTATTTGACGCCCATTGATAATACAATAAAGCTCGAAAATTATTACTCGTCTAAATATCTAAAAAATAAAAACTTCGAAAAACTCAAAGAAACATTTATCGAGGAGTTTAAAAACCGTCTTAAAGATTATAATATTGTACTTTTAATTGAAAGAAATGATAATCATGACTTAAAAGTTTTAAATTCGTTTACAATAAAAATACAAGAGTTAAAATATTACGAGGAATTTGAAATTAAAGAAATTACCGGAAATAGACAAGCCCAAGAATTTAATACTTATTATGTAACATCTTGTAATGTAAGCCTTGATTTTTGTATTGGTAAAGAACCTTTCAGTTTTGTTGGAATAAAAAAGCATAATGTTTTTGTTGGAAAAGATGAAAAACTCAGCACTGAGCGAACTTTCTGGCAAATTATTTTTGGCACAAATAAGGATAATTTGGTTTATACATATAAAGAATTGGACAAAGACGTTTTTGAAGATTTAACAAGAAAAATTGCTCGTAAAACTGCTGCAAAAGTTTCGCAAATAATCTATAAAAAATCAAAATAATCTTGTCAAAATGATATATTCCTCTTTAATAGATGATGTTAAAAGTTTTGATGATCCTTTGACTTTGTTTTCTGCAATGATAGAAGACATTAAACTTTCAAAACATAAGGTTTATTTACAAACCTATAAGTTTTGCAATGATTTGGTAGGACAAAAATTTCGAGATGTACTTACTCAAAAAGCAGCTGAAGGAGTAAAAGTTAAAATTCTAATTGATGACTGGGGAAGAAGCGTATCGAAAAGTTTTTTTTCAAAACTTATTCATTTTGGCGGGGAGGTTGAATTTTTTGAAAAATTAAAGTTAAGTTGGGATATTTTTTCAGCAAATCACTTGCGAAATCATCGTAAACTTTTAATTATAGATTCTACTATTTCATATTTGGGGTCAAATAATATTACTTCTTATTCGATATCATGGAGGGAATTTTCTGCAAGATTTACGGGTGAAATATCTAAAAAACTCGAAAATATTTTTCTTGAAGACTTCCTTGATGCTAAGAAAATTTTTATTGACAAAAAAAAGAAAACAAGAATATTAAGTTATAATTGTATTAAAATTATAAGAGACGTCCCCGGAAATGTTTATCAACCTGTGAGAGATAAACTTAAAAAAATGATTAATAATGCTAAACAAAGTATTGTAATCGAGACCCCATATTTCCTTCCTGGCAGTAGTTTAAGACGAGCAATTATTGAGGCAGCACACCGAGGTGTTCAAATTACTGTTTTAGTACCTCTTAATTCGGATGTCAAACTTTTTGATATACTCAGAGATAAATATTTCGGAAAGTATTTTAAAAACCATATAAAAATTTTTCAATATACTCCTTCAAATCTTCACTCAAAAATTGTGTTAGTAGATGATGATTGGTTTTTTTTCGGGTCAAGTAATTTTGATTACAGAAGTTTTAGGTTTATGTATGAAATTAATATTAGTGGTTACGATGAAAGAATTTTACAAATTCTAAAAAATCACGTAATCGAAACTCAAAAACATTGCATAGAATTTAATTATGAAATTTGGAAAAAACGTCATTTTGTTCAAAAAATTATTGAAAGAGTTTTGATTCCATTTCGACATTTGTTTTAATTTTGTAAGAACTAAAATTAATTAATAACCATGAAAAAGATATTTACAATAATCGGGATTGTTTTGCTTCTAACAAGCTGCGATGTGCTACAGGGAATTTTAATCAATTCCGGGGGAGTTACAAAACCGGGACTTACACAACAGGAGGTTGCTCAAGGATTAAAAGAAGCTCTTACTGTAGGTATTGCAAATACAGTTGATATTGTAAGTCAATTGAACGGATATTATCGTAATCCAGAAATAAAAATTCCATTCCCCGAAGAAGCAATAAAAGTTAAAGAATATTGCGAAAAAATGGGATTGAAAAATCAGGTTACACAATTCGAGGAAAAACTTAACAGAGCTGCTGAAGAAGCTGCTAAAGAAGCAAAAGATGTATTTGTTGCTGCAATTCGTCAAATGACGATAAATGATGCAATTAATATTTTAAAGGGTAGTGATGATGAGGCTACTCAATACCTGAGAAAAACTACATACAATATTTTATACGATAAATTTTATCCTAAAGTAATTGCTGCCAACGAAAAAGTTATGCTTGCAAAATATTGGACTCCGCTGGCTGACAAATATAATAAAGCAATGTCAATAACTGGAGGACAAACCGTTAATACCGATTTAAATGATTATGTTACAAAAAAAGCACTTGACGGTTTGTTTATAATGGTAGCTAAAGAAGAACAAAAAATCAGACAAGATCCGGTTGCAAGAATTAACGACATTTTGAAGAAAGTCTTTGGCAGCGATTTGAATCCTTATAATTCTAAAAGTTAATAATAATAAAAGCTGAAGCCTCTACATTACCTAATAAATATTATTTTAAAAATATTATAAGATAAAAAGAAAAAAATATTTATCAAAAAATTTTTTTTGACTAGTTATGTTGTTTTTAGTAGCGATCGATCCTTAAAACTTATTAGATTTTAGATTATTTTCTACATAAAAAATTTTATTGGTTGCTGTTTTTCTGAATTCATAATTTATTAACCAAAGAATTTCATTTAATTATATATAATTCATTTATGAGATTTGTAGGTATTTATTTTTTATGCTGCTATTCACAATAATATGGAAAGAACCTAAGAAATTATAAAAATAATCATCCACATGGATTTGTTTACTTTTTATTATGCCTACACATTCTATAGATATACTTAAATTTATACTTTGAGATCAATTCACATGTTGACAAATTAAAGGTGATAGATGGATTTAATGAAATTTTAAAACATGCTTATTCAAAATAATGTAATGATACAATACATGTTCATTATTTTTAAACGAATTGATATATGTTTGAGATTTTTATGCTATAGTTTTAAAATTAACTATACCCACAAAAATATATATAAAGATTTTGTTTAAATTCTATTATTTTTCCGGGTACTTTCATAAATTATTGATTTGATGTAAGGCTATATGAAAAATAATTATAAATTTACAAAAAATACTAAGAGAAAGATGAATAGAATAATTTTAATTATTACAGCAGTTTTTATCAACTTAAGTTTTTTGTATTCAGCCGAACCATTCAGAACGCCATTTATTACAATAAAAGTTAATGGAAAAGAATATCAAAACGGTTCAGAAATAAAAGTACGTTCTGGTGAAAAAGTTCAGGTTGAAGCTAAACTATATGGTGGTCGAAGGGATTATTGTTCAAATCCTTATAAATATGCAAATGTTGGGAAAAATACTGTTATAGAGTCTTATGGAGAAAATGGAATTAGTTTTAATATTAATCAGGGGCAGTTCCGTGGTGTATGGACTTTAACTGAAGAAACAGCAAATTTTTCATCAGACGCAGATGTTGTTATAACAAAAAATTCAAGCAACGGTAACATTTCCCGTACTGCTTTGGTCGAATTTAAACCAGGAAATTATTCCAAAGTTTTTTTTAAAGTAAATTCAAAAACAAAATGGCATTATATACGACATGCTCCCGGAGGAATACACGAAGAAGACGAAACTTATGAGGGTATCGCAACATTTTATTTTGTAATTGAATCAGAACCGGGAGTCTGGTATTCCTCAAATAATATAAAAGCTAAAGGTAATGAAGATTTTAGTGTTAGGAATAACCTCGACAGGATTCAAAGTTTTTATAATCTTATAGAAAAAGATCTAATTAGTAAAAATTGGTCTTCGGCTCGTAATAACTGGAACAATCTTAAAAATT
>LUZK01000067.1 GCA_001603595.1 Bacteroidales bacterium Bact_19
CTATCAATTGAGATTCATATTCAAAATTATGTTGTTGAAAATTAAATGAAAGGTAAAAGAGAAAAGTGGGATTCCCGTATTTTGTGCCTTTAAGTTTATTTTAGATTTATATTCAAATTTATGTTGTTGAATTTATATTTAAAAAGAATTTAAGAGAGCTTTGGAGAAAAAATTTTTGATGAGAAAGTAATGTTCTATAATTCTATTTGAAAGTTGTGTTTGTAATTTTTTTTAACAAATAAACAGCAAAGAGAAAATATAATTTTTTGGTGTTAACTTTGGTACGATTTAACATTTAGGATATTATTCGAAATTATGTCGTTATAAATTGATTGAAGATTGAAAGGAGTTTTTTGAGATCTAGGATTGCAAGTACTTCAAAAGTTTATATTCAAAATTATGTTGTTAAAGTATTTTTAGCGAAAGACCCGAAGTGAATTATTTAATAAATGCATTGATTAAAAATAATGTTGGGAAATTTGGATATTAATTTTCTAAAGTAATTGTTGTTCTTATTCAAAATTATGTTGTTATAAATATCAATAAAATTTTGACTTAGTAATTTCTGGAGAATTATATTTTATCATTATCAATTAGTTGTTTAAGCAAAGAAATAGCTTTATCTTCTTCTATGTTTTTGTAAACGACTTCTTTACCTTTGTAAACATGTACTTTGTTATTTGTAGCTCCCACTATGCCGTAGTTTGCGTCGGCCATTTCTCCTGGGCCATTGACTATGCAGCCCATGATAGCTATTTTAATTCCTTTGTATTCAGAGAAAGCTTCTTTAGCTTTTTTTGTAAGTTCTTCGAGATTATACTCTGTTCTTCCACACCCGGGACAAGAAATAAATTCAGCTTTGGAATATCTTATTCCTGTTGCTTGAAGTAATTGAAGACTTAATTCGAGAGAATTGATGACTTTTTCGTTTGTTTCTATCCAAATTCCGGAAGCCAGAATATCAATAAGCGCTCCGCCGGGGAATATACCTGCCTCAGCAATAGCTTTTTCATAATCTGTATTAAGAATTTTTTGCGTGATTATTACAGATGCTTTTTTATTGATTTTAGAAATTTCTTTGTAAAAGTATCTAGTTTCGCCTAATGGATTTTCTGTTAAAAATTCCAGCACAAAGCATACATTTGGTTGTGATAATATTTCGTAAAATTCTCTTTTTAAGACATCGAAGGATCTAATTTTAACAAAATAAAAATATTCTGATTTTAGTTTAGAAATATTAAGATCTACGATATCTATTAAGGGAAATAAATTCTTTAATTTTTTATTACCTTTCCATGTGGCATATGGAGTGATATAATTCTTGTGAGCAGAGAAATTTTCGGGAATTTTTTCTATAAATACAAAATCTGTATTCTCTGTATCATGGCGGGATATAATAGCAAATCTGTTGCAATTTAATATATTGGGATATTTTGATGAATGTTTGTAAGGATTATATGTATTTGTAATTTGACTGACAACCTGGAATTTGAATAAGCGATTATTATATAGTTCAAGAAATTTCTTTGCAAAAATAATTTCGTTAACTGGATTTTCAGTTAGTGAAACTCTGATTGTATCACCAATTCCATCGCTTAAAAGTGCTCCTATTCCTATTGCAGATTTAATTCTGCCGTCGGTTTCGTTTCCTGCTTCGGTTACACCTAAATGTTGTGGTAAAATTAAATGATTTTCCATCATTTTTGCATTTAGTAACCGGCAGGCTCTGGTCATAATAGCAGTATCGCTGGCTTTCATAGATATTACAAGATTAAAAAAGCTCTCTGCAGCGAAAATTTGAATATATTCCCAGGCAGCTTCTACCATACCTTGTACGGTATTGCCATAACGACTCATAATCCGATCACTTAAAGAACCGTGATTTGAACCAATTCTAATTGCTGTACCATATTCTTTGCAAATTTTTATTAATGGTAACAGTTTTTCATACATTTTTTCTAATTCAAGTTGATATTCAGTTTCGGAGAATTCTATTTTCTTAAATTGAGCTCTTTTGTCAATATAATTTCCGGGGTTAATGCGTACTTTTTCAACTACTTTCGCTGCTTCTTCAGCAACAGCAGGGTTAAAGTGAATATCAGCTATAAGAGGGTTATTATAGTTTTCTTTGCTGAGTTTCTTTTTTACTTCTTTTAAGAATTCAACATCCATTATGCGTGGAACGGAAATTCTAACAAAATCTGCTCCTGAATCAAAAATTTGTTTGCACTGATTGATAGTTGCTTCAACATTTTCAACTGGAATATTTGTCATACTTTGTAATCTGATTGGATTATTTCCGCCAAGCTCAACATTTCCAATTTTTACAATTCTGGTTGGAATTTTCTCTCTATTATGAATGTCAATACAATATCTGTCAGGAAAATCAGTCATTTTATTATCTTTTAGAAAAACTAATCGTGTTGAAACTTTTTAAAGGTAATATTTTATTTCAATATTTAGTTTTGTATTTGATTTTTTTTCGATTACACATTCTTTAAATTTTGGTGGACCAAAGTATAATGTAGGATTTTTTGAAAAACCAAAACCTTCGCTTGGAATTCCAAAAATGTTAGTATCAACTTTTTCATTATTATTTTCATCATGAAAAACAGATATAGCATAAAATGCATCAGGGATGTTATTTGTTTTTATTTTAATAGAGCCTTTTTGAGCTTTTACAGATCCGGCATCAATAAAACCGGTTTTTGTACTTAAAAAATGCTTTTCATTATCAAAAATTGCATATCTGATGTATCCTTTTGAATTCCTGATATTTGTAATTGTTAGTTCTATAGAACTGTTTTGAGCATGGAGATTAAAACCTTCACATACAAAAATCAATATTATTATGAAATTAAATTTCATTTATTTTTTATTAATAAAATTTCTTGAACCCGATAATTTCTCTTACTTCCTTAATAGTTTTGGAGGCACTTTCTCTTGCTTTTTCAGCTCCTAATTTAGCTACTTTAGCCAGATATTCGTTGTTTTTATCAATATCTTTAATTCTTTCGTTTATTGGTTTGATAAGTTTTATAACATCCTCGGCAAGTTGTTTTTTCAGGTCGCCGTATCTAATTGTGCAATTTTGGTATTGTTCTTTAAAGTAGTTTACGGTATCTTTTTCCGAGACTATTTCGAGAATGGTGAAAAGATTTTTTACCGGTTCGGTCATTTCCGAGTTAGGAACAGTTGGTCCTGTATCAGTAACAGCTCGCATAATTTTTTTTCTGATTGTGTTTTCATCATCAGCAAGAAAAATACCATTACCTTCGGATTTACCCATTTTGCCAGTGCCATCGAGTCCGGGAATTTTAATTAGTTCTTTTCCGAAATTAAAAGGTTGAGGTTCTTTGAAATATTCCACTTTATACATAGTGTTGAATCGACGAGCAAATTTTCTGGCCATTTCGAGGTTTTGTTCCTGATCTTTGCCAACCGGAACTTTATCGGCGTGGTGAATTACTATATCGGCTGCCATTAAAACAGGATAGGTAAGTAATCCGGCATTAACATTTTCGGGCTGTTTTCGGGCTTTTTCCTTAAAAGATGTTGTTCGCTCGAGTTCTCCAAGGTAAGCATTCATATTCAGGAGAAGATAAAGCTCTGCTACTTCGGGAACATCGCTTTGAATGTATAGAGTGGATTTTTCAGGATCAATTCCTGCTGCAAGATATTCTACCAAAACCTGACGAACATTTTTATATAAATTTTCAGGTGTTGGGTGAGTAGTTAAAGAATGATAATCAGCGATGAAAAAATAACATTTGTAATCATCTTGCAACTTTACAAAATTTTGAACTGCACCTAAATAATTTCCCAGGTGTAAGTTTCCTGTAGATCTTATTCCGCTTAAAACTATTTCCATAATTTATTCTACGCTTAATATTTTTTTGTATTCTGTGTCGTTTTTAGCTATCTCAACAGCTTTAATTATTTCAGGATCATTTTTTAAAGAATATTTTATCAGACCATTCTGATAATAATACTTAATAATAATTTCCTGAGCCAAAATTTCAGAAATTTCATCTTTAAACAATTGGAGATCTTTGTTTTTATCATGGGCAAATTTTTGTTTTAAGATATTTATTTCGTTTTCGGCAAGGTCGAAATATTTTTCATCTTTTGATTTTTGAATAAGTTCATTAAGTTTAATTTCGGTTTCGGTTTGATAATCAAAATCTTTATCTTGAAGCCATTCAACAAAGTCGTTATAGATTTCATCCGTGATTTTAAAATTTTCGGGAGATGCTATTTCAGGATTTTTTAATTTGAAATTTACGGCATAGTCGAAGGGTAGATTTTTTTGAATCAAACTAGAAGTAATATTGCTAAAATATTCAGGTTCGATTACAATGTCGGGATTTACACCTCCACCGTCGTAAACTTTACGTCCGTTTTTAGTTCTAAATTCTTTAATAAGAGAGTCGGGGACATGCCCAACAGATCCGTCGGGATTTCGGTGAGAATAGTCCAGTGCCTGAATACATCTTCCGCTAGGGATATAATATTTTGCTGTTGTAACTTTAAGGATAGTATTGTAGCTTATGTCTCTGGTTGTTTGGACAAGTCCTTTACCAAAAGTTCTTTGTCCTACGATAACTCCTCTGTCAAGGTCTTGCATACATCCGGCAACAATTTCTGAAGCAGATGCCGACATATTGTTTACAACAACAATAACTTTTATTTGAGTATCTAAAGGTTCTGCAGTTGTTTTGTATTCTTTATCCCATTGAGCAACTTTGCCACGAGTACTAACAACTGTTTCTCCTTTAGGAATAAATAGGTTGCAAATTTTAACAGCTTCAATCAACAAACCTCCAGGGTTACCCCGAAGGTCAAGGATAATTGTATTAAGCATGTTATTCTTTTTTAATTCAAGATATGCATCTTTGACTTCTTTTGCAGCAGTATTTGTAAAATCATTCAGGTTAATATATCCAATTCCGTCTTCAACCATCCCATAAAATGGCACAGACTTAAGTTTAATTTCTTCACGAATTATTTCTATGGTTTTAGTTTCCTTAGAGCCGACAGGCATAATTTTAATATTTACTTTTGTATTTGGTTCTCCACGTAATAGTTCAGAAACTTCTTCTGTGTCAAGGCCTTTAATAGATTTGGAATCAATTTCGAGAATAATATCTCCGGCTTGCAGGCCGGATTTTTGGGCAGGACTATTTTCGTAGGGTTGCGAAATCATCGTATATTCATCTCTTTTTTGAATTAAAGCTCCAATTCCACCGTATTGACCGGTTGTCATAAAACGGACTTCTTCAATTTTAGTTTCGGGAATATAAACGGTGTATGGATCCAGGCTTTTGAGCATTGCGTCTATACCTGTTTTAATAATTTCTCCCGGGACGATCGGATCAACATAATAAAGATTTAATTCTTTGTAAAGGGAGTAAAAAATATCAAGATGTTTAACTGTTTCGAAACTGTAATCATATTCCGGTTTATTGATTTGTGAATTTATGTTGATTGAAAACAAAAATAACAATCCTAAAATAAGACCCAAAACTCTGATAATACTATTATTCAACATGGCCAAATCTGTTTTTATAAATTTTCTGTAAAGATAAAACTATTTTTTCCTGGATTTCATCAAATGATGATAAATTTTGTGAATGAAAAACAATAGCAATTTTAAGGCAAAGTGCGTTTTGTAGATTCTGGTCTCTAATATCTTTAGAATTTAATCTCAGTGCTTCTTTTATTCTGCGTTTAATAATATTTCTTTGATAGGCTTTTTTTATGATTCTTTTTGGTACAGTTATCAAAATTTTTAATTCTGTGTCAGAATAATTATCGAAAATATAAAACACAGTTAGAATATCTGTTCGGATTTTATTTTTGGATTTAAGAACTCTGTCAATATCAGATTTAAGTTTAAGACTATTTTTTCTATTTAAACTGTAAGGATGAACAAGGGACATTAGAGATTATCTCATAATTATTTATTTTTTTGACTAAGGAAAATATCAATAGCAGTGGTAATTGAAGGAGCTTCAGGCGTTGGCGCTTTTAGATCAAGCCTTAGATTGTGGCTTTCCACAGCTTCGGCAGTTTTTAGTCCAAAAGCACCAATACAAATATCTCCCTGAACAAAATCCGGGAAATTCTGGAATAATGAAGCCACACCAGCAGGACTATAAAATACTATCAGGTCGTATTCCAATTTTTTTACATCAGAAAAATCAGCACTGACGGTTTTATGTAAAATTGCTTTGGAATATTTTATATTAGCTTTGGTAAGTTTACTTGGAATTTCTTGTTTATGAACGTCGCTTAGTGGAAGCAGGAGATTTTCGTCAGGGAATCTTTTAATCTGTTCAAGTAGTTCATCAAAATTACCATTAGCAAAGAAAATCTTTCTTTTCCTGTACACCACGTATTTTTGCAAATAATGAGCTATTGCTTCAGTAATACAAAAATACTTCCATGTATCTTTTGGTTGAATTTTTAATTCTTCGCAAATTCTGAAAAAGTGATCAACCGAAGTTCTGGAATTGAAAATTACGCCGGTATGTTCGCAAATATCAATTTTCTGTTTTCTGAATTCTTTTGCAGAAATACCTTCGACTTGCACAAACGGACGAAAATCCATTTTAACCTTGTATTTTTTTTCGATGTCGAAGTAGGGCGACTTTTCAGTTTCCGGACGGGGTTGAGAAATCAGTATGTTTTTTATTTTCATTTCTACTACAATTTACCTCAAAAAAACATTAACAACCTCAAGAATAAATAATAATGGCAAAATTTCTACGCTGCAAAAGTACAAAAATGAATAGATATTTAAAAATTTTATTTCTTTTAAATAATAAAAAAATATTATAGCCCTGAATAATAATGCCAAAATGAATAAAATAAATATCACCAAAGATAATATTTTCACCGTTTGATCGCTTGAGAATGGAATTAAAATTGTTGGAGGAAATACTGCTATTGAAAGTATTATAAAAATGTCTAAAGACTTTTCCGCATAATAATGAAATTGTTTTTTAAAATCAAACAAAAAACCAAATAATTCCAGACCTGATTTAAGTAACAAAACTATAAAGCTCCAAAACATTAACATAGTTATAAAAACAGTTGTCGGGGCAAAGTTTAATTTATGTGAAAAATAAGGGTGGTAGAAAATAACAGAAGATACCGCAACTGCAAGGCTAATAACTGATGCTACAGAAACCAGAATCCCTGCAAAAGTAATCTTGTTTTTTTCGAAAATATTCAAACTTTTTTGAAAAGAATATTTAAAAAGGTCAATATAAATATTAGATAAATATTTTTTATAAGCCACTTTGATAATTGCCCAAAGGTTTATGCAGATAAAAGCCCCTGTTAAAATTAGAATTTCTTCGTAACCAGAAACTCTTTCTATTACTTGCATGTTCGCCGAAATCAATATGGCCGAATTAATCATTTATTTTTCAATTGTGAAAAAGCTTTCTCCGATTTTGTGCCCGTCCATATAAATTTCTACCGTATATTTTCCTTTTATTAATTCTCCGGTAACATCATAGAAAATTACGACATCCAAGTTTTGTTTTTCGTAAATAATATCGCGAGCAGCAGAATAACTAATTTCTCTTTCTCGATATGTAAATGTTTGTCCTGAGCTCAAAACGTATCCGTCAGGACTGATAATTCTGAGATAAACTCTGCGTGGTCCGGCTTTAGCTAAGTCGTTAGCAACAAGTGTGAAACTCGTTTGGATTTTCTCAACTCGGCTGGAACGTTCGGTCTCTTTACCTCTCCGGTTAAGGAATTTTATTGTAATATGTGAAGTTTTAACTACACTTGCTCCTTCAATTACAAGTTCTAGTTCATCGTTTTTGGTAACCACTTCGTCGAATTCATTTTTAATGCGATTATGTTCTCGTTTAATTTGTACATTTTCGGAAATAAGTTGTTGATTTAACTGGTTTAAACTGTCAATTTGATAAACATAATGTCGCATTATTTTTCGGAGCGAAGCCATTTCCTGTTCGTATTTTTTTTGCATCTGATAACTGAAGTTTTTTGCTTTATCTAATTCTTCAATTAACAACCGAATTCTTTCCTTATCTTTTTGAATTTCACTATTTAAACTGTCGTTATTTGATTGTAATGAATTATATTCGTCAAGTAAGTCGTTAAGTTGCTCGCGTAATTTTTCTTTTTCTACGGTTACCTCTTCTTTTTTTACAATTATGGTTTTATTCCTTCGTGAAAGATCATAAACCATGTAACTCAGTATTATTACTGCAATACTTAATACGGAAATTAAGCCTATCAACACTTTTGTTGTTACATCTTTTTTTTCCTGCCTTACATCAACATTAGTCATAGCTATAAAAAATTTTTTTCAAAAATATAAATTTCAACGCATAGTTTAACAATTATATTATTTTTGAAAACAAAAGTTTAAGAAAATTTTTTATTAAAAAATTATTTGCATAAAATATGAAAATTAAAATATTGGAAACTCCGAATTTTCACATTGACGGAGGAGCTTATTTTGGTGTAGTTCCAAAAATTATATGGGAGAAAAAATACCCTGCCGACGAAAATAATATGTGTAAGGCAGCATGCCGCTCTTTGTTGATAGTAGAAGAAAATCGCGTTGTTTTGATAGATACCGGTATCGGAGATAAGCCTGCGGAAGAAAATGAAGATCTATATTTTACAGATTATTCTGAAAATTTAATTACAAATCTTGCAAATGCAGGCTTTTCTCCGACAGATATTACAGATGTTGTTTTAACACATTTACATTTTGACCATTGTGGCGGATGCTTCTACATAAACAAAAATACCGATTCTTACAAATTGTATTTTAAAAATGCAAAGCATTACGTTACACGAAAACAATGGGAAAATGCAATGTTTCCCAACTATAGAGAAAAATCTTCTTATCACCGTGAAAAACTTATGAGCCTGCAAGATGAAGGCTCATTATTATTTATTGATGAAAATTTTAGACTAACTAAAAATATAGAGTTAAGAATTTTTAACGGACATACGCCCGGTTTGATGTTGCCTGTAATTTATTCAGAAAGAAATACTTTCTTTTTCACTGGCGATTTAATACCTGCAATGGCATCAATACCATTAGCCTGGATCTCGGCTTATGATTTATACCCCTTGACTAGCATAGAAGAAAAGAAAAATATTTTGAACGAAGCAGACGAAAACAATTGGATTTTTATTTATCAGCATGATTTTTATAATGTTGCATCTTATCTAATTAAAACTGACAGAGGTATCAGAGCCGGAAATAAAATCGAAAAATCTGAGATTGAAACTTTATGAAAAATTTGTTGAAGTATTTATTTGTTATTTTAAGCATTTGGTTACTATCATGTTCGCAGGATTTTAACAAATCGAAAACAGAAAGACTGTTGGTTAAATATAAGTGGAGGTTAATAAATTTTGTTGATTATGATGCAAATATTTCGGCTGAATTCAGACCAGTAGATTTTTACTTTTTCACCGATGGATCTTTTATGAAAATTTATATGGTCGGAAATGATACAATAAAAGCTTCGTGGTCTCTTTCGCCTGATGGAGAGTTTTTAACAATAGGGTCAAATACTTTTAGAATTACAACTATTACATCTAATGTTCTTTCACTAAGATATGGTAACCTCGAAATGTTTTTTAAGACTATTCCTAAAGATTGAAAAAACTATTATTAAAATTAAATGCAGATGAAGAAAATAAATATTCTGTTGATTTTGTCTATATTATCAATTGTGGCAAAATCACAAATTATAGAGTTAAAAAGATATTTAATTCCATCCCCTAAAGAAATTACAATAAAAAATGAGAATTCGGAGATTATTGTGAATAAATTCAACTCTTTTTTTAAAAAAATTAAACAGACAAATTTTATCGGCAAGATTCCAACCATAAGATTTCTATATTCAATTTCAGAATTTGAAACACGAGTAGATTCCAGCTTAACCAGAAATGATGAATATATTCTTGAAATAACGAACAGAAAAATTTCAATTACCGGCAAGACTGCTGCAGCAGTATTTTATGGAAAACAAACATTATTACAAATAATTGAATATTCCGCGAATTCGGATTTATTATTACCTTGCCTGAATATTCATGACTATGCAGATTTTACACGACGAGGTTTTATGCTTGATATCAGTCGAGACAAAGTTCCAAAAATGGAAACACTGTTTATGATAATTGATAAACTAAGCTCATGGAAAATTAACGAATTTCAACTTTATACGGAACATACTTTTGCATATAAAAATCACAGCATCGTTTGGAAAGAATATTCTCCCATGACTCCTGAAGAAATAAAACAATTGGACAATTATTGTAAAGAAAGATTCATAGATTTAGTGCCTAATCAAAACTCTTTTGGACACATGGAACGATGGCTTGAGCACGATGAATATTTAGATTTGGCTGAATGCCCGGATTACTGTAATACTGTTTGGGGACCAATGAAAAGATCAAGTCTTAATCCTGTGAATCCAAGATCATTTGAACTATTGCAGGAACTTTATGCAGAACTATACAATTTAATAGAAGAACATAAAAGAGTGTGGGTTTATCGTAATAGAGTCGGTGGCTTGAAACAGTCTGCATCAAAACTCGAAGAAGTATTGGAGTATTATAAACAATAAATTTAAATATATTTCGATTTAGTTCAATAAATCTTGGATATTCCTATCAATACTCCATAATCTAAATGATGGAATCTGTCTTCATTTTTCCAGAATCTTTTTATACGATTAAAAGGTTCAAGAATCCCCGAATATTTTACAATAAAATTTACATACAAGCTTTCTGCCTGGATAAATTTGTACCAAACAGCAACTTGTTTTGTAAGATATTTTGTTTTATAATCTATTTTTTGCAAAATCAATTTTGCTAAAAAATTTGAATAGGATTGCAAATACTTTGTAGCCACTCCGCGACAAGTTTTATTAATGATTTGTTTTAAAAGTAATTCTGACGAGTTATCAAAAATTTTGTAATATTTAGAAAAATTGGACTTTTTCACGTGCGGAATTTCTATTTTTTCGCAGTTTAAAGATATTAAGAAATCAGAAATAGAAATATCTTTTTGAAACAAAACTTTATTTTCTTTACGCAATATTTTTTTGAAAATCTTGTCAAAGTCCTGTTTGTTAATATCTCCAAGTTTAGATAAGCGAGGGGCAAGGTATTTGGAATTGCCTGTTACAAACACATTAGCTGGTAAATTTTTTACTTTTGATGTAAATTTTTTGGAAATATTACGTCTGCCTTTTTGACTAAAATTAAAATTTAATTCCTTGATAAAAATTTCTTCA
This sequence comes from Bacteroidales bacterium Bact_19, assembly GCA_001603595.1. GTDB lineage: Bacteria > Bacteroidota > Bacteroidia > Bacteroidales > ML635J-15 > Bact-19. The sequence goes on from LUZK01000067.1 coordinate 11,316, forward strand.
TCAGGGATGTTAAAATCAGCATAGAACGCCATTAAGAATTTGTGTCGCCAGTCAAAAGCAGTTTGGGTAGCGATGTTAAGACGTTTTTTAATTTTGGCAATAGGGATTATTCCTTCATGAGCAAGAATTTTAAAATATTCTAAATAATTGTGCTTTTTATGAATATAATAAAATGCTGTCCCGGTTGTTGGAATAAATGTTTTTCCACAATCTTTACATTTATATCTGTCTAAGTGATTATACCTTCCATGTTTGATTATATGTTTAGACTGACAGTAGATGCAATTTTTAACTTTTATCGTTGACGTTAAATAATCGAAGTGATTTATTTCATGTATCAGAGTTTTATATTCTTTGCTATTAAGCTCTGATATTGCTTCTTTTATTTCTTTTATTGATAATTTTTTCATGAAGCAAAAATAATTAATATATAAACACAAAAATATAGAATAAATATTATTTTTCAAAAACTTTTTTTATAATTTCCAATTTTTCCCCAATCTACTTCTTTAACCACTTCCATAATACTTCTAATATAAACTCTGCTGGAATCGGTTTGGTTACATATTCAACGCAGCCTGCGGACAAGGCTTTTTCCTTATCTTCGGGGTATGCAAATGCTGTTTGCATTATTATCGGCAAATGCGGTTTATGTTTATGAATTTCTTGGGTTGCTTCAATGCCGTTCTTTATTGGCATTTTGATATCCATAAGCACAAGATCAATATTTTCTTTTACGCAAATGTCGACGGCTTCTTTTCCATTTACTGCTCGCTTTATTTTTATTTTTTCTTTTGCAAGCAGATTAAACAAATAGAGGTAGCTAGATTCATCATCTTCTGCTATTAATATTGTTTTTGTTTGGGTAAATTCATTTGTTTTTTTGTTTTTATTTGTTCTTGAAATTTCTGTTTTTGGGTTCTTTGTTATTTCTATGTTTGGTATTTCTACTATAAAAGTAGAGCCTTCTCCTTTTTTTGACTTTACCGAAATTTTACCATTTAGCATATTTAGGTATTCTTTTACTATGCTTAATCCAAGACCTGTGCCTTCATATTTTTTTGTATAGCCGGTTTCAACCTGGTAGAATCTATCGAAAAGTTTATCAATTAGTTCTTCATCTATTCCTATGCCGGTATCTTTTACAATTATATAAATTTTATCCGGATCTTTATGCAACTCTAAAAGTACTTCTCCTGAATCGGTGAATTTTATTGCGTTTATCAGGAGGTTATGGATTATAGATTCGAGTTTAGTTTTATCGGTATTTATGATCAGATGGTTATTGGGATAATTTATTCTCAATGAGATTCCTTTTGATAGGGCAGATTCTTTAAATAAAATTTCACATTCTTTTATTGTTTCCACTAAATCAAACTCCCTTTTCAATATTGTTACTTGTTTGGTTTCGATTTTTGAAATATCTATGATATTTGAAATTGTGTTTAATAATCTAAGACTGCTTTTTTCAATAATTTCCAGAAAATAAGTTCGTTTTTGTTCATCTAGTTGAGTTGTTTTGAGTAAATTTATAAAGCCAACAATACTATTAACAGGTGTTCGGATTTCGTGGCTCATGTTAGCCAAAAAATTTGATTTTAGCTTATTGTTTTGCTCTGCTTCTTCTTTTGCAGCAATTAGTTCTGATTCATATTTCTTACGTTCGCTTACATCTCTTACAATTGCAATAATTTGTTCTTCTCCAAAGTATTTTCCCTTGTTTAATGCAACTTCTACAGGAAAAATTTCACCTGACTTCTTCTTCCCCTAAAATTCTATTGTAGTTGGGATGCCGGTTTGAAATACGTTTTGCACTATTTTAAAAATTTTTACATAATTATTCATGTCATTTACTCCAACAAATTTCGGGTTTTTACCGATAAGTTCCTTTTTGGAATATCCAAACATAGTTTCAGCTCTTTTATTTACTTCTATAAATACAGAATTTTTATCATGGATGAATATTGCATCTGTTACTGAATTAAAAACAGATTGATAACTTTCCATTGAGGCTAGTAAAAGATCGTTTTTTTGTTTAAGCTCTGTAATATCTTCTTTAATTGCTACATAATTTATTATTTTTCCTTTATTATTTTTTATTGGTGCAATTCGTGCATATTCCCAATACAATTCACCACTTTTCTTTTTATTTAAGAATTCTCCTGTCCAAACTTTTCCTGATGATATCGTATTCCATAAATTTTTGTAAAAAATTTTATCATGTTCCCCTGATTTCAAAATTTTTGGATTTTTCCCAATTACTTCATCATAAGTATATTCAGTTATTTGTGTGAATTGTGGATTAATGTACTCAATTAGTCCATTTGTGTCTGTAATTACTATGCTTGCAGGATTTTGTTCAATAGCAATTTCAAGTTTCTGAAGTTTTATTTCGTTTAAATAACGTATAAATGCATTTGTAGTAATTCCTCCTAATGTCTTTAAATAAGTAAGATTTAATTCTTTTGTATTTTCATTACAAGCAATAATTATTGTACCTAGAAGATTATTGTTTTTAGAAAGAGAAATCCCATTAAGATAATTAATATTCAATAATTTTTGAATCGACTTTGCTAAAATTTTTGGAATTTGTCCAAAAGTTAAATCATATAAGGATTTTTTTTGAATTATTTTCTCTTCAGCAATTTGATTGTAGGTTAATTCATCTAATTTAAAGCTGATTTCTTTTTTGGATTGTTTACCTAATAGTTTTAGTATCTTTGTAAAGTTAATTTTATTAACAGAACTCTTTTTAAGTATTAATTTTTTTGTAATTTCATCGTAAAGAAAAATAAAAATTGCTGACGAATTTAGAAATCTTGTTAGTTTATTAGTAATAAATTCGAAAATTTTATCTAACTCTAAAGATATTAATTCGGTAGAATATTCATTTAAAAATTTATCAAATTCTTCTCTTTGTTTTTCTGCTGTTATATTTCTTGCAATACCTTCTATTGCAATTATTTCTCCAAAAGAATTATATATCGGAACATTTTTTTGTTCAGTCCATATTATTTCTCCATTTTTTTTAATCCATCTTATAATTAATGGCTTGTTAAAATCAAAATTAGCTTGAAATATGGATTCCAAAATATTTTTGTCTTCAGGGTGGACAATTTTCATTCCAAGAAAAGGATCAGCATAATGTTCGTCTGGTGTATATCCGGTAATTTCTGTAGAAGATGGACTTACATATACAAATTGTGGGTGAGGTTTAAATTTATAGCGGTAAATTAAATCTTTTGTTTTATCTGCCAATAGCTTCAAAATAAGATTCGATCCATGAAGTTTTATTTCTGCGTTTTTCTGAAATGTTATGTCGGTAATATATCCTTCTAATGCTACCAATTCGTTATTTTCATTGAATACTCCGCAGCTTTGTTCCCAAACCCACTTTATTTCACCGTTTTTTGTTATTATTGGATATTCAACTATAACATGTTCTTTTTTTGAAAAATTTTCTTTCCAAAGATTCCACAAAAATTCTCTATATTCAGCAACTATCAAATCATTAAATGAAATGACTTTATTTTCAATCAATTCTTCGGGAGAATAACCTGTAATTTTTAAACAGCCCTCACTAAGGTATTCCATTGTCCAATTTTTATCATATTTACAACGATATACAAAGCCGTTTAGGTTGCCTATGAGAGTTTCTAGTTTTCTATGTATTTCATTCATAAATTATTCTTTTTTTACGAATTTAATAAAATTTTAACTAAATTGAAATGTGAATTTTAAAAGACTGTTTATTTTTTATTGTTTAACCTTTGTTCTATTTGTATTTTACCACCAAAAAATTATTTTTGTGTAATTTTGATAAAAATTTTATTTTATGCAAGTCTCTAAAACCGTTTATACAGGTCATCTGCGAACTATAAACACTCATTTACGTTCGGGAATGCAAATTGTTACTGATGCACCTATTGATAATAAAGGTAAAGGAGAAGCTTTTTCTCCAACAGATATGGTGGCTACAGCTCTATGTGCTTGTATATTTACCATTGCAGGACAGGTAGCTCAAGAACACGGATTTTCTATTGACGGAGCAACAGCCTCAACTTCAAAAATAATGGCTCAGTTTCCATTTCGAAGGATTGCAGAAATTATTGTGGATTTTGATTTTAGTATGTGTAATCTCGATGAAAAACAACGAAAATTCATTGAAAAAGTTCCGGCTTTATGTCCGGTTTCTTTGAGTTTACACCCCGACATAAAACAAACAATTAACTTTAAATTTGAGTAATATGGAAATCAACATTCAACCAGGAATAAAAGGACATCAGGAAGAAATTGTTACATACGAAACCACTGCTGCAAAATATGGTAGTGGTTTGGTTGAAGTTTATGCTACTCCAGCAATGATTGCTTTAATGGAAAATACTTGCATGAAATCTGTATTGCCGTATCTTCCTAAAGGTATTAGTACAGTTGGCACAAAGGTAAACATTGAACATCTGAAAGCTACGCCGATTAATATGAAAGTTTGGTGCGATTCCGAACTTATCGAAGTTGATCGTCGTCGTTTGGTATTTAGAGTTACAGCTTTTGATGAAAATGGCGAAATTGGTAGTGGAATACACGAAAGATTTATTATTGATATTGAAAAGTTTATGAGTAAACTCTAAATCTTTATCTAAAAATTTTACATTCAAATATTAGAATTTTTCAATTTTAAAAGTTTTAGATAAATTATTCCCTGAAATCTAAGATAATAAACCCAAATTGTCCATTATGGGGTATAGAAAGATATCGCATCAGTTTTCTCCCATATTTTTCTAATCCAACATAGTCGGTTCATTTGCAAAGCCATATTAAGAATGATTTTATCATTTTTTTCACTGATATATGAAGGGATAGAGAGCAATTTATATCTTAAAGAAGACAATCTTTGCCTTACTTTCTTTCCGATGATCATTTGTTTGAAAAGACTCATAAGATTATAAGCAATAGTCATAAGTATAAGAGATGCTTCGGTGCCATCAAAACTTTCTTGATTCATTTTATCTAACCCATAGTCATATTTTAAGTTCCTTGATACGGTTTTCACAATTTGCACGACCTCTGTATAATCGCCATACATCAGGATCGCTCAGTTTAAGAGTTGTTATATAGCAGGTATATCTATAGCCATTTATTTCCATATTGTATTCAAACAAACTTAATTGTTTGCCAATCGCTTTAGGTCTCTGTTTTATCTGTTGACGAACAGCCACCATACGTCTTGGCTTTAACCAATCTTGTGCCTGAAATTCAAATTCGGTAATTTCTATACCATTATCTAATTTTAGCCACGTTTTTTGGGTTACTATTTTACGCTGCACATTAACGTACATAGGAACCGCCACTATATAATCAATGTGAACATCATCCTCTTCCAAATAATCAAATATCTTCTGGTCATAGAAGCCAGAATCTAAACGGAGTAATCCTATTTTTTTCTCTTTAAAAAATGACAATGTTTCTTCTAAGAATGCACGGAAGTTATTTGCCGTATGAGCATCGCCAGAGCGTAGCCAAAAGTTGGCAACCATTTCTACATCCGAAACAAAAGCAATAATAGGATGTTGTGATTTGCGTCCTGGTTTGTATTTATTGTATCCTTTTTTTGCACCTTTTTGTTCGCCATATCTGGTAAGAACAGAAGAATCTATATCTAGAGTAAAGTTATCAAACTTGAGATTTGAAAATAACCAACTATACAGTCCTCCAAAAACAGAGTATGTTGTTGGAATGTCAAATTTTTGAAAATATCTCTGAAATGCTTTGTGTTCAGGCATCTTTTTCCATCCAAACATTTTTTGAATTACAGGGTCAAAGCGAATAACATCTAGGTGTGAGTATCTATTGTCACCACACCAAACTGATGCCATAAATTGAGTGAAAATCTGTATCGGATTATAACCCCTATTTGAACCCTGCATTGGTAAAGGAAGGCTCATTAATGTTTTATTAAAACCAATGGTATCAAGCATTTTTTGTAAAATAGCAAGCCCGCCCCATTAGGTTATCTGATCATCGACCAATTTAATTTCCAAATTCATACATTATTAATGCTTAAATCATGTCAAATATATAGAATTAATGCAAACGTACATCTTAACTATCAAATAGTTATTAACTCGTTTTTCAAATAGTATCCATTAGAAAAAAGTAAAGGTAAAAAAAGCAAATTCAGACAATTGCTCTAATGGAAAATTTGGAATTATAACTATTACAGCATCAGGAGGAACACCTCCATATAGTGGTGTGGGTAATTTTAGTGTTTATTCCGGGCAGCATACTTTTATTGTTTCTGATATAAATTCTTGTACTACAAGTATTAATGTAGATATTCCGATGCCTCCGGCTTTAATAGCTGAAATAAATAATGTTAATGATGTAGATTGTTATGGTGGAAATAATGGAAAAATTTCAATAAATATAACTTCCGGGAATTCACCCTACCGGCTTGATTGGCATAATAGTTTTGAAATATTTACAACAAATAATTTTCTGAAAGAAGGTTTTAAAGCTGGTAATTATGAATTTAAACTAACTGATAACAATGGTTGTTTATTGACCAAAGAGATTACTATAACCGAACCAGCAAAAATTGAAATTTTTATTAATGCTCAGGGACCTTCTTGTATTGGTAATAACAACGGTTACATCGAACTATCAGTTAATGGCGGTACAGCTCCTTATTCTTATTTATGGGATTTTATACCCTCAAATGACTCAATTCTTTCAGGACTTCAGGCTGGTCATTATAGTGTTATAATAAAAGATGCCTATAATTGTGTTGCAGAATTTAGCGGAATAAGTTTAAAAGATTTTCCGGAATTGTGTTTAAAAATACCAAATGCCTTAACACCAAACGGAGATGGAATAAATGACTTATGGATTATTGAAAATATAGAGTTATTTCCTGATGCAATTGCATGGATTTATAACAGATTGGGACAAGAGGTTTATTATGATAATCCTTATAGAAATCCATGGGATGGTTTTTATAAGGGAAAAATTCTACCCTCAGGGACATATTTATACATCATTCAAACTAATAGAGGTTTGGGTTCGGTATACAAAGGGACAGTAACAATTATTTACTAAAACATTTAATTAAAAAAGAAAAAGAATCTGTAGCCTTTATTTACCAAATATATCTCATTTTTACTTCCACATTGGATTCTCCCTGTAAAACAACAAACTTAAAGTCATCAAAACTCGGACGGATGAGGCCTGAAGTGTAATAATTTGAAAAACCGAAACCTTCTTGTGGAATGCCAACAAGGGTGAAATCCATTTTGCCATTATCGTTTTCATCGTCCAAAACGGCAATTCCGTAAGTCCCAGGTTTTAGGTCTATCTTTATTGTATTTTTATTTTTTTTTATGTAGTTTTTATCAAAAAAACACTCGTAATATGGTTTTTCTTTTATAAAGTCATTATGAGATTTGAATACGGCAACTCTTATTTTACCTTTATTAGTGCGTATTCCGCAGATTTCGATAACAACGTTTTGGCTTAATAAAAAACTGCTAATTAAAATACAAATAAGACTAACAAATGTTCTCATAATTTTATTTTTCTAAATTTGATTGACTAAAATCAATTTCTTTCAGACTACACGAACCAACAAAATTTTCAATTATTAAAATTGATTTTCTGTTATTTTTTTCGTTTTTCATTTCCATACGAAAAGCAAAATATTTTCCATTAGTTTGTTTTCGATAGTCCGAAATAGTTTGAGTGCGGTCGAGTTTGCCGCTTTTGTCGTAATATTCTGTTTTGTAGGTTAGGTAGGTATTTTTATCAATAAATGAAATTTGTTTGCTGAAACCATATTCTTCTTCGAGTTTTGGAGATTTTGGAGTAGATTCCACAACATAACATTGTTTATCGTTAAACAATTCTGTTTTAATTAATTTATAATCAAAATCGTTAAGGTTCGGAATTGCCATATCGGAGTTTTTAAATTCAGAACCCATAAAATTTGCAGATTTCTCACTTCCCGAAATTCTACGAGTTTTTCGCATTGATGGGAGATAAATCCACATATCGGCAGGTTTGTCGTTGTAATTATAAATTAGTATGCTCGTGCCGCTGACATCTGCAGGATATGTAAATTTTATCAAGGTTTTGTTTATACCTTCAAAATTTTTATTGGCTGTAGTTAGTTTTCGAATTCTTTCATTTCCTTTGTTATCCAGAATTTTTAGTGTTGAATTCATTTCAAATTCATTTACTTTTATGGCATCTAAAGCATTATTGCTAATTGTTTTTGCATCCTGTGCCCTTAGAATAAAAGTAAAAATTAATAAACATAAAAAACTCAGTGTTTTCATAATGATTATTTTTTTTGATTAAACAAAAATTTTGGTTTCGTAATTACACATATTGCAGGAATTAATATTAGTGCACATACTAAACATATTAAAATAGAAAGGATAATTAAAACAGCAAATGACCTTATAATCGGGAAAGAGGAAAATAACAAAACCGAGAATCCTATTACAACAGACAACCCATTTATTATTATTCCTTTGCCAGTGTTTGAGATTGCATTTTTTACAGCTTCCTTTACAGTTTCTCCTTGAGCCGCTTCATGCTTAATTCTCCAAAAAATGTGAATGGTATAATCAACTCCCAAACCTATCGAAATTGAAGTTAATAAAGCAGTTACAATATTTAATTCAATATTCGTCCATCCCATAATTCCAAATGTGCAAATTATTGCTGTAACAAGAGGCAAGCTGCCGAGAAGCCCCGCATATACAGACCTGAAAATTATTATTAACATAATCATTATGGCAAAAAATGCAAAAACTAAAGAATAGTATTGACCTGTAACAACCGATTCGCAAATTTCTTTATCAACAAGACTATAACCTCCTGCGAAACGAAAGTTTTTATCATTTTTGGTAAGTTTTGAAATTTCTTTTAAAATGTTGTTGATTTCTTTTATGTTATTAGCTTTGAATTGAACACTCATTAGCAGGTATTCATAATTAAAATCTGTGAACTGTTCAATATCTTCCGGATTACCACTCATCGAGTATAGCAGCAGATATTGAGAAATTGCTTCGTAAGTGTCTGGAATTTTGTCGTATTTGGGTTCGTTGGGTTCGTGAAATACCGTGCTAAGTTTTTTTACTATATCTGCAAACGATACAATATTGCCAATATTTTTGTTCTTCTTCAATTCCTCGGCGTAATGGTCAAGGTTTTTTAAAATTTCTGGACTTCGAGCATCTCCTTGAAACAATAGGTACATAAACTTTGCTCCTCCGAAATTCTTATCAACAATTTCCACAGCTTTGTTAAATTCGTGTTTTTCAGGTAATACATTATTATTGTCTGCTGCAGTATGAAAAAATATTAGACCTAAAGACGAGACCAGAACTGTAAAAGCAATTATTAAAATTATTTTTACGGGTTGCTGTATTATTGTATTTAATATTTTTTGTGTTAGGATTTTGTTTTTTAATTGATATGTAAAATTTGTTCTGTTCTTTTGTTTATTAAAAAAAACAAGCATTGCCGGGATAAATGTTAAACTTAGCAATAAGGCGATACCAATACTTATGGACGCTATATAGCCCATTTCTCTTGCCGGTATTAAAATATGGGTTGCCAGACCAAGAATTCCGGCAATAGTAGTGAGTCCTGTAATAACTACCGGTTGTTTTAGATATTTTACACAAATTTTTACCAGATTTTCATTTTTTTCGTGTGGGTATAAGTCTTTTAATTCCCGGTACCGGCTTATGATGTGAATACCATAGTTATTTGCAATGGCAATCATCATTATTGGAATTAAAATGCCGATAAGGCTGATATCTTTATTCAAATATCCCATCAATCCAAATGAAAAAATTATAGAAATAAATACTATTGAAATCGGCAAAAAGACATAACTAAAATTTCTAAATGAAATGCTCAGAAATATTGTCATCAACAATAGTCCTAAAGGCAGGAGTAAAATTAAATCTCCAGCAATTTTGTTGTTGGCTTCATCACGTAGTATTGCCATTGAGTTAACATATATTTTTTCGTTGCCCGGGAATTTACTTATGACAGAGTGAATGTAATTATTTATTTCGTTATCCGGGAGTGTTTTTCTGTTCTCCAGAATTATCAAAGTATATTTAAAATCTTCAGAAACAATTTTTTTGTAAACGAATTCATTTTCAATGATTTTTTTTCGTATAGATTTAATTTCCTCCTCGGTTGAGGGGATATCCTGTAAAATTGGGTTAACAATCAAAAAACCGTCTTCGCTTTTAAAGTCTTTAGCTTGAAAAATGGAATATACATTGCCAAAGTTTTCGTTATCTTGCAACTCATCACAAATGTTTTTTATTCTAAACAATGTTTTGGGGTTTAAGACATCTTCGGTTTCAATCACTATTAAGACAGGTTCGCTTTCGCCAAAAATTTCGTGAATAATCGCAGAATTTTTTTTGAAATTCATTTCGTTCGGAATGTATGATTCCAGGTCGGGATTAATTTTTAAATTTGGAATTGGAATTATAAAAGCAATTGTAATGACAATAGTTAAGATTATTGTAATCAAAGATTTTGTTTTTAAATCTATCTTTTTCATAATTAAAAATTAGCTTTTAGTTCAACAGCAATTCCATTCAGTATTTTTGATGAATAGTTATAAAGCGAGTTCTCCGGACCTGATAAATATCTCCACGACAGTGAAGCCATCAGGTAATCGTTTATTTTATAGGTTAATCCTGAATTGATAAGTTTTTCTTTTGTTGTGAAATCATATATAAAACTGAAATTGGTTTCAAGAGTTTCGTATAAAAATGGTTTTGCAACAATAAACATCACAGAATAAGAATTAGATTTTTCTTGCTTGAAAATTTTATTGTTAAATTTTAATAATTCATATTCTGCTGTTTTTTGTGCATAGTTGAGCCAATCTTGAGGGTTTATGCTCCATGGCATTGTCGGTTGAGAAGGAATTCTGAAATCAAAAACATATTTGCCTGTCATCTGAACAATAAATTGCCAATCTTTTATTCTTTTGTCTATTGCAAGTGCAAGAATAATTTCGGGGTTTGGAATATGAATGCTGTCACGGTAATTTTTTGTATGATGATAAACTGCATCGAATCTAAAGATGTAAGATCCTAACATAAAATCTCCGTCAATGCCAAAACTTTGTCTTCTGAAAGTTTTTGCTTGAATTTCTAAGGAAGGGGTAAAAGTCTGCCACGAAAATGAGAAATTCTTTATAGAAAGGGCAGGGTTAATGCAATATGAGTACAGAAAATACAGCGATAATGTCGGATTTTTTAAGTTTATATCGGTTTTTATTCCATAATTTAGATTTTTTAAGTTGATTTCGGGATGGTATGGTTCAATAAAATTTGCATATTCAGAGTAATTATCCGGAGTTAATAATTCATACTTATATAATGACTGTTTAAAAAACGGAATCAAAATTAATTCCGGCACAATTATTTTATTCATTTTCAGTTTGGTACTTAAAACAAAATTTGAGATGTTCATATCATCCGGATTGACAGTCAGGAAAAAATAATTCTGAGGAGTAACTATGTTTAGCGGACTAATTGCATCTGTTTTTCCCCATGATATTATTTTATTTCCCACAGAAATGTCAAAATTTTTTGAGTTATATGTTATAAAGGCTTCTTTTATTTCTGAAATAAAAAAATACTTATTGAATTCTATTCCTGTCCTGAACCTTATATCAGAAAATATAAAAAATGATTCTGTTTTTTTCGAAATTGAGATTGATGTTTCAGCAAAAGCATTTGATATTGGGAATTGTTTTCCCCCAAAATAGCTGCATGACCTTATATAACCTCCGAAAATTTTGTCAATAGGGTCATTGTATTGTTCAATTGAACTATCTTGGTAGGTAGTTTGTGAGAATGAATTCTTTAGAAATAATAATATAAATATTAAAATCCAAAAGCTCCTCATTTTTGATTTTTTTTCGAAATTATCCTATTTATGGGGCTATGAGGTTTGGGTTTTAAATCTTGTACAATATATTGATGTACAACTTTTAAAAGTCGAACTCTTAGAAATGGTTTTGTTTAGTTGGCAGTAATAACGAAGCACAAGTTATGACGAAATTACCGTCTCAATCAGTTTCGTTATTTAGGGCAAGCATTGATAATATGTTAAATAGGAGACTGTCCAAGGTAAATTAAAAAGTTTTTTCAAAACAATCTACTAATCTGGATAGTCTTGATTTATCATAAAATTATTAAAACAAATATTCCAACCGGTAAAGAAAAATACCTCACGAAAATTAAACTCTAAACTTTTTTTGGTACTGATTGGGAGTAAGACCGGTTAATTTTTTGAAAACCGAAAAGAATGATGATTTACTGTTAAAACCACATTCGTATCCTATTGCCTCTATGGACCACTTAACATTTTTGTCGGTGAGTAATTTTTTTACTTCCTCAACTCTGTAGGAATTAACAAAATTAAAGAAGTTTTTACCAATTACGGTATTTAAAACTTCTGTTATCTGGTACTTTGGAATTTGTATTGCTTCGGACAAAAAATCCATATTAAAATCAGGATTAAGGTAAGGCTTTTCTTTTTCGAAAAAGGAAAATATGAGTTCTTTTATTTTTAGTTTTTGATTTTCATCGAGTATCGAAGTTTTATATTTATTATCTGAACTTATTTTTGTATTTGCAAAAATCTGAGATTGAAAAACGCCGTAAAAACTCAAAATATAAATTATCCCAAGCAAAAAGTAATAATTATAAAAATGAGGGAGTAAAAGTCTTTTTTCTGTAATAATTACACCTATTGCGATAAAAAATGAGGAGAAACAATAAACGCTGTAAATAATTATTATAAAAAATAACCATCCGAGTGTTAATTTTTGCGAGAAAGATGAAAACTCGTCTTTTAAACTTTTTCGATGCCTGTGAAGCATAATATAACTCGAGATATTATATCCCATCCAGGACAGGATGTTAGCAATCCCAAAAGCAAGTCTAAAACTGAATGTGTTGTTAATTTCAAAAAATTCGTTAAGGATAATTTTTTCACCAAAAATATATGCAAGAATTTCAAAAATAAAAAATGGAGTAAGATGTAATAAGTGTTTGTATTTTAATTTAAAATCAGTTTTTATTAAGGATTTAACATAAAAATAAAAAGCAGGATTAAATAGGAGAAACGAACTCGAAAGAATAGGATATCCATAAATTTTGTAATCGGAAATACAGGTCAAAAATTCAATGGCAAATAAAAACAACCAGCCTGCAAGAATTTTATCACTGATAGTTCTTTTTTCTTTGTTCAAAACAACTATTGCCGCAAACAAACTCTGCGATACCCCAACCCATAATACAATTTCTAACATATTCTATTAATTATTGTAACAAATATAATGAAGATTTGAGGAAAATATTGCATAGTTTGTTTGCAAATTATCCACAACAGCATTTATTTTAATGGAGTAAATAGAAATCAAAAAGATTTTTACCTGCAACAATTTTAATTCAAATCAATTAATTCTCAAACTAATTTTATAGATTTGCTTTGTGAAAAATATACTTGTTTTTATATTATTGTTAATTGTTTTTTCATTTTCTTATTCTCAGGAAAATGAAGAACTAAAATTTGTGAGATATTATTATCCCACAGGTCAGGTATCGGCTGAGGGTTATCTTAGAAATGGTATTCCTGACGGCTACTGGCGTAATTACTATGATGACGGAACTCTAAAATCTGAAGGTAATCGAAGTTTTCACAAATTAGACAGCATCTGGAAATTTTATTATCCCGAAGGAAATCTGCAATCAGAAATTTTTTATCGCAACGACCTCAAAAACGGCTATCAGGTAAACTATGAATTTTATTATGATAAGGATTCCAACAAGGTTTATTATCTGGCTTCTAAAGAATTATTTTTAAACGGGAAACGTGAAGGGAAATCTTATTATTTTGACACAAAAGGAAATTTAAGGTTCGAAATAAATTTTAAAAACGATAAACGACACGGCGAAGGCAGAGAATATGATGAAGACGGAACTGTAATTACTTTGCTGAATTTTTTTAACGGTTACGAAATAGAAAATATTCGCATAAACCGAAAGGATAATCAGGGACGAAAGCAAGGCAGATGGATGGAGTTTTATGACAACGGCAACAAAAAACGCGAAATGGGTTATCTTAACGATAAGTTGCACGGATTTTACAGAGAATATGATATCGCAGGTAAAATTCTGCTCGAAAGAAGATACATTGACGGAGAAATTTTTGTTGCCCCACAGGAGGAAGAAATTAGTTTACAAGCCGAGATTAAAAAAGTTTTCTATCCAAACGGAGTTCTTCAATACGAAGGTGCGTTTATAGAAAATGTTCCTGTTGGTATTCATAAGGAATTTGACGAAAAAGGAAAATTAATTAAACTTAGCGAGTATGATTCCGAAGGATTGCTTCGCGGCGAGGGGCTTTTCGATGTTCAGGGATTACGCACCGGAAAATGGAGATTGTTCGACCCATATAATGAATACTATTATGCCGAAGGAGAATATGAGAAAGGACTCCGAACAGGTAAATGGATTTTTTACTTTCCTGATGGAAGTACAGAAATGGAAGGCTATTTTGAACAAGACAAGCCTGAAAAAGAATGGACCTGGTATTTCCCAAACGGGAATATTCGCAGGGAAGAGGTTTACTTTATGGGCAAAAGAGAAGGCCCTTTCAAAGAATTTGATATTGACGGGAATTTAATACTTAAAGGAGAATATTTTGATGGTGAACGTAACGGTGATTGGGAAATTAACGTTGGGGATGTTACTCAGAAAGGAAAGTTCAATTACGGCGAAAAAGAAGGAGAGTGGCAATTCGTATTTAATGACAATGGCAAACTTAGATTTATAGGGAACTTTAAAAAAGACGAACCCGATGGAATGCACAAATTTTATTATCCTAACGGAAATATAGAGATATTTGGAGCGTATCGTATGGGGAAAAAACATAAAGACTGGAAAAAATTTGACGAGTCAGGAAAATTACTGGTAACCTACACTTATAAAAACGATGTTCTAATAAAAATTGACGGTGTAAATATTCGAAGAGGAAAGGCCGGTAAAAAGTAATTGATTTGCTGAACCTGATAAAAATTTTTGTATATTCGCTTATCAAAAAAATGAAATATGAAAAATCTGATTTTAATTTTTATAATATTTTTCAGTTCTACTTTATTTGCTCAGGTGGTTCTTACAGCCGATAAACATTTGCCTGTTGCGGGAGATAAAAATGTTTTCGTTGAATATGAAATTCCACAGGTTGGAGGTCCCGGTAGAAATCAGATTTGGGACTTTTCGGCATTAAATACTACAGGCAATATTAAATTTAGTTATTTTAATCAAGGAGAAAAGAATTTGTTGGATGAGTTTAATATCCGGAATGCTTTGGTTCTTACTCAGGGTAAAGATAATTATTACCATCAAATAAGTAAAAATAATTATTCACTTGCAGGATTTAGTAACCAAGATTATATGATTTATTATGATAAACCAATAGTGCGATTAAAATATCCATTTGCATTTACTGATATATATGAATCTGATTTTGCTGCCAAAGCTATTTCTAGAAATGGCACTGAAACTGAAATTACAGGTAATTACAAAATCGAGGCTGATGCTTACGGAACTGTCATTTTGCCCGGCAATAATATAAATGCATTACGAATTAAAATTGAAAGCCTATCGGTTCAGGTAAGTAGATGTCGCGAGGTCAGAATTCATTCAATTAAATACTTATGGTATAGCGACATTCAAAAATATCCTGTTGCAAGTCTTTTGATGGAGAAACGGTATTTTTGCGATGGAAAGGAAACAGAAAGTCAATTCTTTTGGATAAATCAGAATTTCCTGGAAAAACAGACAGCCTCGACCTTGGAAAATACTTTGGAAATTGAATTAAGTTCTGATATGAGCGTATTTCCTAATCCGTTAAAAGACGAAGCACAAATCAGGCTTAGCCTTTTTGAGGATTCTTACTGTAAAATCTCTCTTAAAGGAGTTGCTGGAAATCATATTTCGGAAATTGTTAATAATCAATATTTCAAAGCCGGAACTTATTATTTTATGATAAACAAAAATCAACTCAGTTTGCTGCCCGGAGTTTATTTGGTTGAACTTTATGTCAATAATCAAAAAATTGTAAAAAAAATAGTTTTACAATAATTTTTCAGGTATATTCAGAATTCTGAAGAAAGACTAAAGTAAAAGAAATCCTGTATAAAATTTTTTAGGTAAATTGTCTTACAATCTTGTTCGTTCCGATAAATCGAATATTATCAAATAATTTTCTGTAGATGAAACAACAAGTAAAACATTTAAAGAATAATGTTATATGATAATTTGAAAGCCCAATTATCGATTTCCCTTGGCAGAGAATAAGGACCGTAGCGATAATAAACAGCAACACCGAAACCTTGAAAATTAATTTTAACCAAATTATTTAAGATAATTCCTGATTCAAAATATCCTTTGTTCATCTTCATAATATCGGAATTAATAAGATGATTGTTACCCCAGCCAGCGGCAGAAAATAATGCTATCTGTGGTTGCCATTTTTTAGTTTTAAAAAGCAGACTACCAAAATTGTGCAGTAAAAATACCGAAGCAAAACGGTCGGAAACAAATTCGTTTACACGCATGGTATTAAAACTGTTGTAAATGTTTAACCATGAATAGCTTCCCATGCCGTAGTATAAACTGCCGTAAGCCGTGTTCTTATCAGCAAAAGCTCCTATAAGAGTGATAAGGCTTTCACCAACAGTTCTCCAGATAAATTTTTTGGAAATATTAATTTCTGCCTTGTTATACTGAGAATAATTATTGCTAACATTTATCCCTCTGATGTAATTAATTTGAAGAATAGGATAATTAGTTCCGAGACTTAGCCTGTTTCCACGTGGAGTTTGAAGAAATTTTTCTTTATAAGCATATCTAAGATACAATCCTGCTTCGTAAAAAGTAGTATTTTTATGTATTTCGTTTATATAATCATATCTTTGGAGGTTAATAAAATTCTTTTCTATGTGAGAAATTTTAATTTCAGCGGTCAGATACTTAAGAGCATTAAATTTAAAATCGGCGGAATATATTTTTACAGAATCCATTTCAGATAAAAAGAAATCCCTTAAATTTTGCTGAGCAAAGCCTATTAAAGCATTGCTGAAAAAAATTTCATCTGAAAAAACTAAATCTTGTTTGTACGAAAACCTGAGTCTTGTTGTTTGTGAACGGTTAAAGAAAAAGTCAGTAAAAGCTCCATATTTCCAAGCTTTATCCCTAAAACCATAAGCAAAATAACCTCCAATTGAGAAATATCTAGAAAGTTTTTTGTTTGTATTTATGCCTAGTCCTAAACGATATTTTTCGTATTCGTTGAACCATAAAATTGATGATAAATCTATGTTGAAAATTGAAACGGGAATGTATCCTGAAAGCAGAAAGTCAAAAATATCCATTGTTTTGTCGAGATTAGCTTCTTTGCCGATGCTGTCAATAATCCGGTAAGTGCGAATTTCTTTTTCTGTAAGCATTTCTTTTCTGTATCTGTTCCAGAATTCTTCTGTTTTTTTATGTGCATCATCTGCAACAATCACATCCAGCTGGTTAAATTCTTTTCGTTTAATATCCGGATTGAGGCTAATATCATAAATATATGATTTCCCTATCCCCACCACAGGAAAACTGAGGGAATTGTTGCTTTTGCTTCCGCTGCTAAGAGATAAAAGATTAAAAATCAAATCTGTATTCAACTGAACAGGAAACCATTGAACACCATCAATAAGTTCATATTTTTGTTGAATGTTAACGTTAAAAAATCCATCTGGCTCGAAAGGACGAGCTATTACACTTTGAATGGCATAGCCCTTGGTATTTATGTGTAAAACTCCTTGAAGTCCGTCGAAATTTGTATCTTTTCGCGGTCGGAAAGATATTACAAAAATAGTATCTTTTAATTCGTTATACAGTGTGTCTTCAATAATAAAAAGGTAGCGTCTTGTGCTGTTTTTACTTATGGGACTTAAATATCGTTTGTCTAAAATACTTACAAACTCTTTGTAAAAAGAAAAGGATTGAAACTGATTAGTAAGCAGAGTAAAAGCAGGATTTTGCAAACCTGAAATTCTGTGAGCTAAAACTTTTTCTCGATTATTATCGGGATAGAGAAATCTCCTTTCAGTAACCGATTCTGTTAGGAATAAATATTGTTCGTCGAGAAATTTGGAAAGTTCCATTAAAGCTGAATCGTTTAACTCATTGTTTTTTGTGGAGCTGGTATCTTGCTTTACTGAACTTAAATCAACAGTAAAATACATTTTGTTGTAAGAAGTATATGTAAACGAACGAACTTTCTCGGGATTATTTTTATCGGAGTTTTCGATAACAAGATTAATGATTCTATGTGCTGGATTTTCACCGGGAAGAACAGTTACCTCCTTAAGAGTTAATGCTTGTCCCTGTAATTTTATTTCAATATAAGATTTGTGCTGAATATCTTCTTTTACAATAAACTTAGTTTCGTAACCGATAGAAGAAATTCTCAAAAACTCAATTTTATTTCTGTCAGGAATTATAAAATATCCATCAATATCGGTGGTAGTCCCTAAATTTTTGGAGTTATAAACAATATTTACAAAAGCAAGGTTTTCTCCTGTAACAGCGTCAGTTATTCTGCCAGTTAATGCGTTCTGAGAATAAGAATTTAATAATATTGAAAATTTTAAGATGAGAAATATCAAAAATATTTTAAAGAGATTTTTCATCGTGTATTTTAAAATTACAAATTTAAAAAAAATTGAATTATAACTACAGTGTGGAGTTTTTTAAATTTTTGTACTAAATATAAGACGAAATTATGAGTTATAAAAATTATAGAATTATAAATGATAGAAAAATATGACTTTGATTTGATGAGTAAGTGATTGAAAAATATAAAAAAACTTTCGAAGTATTTTTTTTATGTAATCAAATTATTGATTTGGGGATGTAATAAAATTAATGAAAAGGGGATAATAATGTACTTGAAGTAATAAAAAAATAATCTATTTTTGAATTGTGTTGTTATTTTAATTTATTTTATATTTTTGCAATAAGAAGAATTTTAAAATTAAACAAAAAAGCAAAAAAGTAAAACTCATTATCTTCCGGCAAGAAATTTTGCACCAGGCAATTAAGGAATGTCGAAATTGTGGAGGTGTATTTTTTAAAATTTTGAAGATGTATTTATG
>LUZK01000159.1 GCA_001603595.1 Bacteroidales bacterium Bact_19
ATATATACCTCTGTTTTCAGATTTTGAGCATTTTCGGGTCTGGAACAGGTGAAATACAATCTAAATTGACTTCCATTTGCATTGATAATAAAATAATTCATGTCAATATAAACTCGTTTCCACGTAGTGGTAGGATTAAAAACATAAACTCGTTTCCTGACTTCCATTGCCTGTTGCCCTGTATATTCAAGAGAAAAAATTCCAAACTCAAAATTATCAGTAGATTTAAAACTGACTTCAAGAAATACTTTTCCGGTTTTAGGCAAATCATAAATAGAAGTAGTTCGACATTCAAAATTTTTCCGTTGATTATCGAGTGCAAAATACATTGATTTCCCTTCTAACGAATTTTGATTCTGAACAATCATTATGTTTGTATCGCTTTGTTGACTTATTTCAAAAGCAGTACCAATATCTTCAAAATCTTCAATCAAAGCAAATGTTGCAGGACGATATGTAAATACCGGATTAACAGTCATTACACCACCCTCTGTTAAAACTGTATCAAAATAATATCCATACATCATTGGGTAAATTTGACGATATGAGTCGCTCCCTGAAACTTTTATTCCCGGTTCTATCTGAATAGATTGCAATCCGCTTTCGAGAACAGGAACTTTAAACGGCACCTCAAAAATACCAATTAGTTTGTTATTTACATACAACCAACAATCTGATATCGCATGTTTAGAAGAACCTTGATATACAGGGTCTGTTTGAAGATAAATGGTATCTACAGCAATATACGTTGGAATTTTTTCAGGAGGATTTATAAAATCACAACCCAAATTCAATAACAACACGGCAAGAATTATAAATAAGTATAAAATTTTCACTAATGCATTCATTATTTTGAACTGTTTTTTAAAACGCAAATATAAACCTAATATTGTTTAAAAGCTAAACTAAATTTAACGATTATTTAATTTTAGCTTTTCGTTTATCTTTGCAATAGTGTCAAAAGTACGAGTTAAAGAGTCAAGATTTATTTCTGGAGTTTTGTTGTATATTATTGATTTTGCAAATGCTGAAAATTCATTGGAATAAGAATTATTTTTTCGGATAGGTATGGGTTCTATTATTAAATCTCCTACATTTGGTATGGGTTCTATTATTAAATCTCCTACATTTTGTTGAAATAAACTTGCTTCAGAGCTATCATCGCGTTTCTTAACCTGCCAGGCCTTTGAATTAAGAAAATCAACGCTTACATAATAATTATCACAATAAAAATTTATTTCATGAGTATTTGTAGTTGAGATTTGTCCCGCAGTTAACTGAGCACAAGCTCCGTTCATAAATTCAATATTTACATTTATTATGTCAGGATCCCTTTTACTAAGACTAGAATAATTAGCCCAAATGTGTTTTATCTCGGATTTAACAATATTTAGAATAATATCTACATCAACTAGAATCATATCCATCAATACAGAATTATCTTCCTGATAATTTCCAAATTGTTTGAAAAATCTGGATTGAATAAAACGTGGAAATTTAATTAATGGACGAGCCGATACAAACACATTGTCATAATAATGTTGAAGCCCGGCCATAACTTTCACATCGGCTTCTTCAACAAATTTAGATAATTGATATATGTTTTCGTTTTTATATTCAGAAGTAGGCTCAAAAAGAACATGTTTGAAATTTTTAACAATGTTTTCTACAATATATGGTTTTGAATATGGTGCGAATGCAATGACAGCATCAACATCGTGTATAAGTGATTCCGGATATTCATATTGCATTAATTGTATTCCACCTAAGTCAATCTTTTCAGGAGAATAAACCCCAACTAAGCTTAGTTCAGGAATAAATATTAAATTTTCTAATGCTTCACTATTTAATTTATTGTTAAAATATACTCCGGTTCTTATCATGTTTTTTTTTGTAAAAATAGAAACCTGTCTTATAAAATAACATCAAAATAATAAGAACTTTTTAACCGTATGTTGTTAAAATTCACAAAATGTATTTTTTTGAGATTTTATGTTTTAATTAGATCTAAAAACTTTTTTGATTTATTATTTTGATTCACCTATGTACCCAATCATAAACTCTCGTATTTTTCTGTCAAAATACGATTTAACCTCCTTAAAACTGTGGCGATGATCT
>LUZK01000160.1 GCA_001603595.1 Bacteroidales bacterium Bact_19
AAAACTAAGAGCCTCCTCATTTTGCAATCACGACCTGTTCCGATTTATCGGAATTGCCAGTGACCCTTCGTGCAAACGCTCCAGCCGAAGCTTTGTCAAAGAGCTTATAAAGCCAACACACTGCAAAAATTTACAATGAAAATTTGCCGACACAAAAAAAAATAAAAACGCTGACACACAAGCCGTCACGGAAAGACAAGAAAGTAAAATGACAATGATTTACAAGCCTGGAAGATAGAACACCAGGCGGTAACAGCAAAGCTTAGCACAATGGCGAAATTATTTTTAATAAAACATTATATTTTTACTAACTTTGTAGTGGCTCGAAACTTATGGCGTTGGAATTCGCCACATGTGCCAAGCCTCAAACGTTTTCTATCTGTCAATCTGTTGTTTTGGTGGACATTTTTCTGTTCCATATGAACAAAATACACAGCAATCTTCTAATTTAGGTTTTAGTATTGTCCCATAATTAGTACACTCGTAAAAAAACTGACAAGCATTAATCGGCATTATTTCTTCCTTTGAGAATCCGCAATTCGGACATGTAATTATTGATTTGAATTCTAATAAAACATTCATAATATCATTAAATTTTGTTTTACACGGCAAATGTAATTATAAATAATGTTTATAAATTTTTGCCCCGCAAAAAATTTCTTATTGAATTTTTCAATTAATTTTTAAAATCATAAAAATAAAAATAAGAAAAATGTTTTTATGTTGAAAGAATCTATAAGTCAAACCCAAATCTCGTATTTTCTAATGCGGAATTTGAAATTAAGTGATGAATAAAAACTCTTTGAGAATAAAAAAATACAATTTCCTATAATAGATTTATTTTTAAAAATTTAATTAAATTTACAAAAAAATAAGAGGGCTTATGCCCTCTTTCCTAATCATTTAACAATGAAATTAATTTTATGATATTTTAATTTGTTTAACAATTTTTGCCTCTTTGTTTTTCGGAATGCTAACTTTTA